>JAXKGN010000011.1:0-77334 GCA_036550355.1 Collinsella sp.
GAAGATGCGGATGTGATCTATTTTACCGGCGGAAATTCTTTTTTCCTTATAGACCAGCTCCGTAAAACGGGAACGGATGAGCTGTTGAAGAAAGAATTGGCAAAGGGAAAACTGATGATTGGTGAATCGGCAGGTGCGATTGTATGCGCTCCAAGCATCCAATATATCGAGCAAATGGATGAAAAGCCGGAGGACTACTCACAAGAAGATGATGCAGGGCTTAATTTGATTGATTTCTATGTTCTTCCGCATTTTCTTACAGCACCATTTAAGAAAGTTACCGAGAAAATAATGACTGAGTTTTCGGATTTGAATCTATGCCCAATTAACAATCGTCAGGGAATTGTAATTGATGGTGAAGGTTCAAAGGTTATTTGCAAAGACTAATTTAAAATTCCAGTTTGCTGCACTCGTTCCTAGCAGGGTTTGGGGCAGGAGGGGCGCAAGAGACGGGAGGGCCTTGTACGCGTTCCTGCGCGAGGACCGCGGGGAGGGACTGCCTGGGTACGGCACCTGTCAACTCGGTCTACGTCTTTGATGACCGGGTCGTACTCAATATCAACTTCACGGATGATGCCAAAACGGTCACCCGTGAGGAAGTGTTGGATTCGAGTGCTGTGGACAATGTTCCAGCATGCTGGGATCGAACTCGCTAGCCGGAATCACGCGGTACCCGTGACGCAGCAGCAGATCGACAAAAACACCATTACCCGCTGTGAGGGTGCCGCTGAATGTTCCGTCGTAGATGCGCCCTGCACCACACGAGGGACTGCGGTCCTGCAAGACACACGCGGCGATCTCTTCCGGACCGCCCGCCTGCTCACACATATCGAGCGCACGTTGAGCGCCCAGGCGGAATTCCCGGTCAACGGACACGCCCTCGCAGGTACGAACCTCGCCGTTCACAATCTCGGACGGCTTGCGCGGCGTGGGCAGACCCCCAAAGACCTCAGGGCACACCAAGAGGACCTCGGTCCCCGTACGCTCGCAGGCCTCGACCAGCTCGCGATGGTAATTATCGAGACCGTTATACTTGCAGCTCTCGCCCATCAAGCAGGCGCTCACCACGATCTTCATGTGCATCCCTCCTAAGCAAAACGCCCCATTTGAGATAGGCACTCAAATGGGGCGTCGATATTTACTGTCCCGAACGCAACGTTACTGTTGCTTTGGCATC
This sequence comes from Collinsella sp., assembly GCA_036550355.1. GTDB lineage: Bacteria > Actinomycetota > Coriobacteriia > Coriobacteriales > Coriobacteriaceae > Collinsella. The sequence continues at coordinate 1,178 of JAXKGN010000011.1, forward strand.
AGCGGATTTTCGCGTGTGAGGAGGTTCATGAACTCCTCGCCCGTGATCGTCTCCTTCTTGTACAGATAACGAGCCAGCTCATGGAGCTTGAACTTGTTCTCCTTCAGGATCTGCAGGGCGCGGTCGTGCGCGTCCTCGATCAGCTTGGCGACAATCGCGTCCACGCGCTCGGCCGTACCGGGGGCGCAGGTGAGCGACGTATCCTGGTTGAGGTACGCGTTCTGGACGGTACCGAGCGCCATCATGCCAAACTCATCGGACATACCAAAGCGCGTCACCATGTTACGGGCGAGTTTGGTGGCCTGCTCGATATCGTTGGCGGCGCCGGTCGTCATCTCGCCAAAGATGAGCTCCTCGGCCGCGCGGCCACCGCAGTAGACGGCGAGCTTGTCCAGGACCTCCTGGCGCGTGGTCAGGAAGCGCTCGTCCTCCTCGACCTGCATGGTGTAGCCCAGAGCGCCGCTCGTGCGCGGCACGATGGTGATCTTGGTAACCGGCGCGGAACCCTTTTGGCGGGCAGCGACGATGGCATGACCGATCTCGTGGTAGGAAACGACCTGCTTCTCGTGGTCGGAAAGCACCGTGGACTTACGCTGCTGGCCGGCAATGACGACCTCCACCGACTCCTCGAAGTCGTCCTGGGTCGCGCGCTTGCGGCCTTCGCGAACAGCGCGCAGGGCACCCTCGTTGATGATATTGGCAAGGTCGGCGCCCGAGGCACCGGGCGTGGCGCGGGCAATCGCAGTCAAGTCGATCGGCGGCTGCGTCTTCACGCTCTTGGCATGCAGCTCGAGGATGTTCTTGCGGCCAGTCAGGTCGGGCAGCTCAACGGGAATGCGGCGGTCAAAACGACCGGGGCGCAGCAGGGCGGGATCGAGGCTGTCGGGACGGTTGGTCGCAGCGAGGACGACGATGCCCTTGTGGTTATCGAAGCCGTCCATCTCGGTCAGCAGCTGGTTGAGCGTCTGCTCGCGCTCGTCGTTGCCACTAAAGCCGCCGCCATCGCGCTTCTTGCCGATGGTATCGATCTCATCGATAAAGACGATACACGGGGCCTTTTCCTTGGCCTGCTTAAACAGGTCACGAACCTTGGCGGCACCGCGGCCGACGAACATCTCGACGAACTCAGAACCCGAAATGCTAAAGAACGGAACGCCCGCCTCACCGGCAACGGCCTTGGCGAGCAGGGTTTTACCGGTACCCGGAGGGCCGACAAGGAGGGCACCGCGCGGCAGCTTGGCGCCAATTTCCTCGTAGCGCTGCGGCTTCTCCAGAAAGTCGACGACCTCCTTAAGGGATTCCTTGGCCTCTTCCTGGCCTGCAACATCCTTAAAGGTCACGCCCACATCTTTGGAGGCGATAACGCGAGCGCCGGACTTACCCAGTCCGCCGCCGCCAAAGCCACCACCGCCAAAGTTCATCGACGGACCGTCTTCGCCCATGGCCTTCTTCATACGGCGGTTGAGCCACCAGCCGATGAGGAAGAAAATCGCCATGGGAAGAATGAGGGTGAGCAGGTAGTAGGTCATCAGACCCGAGTTCTTATCGGGAACGACCGACTCAAGCGAGGCGCCAGATTCAAGCACGCGATCGGTAAAGCCCGCATCATTCGGCACACCGGTCGTCTTGTAGGCGATGTTCTCGTCCTCGCCCTTCTTGGTGTAATAAATCGTGTAATCGTCCGTGTTGTACTCAACCTTGTCAACGCTCTTCTTATCGAGCGCTTTGACAAACGTCGAGTAATCGGTCTTCGTAATCTGCTGCGTGTGACCGATGTTGGGGAACAGAACGGTCGAGAGCACGAGGTAGACGACGAAGGCGATGAGCACGTAGAGGATCATATTCCGTCTACGTTTGTTGTCATCCATCTCCATCTGCTTGAACTCCATCTACTGGGGTTGATAATGCTAACTAGAATACCCAACCCGGACGGCGATAAACCGACGCCGGGCACGAAAGGACAGAGATGGCATCACTTGAAGTCGGCAAGGTTCAGATCTATACGGGCGACGGCAAGGGCAAAACCACGGCTGCGCTGGGATTGGCGATGCGCGCCAAAGGTTATGGGCTCGACGTACTCATGCTGCAGTTTGCCAAGAAGCTGCACTGCGCCGAGCACGACGCCGCGCCGCGCCTGGGACTGCGCATTGTACAGGCCGATCGCGACACACCCGAGGCCTGCGCCGAGCAGATCATGGAGCTCGCACGCGAGCAGATATCACAGGTCGACGTTCTGATTTTGGACGAACTCGGCGAAGCGATGCGCCGCGGATTCGTGACGCGCGAGGATGTGGAGGGACTGATCGCGCTGAAGCCTGCCACCACGGAGCTCGTGCTCACCGGCCGCGGGCTGCTGCCTCTCGCGGACCTCGCCGACCTAGTCACCGAAATGCGCCCCGTCAAACACTACTTCGACGAAGGCCTCCTAGCCCGTCAAGGCATCGAATACTAATTGATCCAAAGGGGACGGAGGAAAACGGATCATCGACATCAAGACGGAGAGAAATGATCCGTTTTCCTCCGTCTCATACGGATCATTAGGCGGTGGCGCGGCCGAGCCAGTTGCCGCTATGGTGGTAGATGGTGAACATCGTGGCGGTGATGAGCCAGGTTACAGGGTAGACCAGCAGCAGGTGCTCAAGCGACGGATCGAACGGCATAATCGCAAACACCCAGATCACCCTGAGCACGACGGTGCCAAAAATCGTGAGCAGCATGGGCTGCAAGCTCACGCCGGCACCACGAATGGAGCCCGACGCGTTCTCGATAATCGAGAAAATCGCGTAGAACGGCGCAATGAAATGAAGAATCGTCGTGGTATACGCCGAAATCGAAGCATCGTCGACAAACAGACGCGACAACGGACCCGAGAATACCAGCAGCACGGCAGACAGGCCGCCAATGAGCATAAACGACAGCACGAGCGACGTATGGTAGCCCTTGCGCATGCGCTCGTAGTTGCGCGCGCCAAAGTTCTGTGCCGAGAACGTGGTGATCGACACGCCAAGCGCCTCGGTAACCATCCAGACGATGCCATCCAAGCGGCCCGAAAGACCCCACGCCGTGGTGACATCGGCACCAAACGAATTGACCGACACCTGAATCAAAACGTTGGAAATCGAATACGCAGCAGACTGAAAGCCAAGCGGCAGACCACACGAGATCATGCTCTTACAAATGCCAGGATCAATGCCGAGTTTGGACAGTGAAAGCCGCCACGCACCCGGTGCGTGCATCATACGAATCACGATCATCGTGGCGTTAGAGCAAATGGTCAGTGCCACCGCGATACCGCAGCCCAGAGCCTCCATATGAAGCACGGCAACGAAGATGACATCCAGCACCGCATTAACAAGGCAGCCGGAAGCGATAATCACAGCAGGCCCGCGCGTGTCGCCCACGGCGCGCAGCAGTGCCGTTCCCATATTGAGCAGCAGCGCCGCAACCATGGCGGCAAAATAGCAACGAGCATATGCCACGCCCTCGGCCAACAGTTCATGCGGCGTGTTCATAAGCACCAGCATGGGCTCAACGAACACTATGCCAAGAATCGAGAAAACGATACCGCCCACCAACGCGAGCGTCATGGCCGTATGGACCGAACGACTCAGCCGCTCATCATCGTGCTGGCCAAAATACTGACCGGTAATGACCGCGCAGCCGGCGCCAACACCAACGCAAAAGCCAATGCAGAGCTCGGTAAGCACCATCGTGGCTTGAATGCCACCCAGTGCGAGTTTGCCGCCAAACTGGCCGACGATATACGTACCGATGAGCGTGTAGGCCTGCTGAAAAAACGAACTAAAAAAGATGGGAACGCACAGCGAAAGCAGCTGCTGCCAAATAACACCCTGCGTTACATCGATAGCCGTAGATTTCTTAGCCACACGCCCTCCCCAAAAGCGCACGTCAACCGACAAAACAGCAAATTAAGGCCAACGCCAATACCAGCTTAGCACCGACCGGCGTCGACCGAAACACCCCGAATAAGAGCCCGGTGCGAACTATCTGCCTAGTGATACAGCCCCGGCTGGTAGTGATACTCGTTGCTCACGTGCGGGCACAGCTGCCAAAAGGCGACGGCACTCGCCGCTGCCACGTTAAGCGAATCGACCCCGTGCGCCATCGGAATGCGCACGGCCCGGTCGCAGCCCGCGATAGTCTTGGCACCCAGGCCGGCACCCTCGGTACCCATAAAGATTGCCAGGCGGTCAATCTCCTGCAGCACGGGATCGTCCAGCGATACGGAATCGTCCGTCAATGCCATGGCAGCACAGGAAAAACCGGCTTCGTGCAGTGCCGCCAGGCCATCGTGCGGCCACACACGAGCCTCGCTGCCAATGCGCGTCCACGGCACCTGAAACACCGTGCCCATGCTCACGCGGGCCGAGCGACGGTACAGCGGGTCGCAGCACGTAGGGCTGACCAAAATACCGTCAACGTTCAACGCAGCCGCCGAGCGGAAAATCGCACCCACATTAGTATGGTCGACAATACCCTCGAGCACGCACACGCGCACCGGACGCTCCCCCGCAGCTTTTACGACGCCGTCGAGAAACTCATCAACCGGAATCTGCCGCGGGCGACGAAACGCCGCGAGTGCACCGCGCGTCACGTTAAAGCCCGTCAACTGCTCCATGAGCTCCATGGAGGCCACGAACACAGGAACCGGACCTGCGCCCTCGCGCGCAACCAGGCGCTCAAACAGCGGCATCATCTGATCGAGCCAGCGTTCGCCCAAAAGAAAGCTCACCGGCTGGTATCCGGCACGGACCGCGCGCTCAATAACCTTGGCACTCTCGGCGATAAAGATGCCCTTTTGCGGCTCCAACACGCAGCGCAGCTCGCGCTCGGTCAGTCGCACGTAGGCATCGAGCCGCTCGTCCTCGAGCGAATCAATTCGCAGAACCTCAACGGCATCAGTCATAGCAGCCTGCCCGCACCCTTCTTTACAGCACATCTATACCAAACGAGGCGACGCTAAGCGCCGCCCCATGCATTCAATCAACCCGATGATACCGTTCGCGCCAGGCGATTTACGCCCCAACGCGACGATACGTCACGAACTCATAATCGACACCTTCGTCGCCCTCACCCGCGGCAATCGTGGCAACCCCGCCAGCCCGCGAAACTTCCCATGCAGGATCGGCATCCAAATTGGGAAAATACGTGTCCACGGGATGGACGCAGTGGTCATGCGTGACCTCGGCCTCCACGCAGTACGGCAAAAATTGCCGATAGACATCGCCGCCGCCGATCACCCACGCAACGGGCTCATCGGCAACCGCGGCGAGCGCCTCGTCGATACTATGCACCGCGTCGACGCCCTCGGGAGCAAAGCTCTCGTCGCGGGTGAGCACGATATTGCGACGGTTCTTGAGCGGACGCCCGCCGGGAAAACTCAGCAGGGTCTTGCGCCCCATAATAACCGGGCAACCTTTGGTGCACGCCACAAAATGGCGCATGTCGGCGCGATTGGACACCACCATGTCGCCCTCGCACCCAATGCCCCAGTCGTCACACACGGCGACGATAGCAGATAGCTTACACGTCATGAGCGCCACCTACACTGCAATGGGAATGTTCTTGACCTGCGGGCCGTGCTCGTAGCCCTCCACGATGAGGTCATCGGTCGTAAACGCATAGAAATCGTGCACGTCGGGGTTAAGCGTTACCTTGGGCGCCGCAAACTGCGGACGTTCGATAAGTTCACGGACGATATCGACATGACGGTCGTAAATGTGGGCATCGGCAATCACATGCAACAGCTCACCGGGAATCATATCGACCGATTGCGCGACCATCATCAGCAAGATGGCGTACTGGCACACATTCCAGTTGTTCGCGGCCAAAATGTCCTGGCTGCGCTGGTTGAGAATCATGTTGAGCGTCGGTTTATCATCCTGCGGGCGCTGCGTCACGTTATAGGTCACGCTGTAGGCGCACGGATACAGGTGCATCTCGGACAGGTCGCTAAACACATAGGTATTCGTCATAATGCGGCGGCTGTACGGCGTGTTCTTAAGGTCGTACAGAACGCGGTCCATCTGGTCGAAATCGCCCTCGGCATAATGGCTCTTCTGACCAATCTGGTACCCGTAGGCCTTGCCGATGGAGCCGGTCTCATCGGCCCACTCATCCCAAATATGGCTGTTGAGGTCATGGACGTTATTGGACTTCTTTTGATAGATCCACAGGATCTCGTCCATCGCAGACTTAAGCGCCGTGCGGCGCAGGGTAAGCGCGGGGAACTCCTCACGCAGGTCGTAGCGTGCCGTAACGCCAAAGTTTTTAATGGTATAGGCAGGGGTGCCGTCCTCCCACACCGGACGGACCTTTTGGCCCTCGGTGGTGGTGCCATGGTCCAGAATATCGCGGCACATGGCTACAAACTGTTGATCAGCCTTGCTCATTGACCCTCCTGTCAGTCGCCTACAAGCGAGATTCATTGTAGCCCAGGCACGCGCGGCCCCACAGCCCAAACATAAGCCCTCATTTTCTGACATATGCCAGAAATTCCTTGCGAAAATCCGCACGTTCGCTATTCTATTGTTGACATATGTCAGATTTGGAGAGTGTATGGCAGGAAGACGCGAAAAATTACGCCGTGTTGGGATCATCCCCGAATATCGCGGCTTTACCCCCGACGGCCTTGCCAGCGGAGATGCCATCGACATGACGGTCGACGAACTGGAGGTCCTGCGCCTATGCGACCTGGAAGGCCTCAATCAGGAGAAAGTCGCCCAGTGCATGGGCATTGCCCGCGCCACGGTGGCGTCAATCTGCAGCCGCGCGCATCGCAAGGTGGCAAACGCGCTGGTCAACGGGCGGGCGCTCAGTATCGAGGGCGGCAATATCGCATACTCCCCCATCACCACGACGACGGCCGCATGGCCAGCAAAGGAGGTCGGCACCATGAGGGTGGCAACGACGTACGACAACGGCAACATCTTTATGCACTTTGGCCGCAGCGAACAGTTCAAGATCTACGACATCCAGGATGGCAAGGTGCTCAACGAGCAGGTCGTAGGCACCGGCGGCACCGGTCACGGCGCCCTGGCGGGCCTGCTTGCCAACGGTGGCATCGACGCGCTCATCTGCGGCGGTATCGGCGGCGGCGCCATCAACGCGCTCACCCAGGCCGGCATCACCGTCTATGCGGGCGCCCAGGGCAGCTGCGATGCCTGCGTCGAGGCCCTCATTGCCGGAACGCTCGCTCAGACCGGCGAGGCCACCTGCGACTGCCATGGTCATGACCACGAGCACACCCATGAGCATGGCGAGTCCTGCGGCTGCCACGACCATCACGAGCACGAGGGCCACGAGGGCTGCGGCTGCCACTAACGGCACGGTACCGCGAGCTCGGGACACGACGCTGCACGCAGCCAAACAATCAAAGCCAACAACAAAGGCCACCCGGTAGCTTCCGAGTGGCCTTTGCCATATCAAGCTGGAATTACAGCCCTATTTCTTATTGCGCATCTGCGCTTCCATCTGACGCAGCAGGTCCATATCGGACTTAGGACCACCCGCTCCCAGTCCGCCCATGCCGCCCAGACCCATGGCATCCAGACCGGGAATATTGGGCATGCGCATCTTTTTGCCCTTCTTACCCTTCTTGCCCTTCTTGCCGCCGGCCTGCGCCTGATTGGCCATCGTGCGCATGCGGCCCATCATCTTATTCATCTCGCCCCACTGCTTCATAAGGCTATTGACCTCGGTGGGGGTCACGCCGGCGCCCTTGGCGATACGCGCGCGACGCTGGCCGTTGATGATGGAGGGACGCAGGCGCTCCTCCTTGGTCATCGACATGATGATGGCCTCGTTCTTGTCGAAGATGCCCTCGTCCAGGTTGCCGCCCATCTGGTTGAGCGCGCGCTGGCCACCGGGAAGCATACCCAGAATGCCCTTCATGCCGCCCATCTTCTTGACGGCCTTCATCTGGTCGAGCATATCGTTCATGGTAAAGCCCTCGCGCAGCATGCGCTCGGCGGCCTCGAGCTGCTCGGCATCGGCGGCCTCCTGGGCCTTCTCGATGATGCCGACGACATCGCCCATGCCCAAGATGCGCTTGGCCATGCGGTCGGGGTAGAACGGCTCCAGCGAATCGGGCTTCTCGCCCATGCTCACGAACTTGATGGGCTTGCCGGTCACCTGGCGCACAGAAAGCGCGCCGCCGCCACGGGCGTCGCCATCGAGCTTGGAGATGATCACGCCGTCAAAGTCGGTGCGCTCGGCGAAGGTCGAGACAACGTTGACGATATCCTGGCCGGTCATGGCATCGACGACCATCAGCACCTGATCGGGCTTGACGGCTTTCTTGATGTCCACGGCCTCCTGCATCATTTGCTCGTCGATCTGCAGGCGGCCGGCGGTATCGACGATGACCACATCGCGCAGGTGGTCGACAGCCTCCTGGATGGCGCCCTTGGCGATATCGACCGGGTGCTCGCCGTCACCGCGGAAGACCGGAACGCCGATCTCTCCACCGAGCGTGGCCAGCTGGTCGGCAGCGGCAGGGCGGTAGACATCGCACGCGGCGAGCAGGGGCGAGCGGCCCTGCTTCTTGAGCAGGTAGGCCAGCTTTACGGCCGCCGTGGTCTTACCGGAACCCTGCAGACCCACGAGCATGATGACATTGGGGATGCGGTTGCTAAAGACGAGCTTGCTCTCGGTGGAGCCGAGCATCTCGGTGAGCTCGTCGAGCACGATCTTGACGACGTTTTGCGCCGGCGACAGCGACTCCATGACCTCGGCGGTCATGCAGCGCTCCTTGGTCTTGGCGACAAACTCCTTGACGACCTTGAAGTTGACGTCGGCCTCAAGCAGCGCCATGCGAATGTCGCGCATGGCCGAGGTGATATCGGCCTCGGTCAGCTTACCCTTGCCGCGCAAGCGGTCAAATGTGTCGTTGAGGCGATCGCCCAGAGAATCAAACACTAGTCACTCCTTAATTGGACTCGCCCACCAGGGCGCGGCAGAAATCTTTGGCATTGAACTCCTGCAGGTCATCGACCTGCTCGCCCACGCCGATGCGCAGGATTGGGAGCTTGAGCTTCTCGGCCACGGCCATGGCGATGCCACCCTTAGCCGTGCCGTCCAGCTTTGTCATGATAATACCGTCCAGACCCAACGCCTCGTTAAACTCAAGCGCCTGGTTCAGACCGTTTTGGCCTGTCGCGGCATCGATTACGAGTACGACCGAGACGGGCATGGGGCCGGCGGCCATATTGGCGGCGCGCTTACGCGTCACGTTGACCACCTTGGCAAGCTCGCGCATGAGCTCGGGGCTCGTGTGCAGGCGACCGGCGGTGTCGATAAGCACCAGGTCGCTGCCGCGCTTGTCGGCCTCGTCGAGCACGTCGTAGCAAACGCTCGCAGGGTCGGAGCCGCGGTCGCGCTTGATGACGGGGACGCCGGCGCGCTGGCCCCACACATCGAGCTGCTCGATGGCGGCTGCGCGGAAGGTATCGGCCGAACCGATCACGACGTTCTTGCCGCGGGCAGCCATGGCGCTCGCGATCTTGCCGACCGTCGTGGTCTTGCCGGCACCGTTAATGCCCACAAACAGCACGCAACTCGGCGTGTCAGCGAACGGATCGCGCTCGACGGGCACAAAATGCTGCTCGAGCTGCTCGGCCAGGGCGCGACGGAGCTGCGGGGCGGTCTTGAGGTTCTTCTTAGCCGCGGCATCGCGCAGGTCATCGGACACCTGGATCGCGACCTCGGCACCCATGTCACCCATGACGAGGGTGTCCTCTAGGTCCTCCCAAAAATCCTCATCGACCTCGCCGCCAAAATAAAAGACCTCGTTGAGGGCCTCGCGGCTGCGCTCAAGTCCGCGCGAGAGAGCATCGAAGAATCCCATTATGCATTCACGACCTTTCCGGTTTCGCGATCGAGTTTTTGCGAGACGACGCGACTGACGCCGTCGGCTTGCATCGAGACGCCGTAGAGAACGTCAGCGTCCTCCATAGTACGGCGCTGGTGCGAGATAACCAAGAGCTGCGTATCGGAACGCAACACGTCGAGCGCGCCGATGAGCTTGGACAGGTTGGCGTCATCGAGCGCCGCCTCGACCTCGTCCAGCACGTAGAACGGCACCGTGCGCGTGCGATAGACAGCAAAGAGCAGGGCGAGCGCCGTCAGGCTCTTCTCGCCGCCCGACATGAGCATCATCTTGGTAATGCGCTTGCCGCGCGGCTGCGCCACGACCTCGATGCCCGTCTCGGCCGGATGCTCGGGGTCGGTCATCTCCAGATGCGCCTGGCCGCCCGGGAACAGCATGGCGAAGATCTCGCGGAAGTTCGCATCGACCTTCTCAAAGGTCACCAGGAAGGCTTTGCGCATCTTACGGTCGATGGCAACGGTGATCTTGGTGAGCGCCTTGCGAGCGCTCTCCAGATCGGCCAGCTGCTCCTCGATGTAATCGGCGCGGCGCTTGAGCTGCTCGTACTCCTCCATGGCGACCTGATTCACAGGGCCCAGGTTGTTGATCTGGCGCACGAGCTGGTTGAGCTCACGCTCGGCGGCATCGCGGTCGGTGGGAGCAGGAAGCATGAGTGCTTCCTCGAGCACCGTGGTGCCATCGGCGGTAATGGCCTTGATGGCCGCCTCTACCTGCACCTCGAGCTTGCCACGTGCGACCTTGAACTCGTTTTGCGTCGCCGTGGCGGCATCAACCCGCTCCTTGGCACGAGCAACCTCGGCCTTGGCGTCTTCGATGGTCTTCTTAAGCGAAGCCGAGTCCGCCTCCTCGAGCGAAGCCTGGTCACGCAGGCGCGCGGCCCAATCCGACGCGCGCTCCAGCAGGGCCGAATAGCGCTCGTGCATGGGGTCGACGCGCAGGCGCAGCAGTTCAAGCGAGCGCGAGGCCTGGCGTGTTCCGCGGATACGGCGGTCGATGCCCTCCAGGCGATGCTCCAGGTCGGGCACACGGCCCTTCAGCGAACGCAGACGCTCGCTCGTCTGGGCCAGACGCACCTTGGCATCGGCGAGCTTGCCGGCTGCCTCGGAATCGTCACGGCGCACGCGATCGAGCTCGTCGTTGGCTTCGGCAATCTGGAGACCCAGGTCGCTTGCCTGCGCACGGGCCTCGTCGCGCGAACGGGTGAGCTCGTCAACGCGTGGACGCGCAACGCGAACGGCCTCGGCGGCCTGCTCGCGGCGCTTGGAGATGCGCACGCGCTCGACCTCGGCATTGTTGGCACTCTGCTCCAAGCGGCCGATCTCGGAAAGCAGCGAGCGGCGCTCGCCCTCAAGACGGGCGATCTCGCCGGCGGCATCGCCCTCGGCGGCACGCGCCTCCTCGACGGCCGCATTGGCCTCGACGACCCGATCCGACACATGTTCAAACACGGCAGCCAGATCGGGCTCCAGGCCCTCTAACTCGCGAATGCGACGCTTGCGCTCCAGGGCACCCGAAGCCTCGCCGGCATCGAGCCCCACGCGCACCAGACCGCCACAGCTCACGCGGGCGCCATCGGGAGTCACATAGGTCACACCGTCAACGACTGGTGCCGCCAGCGCGGCAGCCATGTCATCGACCACGTAATAGCCGCCGAGCAGGGCCTCGACAACCGGGCCATACCCGGAACGCACGGACAGACGGTCGACCAAACGAGAACCGGCAGCGCCCTTGGCAGCAGCAGAGCCGCTCACGCCGCGCGCCACCAGCAGTGCCTCGCCCGAGGCCTTCTTTTGGTCCAGAGCCGCACGACCGGCGCGCTCAAGCGTAGCGGCGTCATCAAACAGCAAGGCATCGATATCGCCAGCAAGCAGCTGCTCGACCAGGCCCTCGAGCTCACGAGGAGCCTCGAGCACGTCGCCCAGACGACCCGAGACATCATCGCCCATCGCGCCCATCAGACGGCTCACCAGCGGCGAGCTGTCGGCCATGCGGGCATCGAGCTTCTTTTGGCTGGCAAGCTCCGAGCGCACCTCGGAAAGTTTGTTGCGCGCCTCACTCTCACGATTACGCAAGTCCTTCAACGCCGCACGGGCGACCTCGGTGGCCTCGCGAGCATCAATCTGGGCCTGGCGGGCCTGATCGAGCGCACCGTCAAGTTCCTCAGCGCGGTCGCGACGGCTCTCGAGCGAGGCCGTAACCTCCTCGAGCTGCTCGTCGATCTGCTCCAGGCGCGAGGCGTACATGTTGTCCTCGACCTCGGCGTTGCTCAGCGAGTCCTTCACCTTGGCGAGCTCGAGCGCGGCGTTATCGGCCACACGCTGCACATCGCGCTGCTCGCGCGTGAGCTGCGAAATCTGATTGTCGAGCGCCACGCGACGCTCGTGGAGCTGGGCGGCGGCAGGACCGGCGGCATCAACGTCGTCCTGGGCCTGCATGTGCGCACCGGTCACTTCCTCAAGCTGGGCACGCGCATCCTCGAGCTCCTCGACCACGCGACGACGCTGATGCTCAGAGCTCGAGATCTGGCCGCGCATGTCGGACAGGCGCGACACCATGTTGTGGCCCTTTTCCTCGAGTAGGCGCATGTCGGAGTTGATGCGGCCGACCACGTCTTGCATATGGCGGCGCTGCTCGCCCAGATCGCCCACAAACAGGCCCTTTTCCTCGAGCATGACCTGGAGTTTCTCGAGCTCGCGCTCTTTTTCGCCCAGGCGGTATTGCGCAAGCTCAAGCTCGGCAGCGCCCTCCTTGGAGCGACTCTCCAGGTCGTTCCACTGCGACTGCAGCGAACGAAGTTCGTCGACGGCCAGCATCTGCGTAAGATCGTTCGCGCGCGAGGACAGCTCTTTGTACTTGCGCGCGCGATCGACCTGACGCTCTAGCGGCCGCAGCTGACGGGCGATCTCCTTATTGATGTCGCGGGCACGGGTCAGGTGCTCGTCCATCGATTTAATCTTTTTGAGCGCACGCTCCTTGCGGCGCTTGTGCTTGGAGATGCCGGCAGCCTCCTCGATCAGGGCGCGGCGCTCCTCGGGGCGGCTCTGCAAAATGGCGTCGAGCTTGCCCTGGCTGATGATGGAATGCGTATCCTTGCCCAGGCCCGAATCGTGCAGGATGTCCTGAATGTCCATCAGGCGGCACGGGCTCGAGTTGATGAGGTACTCGCTTTCGCCCGAGCGGTACATGCGACGGGTAATGGCGACCTCGTCAAAGTCGACGGGCAGCATATGGTCCGAGTTATCGAGCACCAGCGTGACCTCGGCGACACCCACCGGCTTGCGCGCCGACGAGCCCGAGAAGATGACGTCCTCCATGGCCTGGCCGCGCAGCTGCTTGGCACTCTGCTCGCCCAGGACCCACAGAATCGAGTCGGAGATGTTCGATTTTCCCGAGCCGTTGGGACCGACGATGACGGTCAGGCCCGGCTCAAATGACATATGGGCGCGGTCGGCAAACGACTTGAACCCTTTGAGCGTGAGGGACTTGAGATACACGGTTCCTCGCTTAAACAGGCTTCTTGTTGAGAATCACGCCGTTGGTGGTGTAGCCCATGCGGTCGAGCGCCTCGAGTGCAGCGGCCCCCTCGGCCTCCTTCTTGGAGGAACCGGTGCCGCGGCCCTGGCGAATACCGTCGATGAGCACCACAGCGGTAAAGGTGGGCGCATGTGCGGGGCCCTCGGAGCCGACCAGCTTATACGCGGGAGGCTCGTGGCCGTCTGCCTGCACGCACTCCTGCAAGAACGACTTGGGGTTCGCGGGGTGCTCGGCACGCTCGGTGGCCAGGTGCGGCTTAAGCGTACGGTGGATGAACTCCGCCGCCGCATCCCAACCGGCATCCAGATACAACGCGCCCACGAGCGACTCGTAAACGTTCTCAAGCGCCGAGTGCAGGCCGCGCGCGCCGGTACCGGTCTCGGAGGCGCCAAAGATGATGATGTCGTCGATACCCAGCTCGTGCGACACCTCGGACAGCGTGGCGCCCGAGACAAGGGACACCTTCAGGCGCGTGAGCTTGCCCTCGTCAAACTCGGGATAGGACTCGAAGAGCGAACGGGCCACCACGGCGCCTAAAATGGAATCGCCCAAAAATTCAAGGCGCTCATAGCTGGCAGAGACCGGCAGGCCCTCGACGGCCGAGGGATGCGTGAGCGCCGCGCGCAGCAGCACCTTGTTATTGAACTCATGGCCCAGAATCTCCTGGGCGCGCGTGAGTCGTTCAGACAAAGCCAAGACTTAGGCCTCCTTGGCGTTTTCGATCGCGTCGACGGCGTCGGCGACAGAGTTGAGCGACAGCAGGGTCTCGTCATCGATTTCGAGGTCGAACTCGTCCTCGATGGCCGTCACCAGCTGCAGACGCTCGAGCGAATCGGCATCGAGATCGTCAAAAGTGGTCTCGTCGCTAATGTCGGCGACATCGACGCCCAGCACGTCAGCGGCGACTTCGGCGATCTTATCGAAGATTTCGGAGCGGTCCATAGCGCTTCCTCTCGTATGTCATGGAACACAACACAACACGGCAATCGAAGCCGCGTTGCAATACGGCTCCGATTCTACCCCACACGGTACAGGTTGAGCCACGTAACGGGGCTCTTACAAAACGATACCGTCCATGGAATTGGCAACGTCCTGGACAAGCCCGACGCGCACGGCCTGAGCCGCGGCAAGCGTACCGTTCTTGACGGCCTCGACTGACGTAGCACCGTGGCCGATCAACACGACGCCGCGCAGGCCCAGCAGGATCGCACCGCCCTTGGCATCGCCCGAAAGCTTAGCCTTAATCTGGCGCATCTGCTTTTTAATGAGCAGCGCGGCGATCTTGGTGCCGAGCGAGGACATAAAGGCACCCTTGAGCTCCTGAAGCAAAAACTTGGCAGCGCCCTCGGTCGCCTTGAGCGCGATGTTGCCCGACATGCCATCGGCAACGACGACGTCAAAGTTACCCGAGGTCAGGTCGGTGCCCTCGCAATTGCCCACAAAGCCGGGAACGGCGGCCTTCATGGCAGGGAAGCACGCCTTGGTAAAGTTGGAGCCCTTCTCGTCCTCGGTGCCGTTGGCAAGCAGACCCACGCGAGGATGCTCGATGCCCAAAACCACGCGAGCATAGGCAGCACCCATCTGGGCAAAACGCACCATGTCGTCGACCTCGACATCGGGGTTGGCGCCCATGTCGCACAGCACCGTCAGGCCGCCGGCGCGATTAGGCAGTGCGTTGGTCAGGCACGGACGGACCGGCTGCTTCTTGCCCTCTGCCAAATACCTAAACGGCGTGACGTAGGCCGTGGCGGCAGCGGTCATGGCACCGGTCGAGCCGGCCGAGAAAAACGCGTCCGCATTGCCCTTCTTAATGGCACGGCACGCAAGCACAATCGAGGACTTGCGCTTGGTCATCACAGCGCGGATGGGATCGTCCTCCATGCTGATGACGTCGGGGGCCTCCAAGGCCTCCACGCGGGCATGCGCTGCGGCAAAGGGGTTGACGATTTCGGCGGGACCGACGGCCAAGACCTCGATCTCAGGATCTGCCGTAAGCGCAGCCTCGATACCATCGAGGACAACCTGGGGCTTCTCGTCTCCGCCCACAACGTCTACACAAACGCGAACGTTACTCATTTCATATACTCCTTATACAAAAATGGCCGACTCATTGAGCCGGCCATTATGGTTCCAGTTGGAACGGCATCGCATCCAGAGTATACAGTTACTCGGTAACGATAACCTCGCGGTCCTTGTAGAAACCGCAGCTGGGGCACACGTGGTGCGGAAGCTTAACAGCGCCGCAACGGGGGCACGTGGACTGAGCCGCAGCCGAGATCTTCATGTTGGCGGAACGACGGGTATGGGTGCGGATACGACCCTGCTTTTGTTTAGGTACGGGCATAGTGACCTTCCTTATGAACTATCCAGTGTGGCGATTACGCGCAAGTAGCGATACTACCACAGTTTTACTCGTCAAGCTTGAGATTCTTCAATGCTGCAAATGGATTTTCCGTGGCAGCAGCCCATTCGGCCTCCGCCTTGGCAGCGCAATCGCATTGCTCGACGTTGAGATTGATGCCGCAGGTAGGGCAAAGACCACGGCAATCGGGCTTGCACAGGACGACGAACGGCGTGTCCATGACGACCGCGTCGTTGATGGGCTCGCCCAGATCGACGATGCGATCCTCGCCCAGCAACTCGTAGCCGTCTTCGTAGGCCTCAGGGTCCTCGGGCTCCTCAAAGAGGTAGAACTCCTCAATCTCGCCTGCGATGTCAAACGAGGCGGGCTCCAGGCAGCGGTCGCACTCGCCGGTGGCGTGGGCGCGGACCATGCCCGAGAGCAGAACGCCGGTACCGGCGTTGGTAAAGACCACGTCGTAGGCAATGCCGTCCTGCAGCCGGTACTCCTTCTCGCCCACCGTGTAGGTGGCGACATCGACCTTGCCGGTCAGTGGATAAGAGTCTCCGGGAAACTCGAGCTGCTCGGAAAGATCGACGGTTACGCTCGGGAACTCAGCCATTACCACTGACCGTTCTGCTGGGCGGCACCCTCGTTGAGCTGCTGACGGCAACGGGTGACGGTGCCGGTCAGGCTCTTAAGGTTCTCCTCGAGGTGCGTAAAGACCTGCTCGGCGTAATCCTCGGCGGCATAGCGCGTCTCGCGCTCGTACTGCTGGGCACGGTCGCGGATGTCGTCGGCTTGCTGCTGTGCTAAGCGGACGATCTCCTGCTCACCGGCAATGGTGAGCGCCTGCTGCTGAGCATCGGCAATGATGGAATCAGCCTGAGCGGCGGCGGAAGCCATAAGCTCCTCGCGCTCTTTGAGGATACGGCGGGACTTCTGCCACTCCTCGGGATAGCTCATGCGGATCTCATCGAGGATATTAAAGAAGACGTCGGCGTCGATAACCTTCATCTGGGCGTTCTTGCCGAACGGCGTCTTAGCCTCTTCGATGAGCCCCTCGAGCTCGTCGACAAGACTCACGATCCTGTCGCCAGGAAAATTCTCGCCCGGCATCCGGTCTCCTTTCATAGGTAACATGTCATCGTGCTAGTTTACCACATGCCACCAGGCAATAAAAAACGTCACGAAAAGCGATGTTTGAGCGCCTCGACCACGTTGGACGGAACAAAATTGGAAACATCGCTGCCAAGCGAAGCAATCTGGCGCACCACCGAACTCGAGATGTAGCCGTACTGCGGAGCACTCATGACAAAGATGGACTCCAGCTCGTTATCCAGGCGGTAGTTGAGGTCGGCCTGCTGCAGCTCGTATTCAAAGTCGGTCATGGCGCGCAGGCCCTTAACGACGGCACCTGCCCCCTGTTCACGTGCAAAGTCGACCAGCAGACCGGTGAAGGGCAGTACCTCGATGCCGTCCAAATCGCCGAGGGCCTCGCGGGCCAGGGCCACGCGCTCGTCGAGCATAAAGGTGGTACCCACGCCGTTTTTACCCTGCGATTCGGCCACGGCGACAATCACGCTGGGAAAGATGCGGCGGGCACGGCGAATCACATCTATGTGGCCAAAGGTGATGGGATCGAAGGTGCCTGGGACGATCACGCGGTTGATGGTGTCATTCATGGGCGTCCTCCGAAGGCGCATCCTCGTCATTTTCGTTCTCGTCAGCATGGCCGTTCTCGCCCTCGGCCGCCCAGCGCAGCAAGTCAACCGAGGTAATGCCGTAACGCTTCTCCCGCACGGTCTCAAAACCAGCTGGATGAGCGCCCGCATCGGATGCGGCATGCTCAAACAGGGCAAAGGCTCCGGGTGCCAGCAATCCCTGCTGGGAAAGATTCTGCAGCAGCTCCTCGACCGGCTCGGCGCCAAAAGCATACGGCGGATCGAGCAAAACCAGATCGAAGGGGCCGCCCGGCACGCGACCGCGCGAGGCACTCGCCAGAACATCGCCGGTAACGACACGCCAACGCGAGCGGTCGCGGCACAGCGACTCAATATTCTTGGTGATCAGACGGGCGGCATTGCGATCGATCTCAAACGTGGTGAGCGAGCGGGCGCCACGCGAGAGCATCTCGATTCCCAGGGCACCGGAGCCGCCAAAGGCATCCAGCACGCGGACCTCGTCCAAATCGAAATCGAACGCTGACATGACCATGGATGCACATGCCTCGCGCACGCGATCGGTCGTGGGACGGGTGACATCGCGCCCGCGCGGCTCTTCGATCTTACGGCCGCGCCATTCACCGCCGATGATTCTCATCCTCCGCTGACCTCCTTAAAGATATGTCGATAGCGCGTGGCGACCGCATCGCGCAAGGGGCGCGTCGCCACGGAGTCAAGGTTGCAAGCATACCGCAAGAGCTCGACCGCGTCCAAATGAGCCCATTCGATAAGATCCTCGTCGGCGTCCAGGTCCACATAGCGCAGGGTCACGCCGCCATGCTGGCGATACCCCAGGATCTCGCCCTCGTGGCGCAGGCGCAGGTCCATCTGGGCGAGCGTAAAGCCGTCCGAGGTCTTTTCGAGCGACTGGAGACGGTCTTGTGCCGCCGAAGCGCCGCCGTTGCCCTTGGAGTGCGTCATGACCAGGCAGGTGCCCGACACGCTGCCGCGGCCCACGCGACCGCGCAGCTGGTGCAGGGCCGCCAAGCCAAAGCGCTCACCGTTCTCGATGACCATGACGGTGGCGTTGGGCACGTCGACGCCCACCTCGACCACCGTGGTCGATACGAGCACATCGATCTCGCCACGCTTGAAGGCATCGATCACGCGGTCCTTCTCCCCCGCCGGCATGCGGCCGTGAAGGCGCTCAATGGTAAGTCCCGGCAGGGCCAGACGCAGTCGTTCGAGCTCGGTTGCCGTATCGTGCAGCGGTACAGGCACGGTCACGCGGCCCTCGTCGTCGCGGGCGATACCGGGTACGTCTTCCAGCTCATCGGCCGAGTCACTCGGCTCCACAAGCGGGCAGATCACGTAAGCCTGCTGGCCCTTTTCATGCGCCTCGCGGATGGCACCGTAAGCCAAATCGCGGCTCGACTCGGTGAGCACGCGCGTCGTAACGCCCGCCCCCGGAACAGGTCGATGGCGGATGATGCTCGTGTCCAGGTCGCCGTAGACCGAGAGCGCCAACGTGCGCGGGATCGGCGTGGCCGTCATAACGAGAAGGTCGGCACCCGGGCCCTTGGCACGCAGAGCATTGCGCTGGCCCACACCAAAGCGGTGCTGCTCGTCGATGACGACAAGCGACAGATGCTTAAACGCCACGTTGTCCGAAAGGACCGCGTGGGTTCCAAAGAGTACGTCGAGCTCGCCCGATTCCAGCTGCGTATGGATCTGCTCGCGCTCGGCCGCCGGCGTGGCACCCGTCAGGAGCGCCCAAGACACGCCAGCCTGGGAGAGCAAGGGGCCGGTCTTATCGGCATATTGGCGCGCCAGCACGCCCGTAGGCGCCATAACGCAGGACTGAGTGCCCGAATCGGCCGCGACAGCCAGCGCGCAGGCGGCGACGGCCGTCTTGCCGGTACCGACGTCGCCCAGTAGCAGGCGGTTCATCACGCGCCCGCCATCGCACATATCGTGCAGGATGTCTTGGAACGCGCCCTCCTGCTCGTCGCTCAGCGAAAACGGTAGGGCTTCCCTGAGCGCCGCCAGGTGCTCGCCCGCGGTATGGGCGTAGGGAGCGACTTCGACCAAGCCGCCGTCGTTGCGCAGGCGCAGCGCCAGCTGAAGGCAGAGGCACTCCTCATAGGCAAGGCGGCGGCGCGCGATATCGCGCTCGGCCATGCTCGAGGGAAAGTGAATTGAGCGCAGCGCGCGGGCATTGCTCATCAGGCGGCGCTTGGCGCGTAAGCGGGCGGGAATCGGGTCGAAGGGATTGCCGACAACCTCGAGCGCACCGCTAACGATGCGGCGCATCCATGCCTGGCTCACGCCATCGCTCACGTAATGGACCGGCAGGATAGTACCCGCGGCACGTCCTTCCTCGAGCTTTTCGAAATGCGGAGAGGCCATCTGCTTAAAGCCGTAGGCAAACTCGACCTTACCCATCACGGCCAGGCGGTCGCCCTGCTTAAATTGCTGGGCAATCCAGGGCTGACGGAAAAAGGCGACTTGCAGCACCCCCGTCTCGTCCACCAGCGAGACCTCGGTCACCTGCATACGCGGACGGGGCTGCTTTTGAACGATACGATCGACCGTGGCGACAATCGTGCACACGGTACCGATGGGCGCCATCTCAATGGACCAGGAGCGCGTAAAGTCGAGATATCGGTGAGGGATATGGAGAAGGAGGTCCCCCACCGTCCGAATTCCCAGACGGCGAAGGGCCTCCTCACGTTTACCCGAAACATATTTGAGTCGCGCGATATCCTCGTCGAGCGCATTGCTCTGGGCAAAGCGCTCCGAGACGCGCGGCACGGAGCACAGCTCGGACATGGGCAGATGCCTACTCGATCGAGAAGATCACGGGATAGAGCGGCTGCTCGCCACGATGAGCGTCGATCTCCAAGTCGGGCTGAGCCTCCTCGATGGCGTCGACGATCTCCTGGAAGGCCTCATCGGACAGCTCCTCGCCGGCCAGAATCGTCAGCGCATCGCCCTCCTCTTCCTCCTGCATGCGGTTGATGCAGTCGAGCGTGACCTGCTTAACATCGGAGCCGACCACGTCGATGGAACCGGCAATGATACCCATGACGTCACCGGAGTGAATCGGAGAGCCGTCAGAGGCACTGGAATCGCGCACGGCACGGGTAACCTCGCCATCGCGAACTTCGCTGATGGCGTCGACCATAGCGGCAACGGCGTCCTCGAGCTCGGAATCGGGCAGGACCGCGAACAGTGCGGAGAACGCCTGCGGGACGGTCTTGGTGGGAACGACGGCGACCTTCTTGTCGGTGCAAGCAGAAGCGGCGGCCTCGGCAGCCATGCGGATGTTGCCGTTATTGGGCAGGATGATGACCGAGGTCGCGTTGACCTGGTCCACCGCGCCCAGCAGGTCGGCGGTCGAGGGGTTCATGGTCTGGCCACCCGAGACGATCACGTCGACGCCGAGGGACTTGAGGATATCGGCCTCACCGGAGCCGGCGGCAACAGCGACAAAGCCCAGCGCCTTGGCGGGCTCGGCGGCCTTTTCCTGGTCCTCGTGAATCTTGGCGGTACGGTCGTGGGCCTCCATCTCCATGTTGTGGATAAAGACCTCGTAGATCTGACCAAGCTGCAGCATGTGCTCGAGCACCAGGTTGGGGGTGTTGGAGTGCACGTGGATCTTGTAGTCGGGGTAGGCACCCACGAGCAGCTCGCAGTCGCCCATGGAGCCCAGGAACTTAAGGCACTCGTCCTCGTCAAACGGGGCGTCGGCCTTAAAGAGGAACTCGTTGCAGTAGCGGAACTCCGAGCCCTCCCAATCGTCGTTGGCCTCAATCTCAACGCGACCGAGGGCCGCGTCGCGGGCAGAGCCAGCGGAATCAAACGTGGCGGAGAAATCCTCGACAACGGTGCTGCGGCCAAGCGCGGCGGCGACAAAGTTCTCCAGGAAGATGGCAAAGCCAAAGGCGCCGGAGTCGACCACGCCGTTCTCCTTCAGAACGGGCAGCAGGTCGGGCGTGCGGGCGACGGACTGGTAGGCCTCGACGACGATGGCGTCGAGCGCGTCCTCGGCCGAGAACTTCTTCTTTTCGCACTCGTCGGCCTTGGTCGAGACATCGCGCAGGACCGTGAGAATCGTGCCCTCGATGGGCTTGCGGACGGCCTGGAAGGCGACCTTGACGGCGCGGCGGAAAGCGAAGGCGATGTTGGCGGACGTGATGGGCTCATCGGCGGAGACGAGACCCTCGGCCACGCCGCGCAGAATCTGCGAGGTGATGACGCCGGAGTTGCCGCGGGCGCCCATCAGGGAGCCGTGGGTGATGGCGCCGGCGATGGCCTCCATATCGGCATCGGCGGGAAGGGCGGAAAGCTCCTTGGTCACCGAGGCGAGCGTGAGCGACATGTTGGTGCCGGTGTCGCCGTCGGGTACGGGGAAGACGTTGAGCTTGTTGATCTCCTCGGCCTTGTCGGAAACGGCAGCCGCAGCGATCGGAAAACAGGTGCGAATGGTCTTTGCAATCATGGGTATTTGAATCTCCGTTTTCGGATGCTAGTTCAGACGGCTCTTGAGCGCGTCGATGTGGATGCCGATCTTAAGGCTGGCGGGATCGATCTGGGCGATCTCCTGCAGGGTGAAGGCAACGGAGCTCGAAAGATTGTGGCAGACGGACTTCATGTTGACGCCGCTCTCGAGCACGACGTGAAGATCGACCGTAAGGCCGTTCTCGTCGGCGGAGACAAGCACGCCCTTGCGGAGGCGCTGACCGGCAAGCAGGCGCACGCTCTCGGCGCCCTGGAGCTGTTCGGCCATACCGACGACGCCGTAGCACGTCATCGCGGCATAACCGGCAATATCGGCAATAACGTCGTTCGAGACGCTCAGGCTGCCGTTAATGGTCTCAGACACAAGAATCTCCTTATCTGGTGCTCGCGGCACCATCTCGTGGGAGCAATCATTGCAATATTCTACAACGACCGCGCCGTGTTGAGGTGGTGGGCCGCGGGATTACATCCTCGACACGAAATGTTGATATGGCAACGTTCGCGCTAGGAGATCGCGGCATGAAAAAACCCGCCGCATAAGCGACGGGTTTTACAACCTGGCTCCCCGGGTAGGACTCGAACCTACAACAGCGCGGTTAACAGCCGCGTGCTCTACCATTGAGCTACCGAGGAATTTAAAGCCCAACGGAAAGGGCTGAAAAATCTGGCTCCCCGGGTAGGACTCGAACCTACAACAGCGCGGTTAACAGCCGCGTGCTCTACCATTGAGCTACCGAGGAATAGGTGCGTGCTCTCAAGCAACGAAGTTTATTATACGGACGAATCAGCTTAGGGCAAGAACTTTTTTGAGAATTTTTCCGACTAGTCATTGCGGACGTCCCCAATGACTACATGAAAGCGCCCCCAAACGGATGTGCTTGAGGGCGCTTCTTGCTTGACTAGCTTTCAATATAGTCCTTAAGCTTGCTGGAACGGCTGGGGTGGCGGAGCTTGGCCAGAGTCTTGGACTCGATCTGGCGGATGCGCTCGCGCGTGACGCCAAACTCGCGGCCGACTTCCTCGAGCGTACGGGGATGTCCGTCGACAAGGCCAAAGCGTAGCTCGATAACCTTGCGCTCACGATCGGCAAGCGAGTCGAGCACCTGGGTGAGCTGCTCCTGCAGCATGGAGAAGCTGGCGGCATCGGGCGGAACGATAGCCTGGGAGTCCTCGATAAAGTCGCCCAGCTGGGAATCCTCCTCCTCGCCGATGGGGGTCTCGAGCGACACGGGTTCCTGCGAGATCTTCTGGATCTCGCGGACGCGGTCGGCACTCATGTCCATCTCGGCACCGATCTCCTCGGGGGTCGGGTCGCGACCCAGGTCCTGAAGAAGCTGGCGCTGCACGCGGACGAGCTTGTTGATGGTCTCGACCATGTGCACGGGAATACGGATGGTACGGGCCTGGTCGGCGATAGCACGCGTGATGGCCTGACGGATCCACCACGTGGCGTACGTGGAGAACTTAAAGCCCTTCTGGTAGTCGAACTTCTCGACGGCGCGGATCAGACCGAGGTTGCCCTCCTGGATCAGGTCCAGGAACAGCATGCCGCGGCCGACATAGCGCTTGGCGATGGAGACGACCAGGCGCAGGTTGGCGCTGATGAGCGCCTGCTTGGCCTCGAGACCCACGTTCTCGATACGGGTCAGGCGACGCATCTCGGCGCGGGTGAGCTCGATCTCGCCCGCCTCGGCGGCCTCGAGCTTCTCGGTGGCGTCAAGGCCAGCCTCGATCTTCATAGCCAGATCGACCTCTTCGGAAGCGGTCAGCAGGTCGACCTTGCCGATCTCCTTAAGGTACATACGAACCGGGTCGCCGGTCAGCATTACCGTGGAGGCATCGATACCGCGCACGCGCGAGCGCGAACGGGACGTGCGAACGGTGCGCTTCTTCTTGCTCTTAGAAGAACCCATCTCGGCGTCGGCCTGACGGGCCATCTTAAGCTCGTGATCGTCGAGCGAGCCGGAATCGTGCTCGTCGTCATCGAAATCGTCGGTATTGCTATCGTTATCGTCATCGTCGACGTCCATGGGGGCGTCGTCGTTTCCGCTCGCGGAGATAATCTGGATGCCGCTGTTGCGCAGCGCGGAATACACCGCGTTGAGCTGCTCGTCAGACACATCGATATCCTTCAGGGCGACCTGAATCTCGTCCTCGGTTACCGAAGTCCTGTTTGAGCCGTTGCCCATGAGCTTTGCAACGTAGGATTCCAGCCCAGTACCCGTGCTCTCACTCTTATTTGGCACAGATTCTCCCTTCATAGTCCACAGGACTCATTACTTTAGCACACACATAGACGTCTATACCCAAAATTCAGACTGGATATAGGCGTAAATACGCTGGTTGACCACAACATCTAGGCTTGGTCGGCGCCCGTCGTGTCCAAACCGATCAAACGGAACGGGTCTGCCACGCCGCCGATCGACTTTTGGAGCTCGCGCTGGCGCTGAGAATCCTGCATCGCCTGCATCGTCAGCACACGGCGCGCCTCGTCGTCGAGCGACCGGTCCTGGCGTAGCTTGGCCTGTGCGGCACGCATACGACGTTTGATGGTGTAGAGCTCGAGGGTATCGAGCATAAACACGATGTTCGTCTCGGTGGGGTGCTTGCTCGTCGACGAAATGCGCCCGGCGCTGACAAGCGACGCCGCCTCGGGACACACCGCGCGCGCCGCATCCATGCACGCCGTGGGATCGGTGCCCGGCGGCGTCGCGAGCACGGCCCACGCGATGGACTCGTGGCGCGGATCCACCCACTCGATCGAGCAGATGCGGTCGGCATACGTGCGGAAGAGGTCGGGGTAGCTCGTGAGCATCGTCAGCAGCTCGCGCTCCCCCGCCAGAGACTTTCGTTCCAGGTCGGTCAGCACGATCGGCATCGTCGATGCCGCAGACACGTCCGTTGCATCGGCAACCGGCGCCGCGCCATCCACACCAACCGGCACATCGATCGGCGGCATATCGTCGACGACCTCGACCGGCGCGGCCCCGTAGGCCTCGAGCGGCACATAGTCGTACGGCTCTTCCTCGACCGGTGCGGACACCGGCGGCGTCGCTCCCGACGCCCAGGCACCGCGAGACGCCTCCCGCGAACCAGATGCCCGACCGCCCGCGCTGCCTGCGCACTCGGCCTGCGCCCGCTGGCGCTCGTAGTTCTGCTCGCGACGACGCTCGGCATCCTCACGCTTGGCAACATCGCGAAACACGCGTCCCGAGCTCGAACGCACCGTCTCCAAGTCCAAACCCAACAAGTCGGCAATCTGGATAAAGTACGTATCGATCATGTAGCTATCGCGCAGCGGATAGATGAGCGTCAGCGCATCCTCAAGCGCCTTGGCACGACCGCCCGGCGTGGTGATGTCGCTCGACTCCTGCAGTGAGCGGTACACAAAGTCCATGAGGGGCTCGGCGGCGTCGATGCGCGCCTGCAGTGCCTCGCCACCATGCGCGGTGATGAACTCCATGGGGTCGTTGCCGTCGGGAAGCACCACGCAGCGCAGGTCCATCGAATCCTGCTCGATAAACTGAATCGCGCGGCGAGCGGCCTTTTGACCGGCGGCGTCGCCATCGAACATATACACGATGCGCTTGGCAAAACGGGTGAGCGTCTTTACGTGATGTTCCGTCAGCGCCGTGCCCAGCGTGGCGACGACGTTTTTGATCCCCGCCTCCCAGCAGGCGATGCAATCGGTATAACCCTCCACCACGATAGCGGTATCCTGCGCGACGATAAACTCCTTGGCCCAGTTAAAGCCGTAGAGGTTTCGCTTTTTATGGAACACGCTCGTCTCGGCGGTGTTGAGGTACTTAGGCTGGCCGTCGCCCATAATGCGCCCGCCAAAGGCGATGTTATGACCCTGCTCGTCAAAGATGGGAAACATTACGCGGTCGTAAAAACGGTCGGCAAGCTGCCCGCGCCCACGGCTCACGGCCACGTTGGCGTCGATCATCTCCTGCGGGGTAAAGCCCGCCTGCGACAGATGCGACACCAGCGCGTTGCGGCCCGGCGCAAAGCCCAGGCAGTAGCGGCGGCAGACGTCGCCGCCCATACCGCGGCTGGCAAAGTACTCGCGCGGACGGCTGTCCTTACCGCGCATAAGCATGGTGTGATAGAACTGGGCGGTCTCGGCGCACAGGTCATAGATGCGGGTGCGCTTGGTGCCGCGCTCACGATAAGCACCGGTATCGTGCAGCTCAATACCGGCACGGTCGGCCAGGTAGCGAATCGACTCGGGAAAGCTCAGGTTCTCGCGCTTCATGATGTAGGTGAATACGTCGCCGCCCTCGCCACAGCCAAAGCAGTGCCACACCTGCGTGGCGGGGATAATGTGAAACGACGGGGTCTTTTCGCCATGGAAGGGGCAGCAACCCCAAAACTCATGGCCGCGGGGCTTGAGCTCAACCGTTTCCTGCACGATGGCAACCAGGTCGGACGCAGCGCGCACCTGGTCTTTTTCCTCATCGCTAATCACGGATGCTCACCCCCTGCTCACCTAAATGATGACGGATATCGTCAATATTACCCTCGACGGTCGCGATAAGCTCGTCCAGCGAATCGAACACGCGCGACGGGCGCAGCCAACGCGTAAACGCCAGCGACACCGAGGCGCCGTACAGGTCACCCGCATACCCGATCAAGTTGGCCTCGAGATGCGCCGAGGCGGCATCGTCGGCATACGTCGGCGGCAGGCCCACGTTGACGGCGGCAGGCCACACGGTATCGTCAACCAGAACAAGACCCTCGTAGACACCATCGGCAGGAACCTGGATGCCCTCGGGCACCTGGATGTTTGCCGTGGGAAAACCCATGTCGGAGCCCTGGTGACGACCGCCGGCAACAACACCTCGAAGCATGTACGGGCGGCCGAGCAGCTCAGCGGCAAGCTCAACATGACCCTGGCGGAGCTCCTGGCGAATTCGGGTAGCGCAGATCGTCTGCCCATCGGCGCACAGCAGCTCGTGACCAAAGACGTCTACACCGCGCTCGGTACCCCATGTCTGCATCTCGGCAACGCCCGAGGCACCGCCGCGGCCCAGCCTAAAGTCGCTACCCACACGAATCGAGCGGATATCGACGACGCGCGACAGCAGCTTAAGAAAGCCCACGTGGTCGAGTGCCGCCACCGAAGGCGTAAAGGGAACAGCTACGACCGCATCGACCCCGGTGAGAGCCAGGACATGCAGACGGTCGGCCGTCGTCATCAGTTTTTGAGCAGGCGAAGGGCTCACCACCACGTCCGGGTCGGGATCGAAGGTGACCACGACCGCCTTGCAGCCATGGTCACGCGCATCGCGAACGACCGCGTCGATCAGTTCGCGATGCCCCCGATGCACGCCATCGAACACACCGATGGCAATCGACGCGGCGCCTAGGCACGCGCAATCATCAAATGCATCGGCGGCGACGATGCGGGCCTCTTCCGACTCGCCCACGAAAAAAATACGCGCGAGCTCGTGGGAGGCCAGCATCATCGAACACCGCCGATCGCCTGCGGAAAGACATGCTCCATAACAAAGCGACCGCCCTCGATACGGGCAAGCGCCTTGAGCCCGCCATCGAGCACCAGCGCAAACGGCGCCTTCGAGGCATCGAAGCCCGCAAGCGCGCGCTCAATAGGAATACGACGTCCACACAGCAGATCGTCGGCAAGATCGCCCGGCAAGTCGACGCGCGTGGCGCCCAGTGCCGCAATGGGATCCAAGGCAAAGCCGGCAGCGGACTCGGCAGAGAGTTCCTCGACCGCATGGCAGGCGCCGATGGAAACAACACCGGAGGCCGTACGGCGCAGCGCGGAAATATGTGCCGCGTTGTCGCAGGCGCGGCCCAAATCGCGAGCGAGCGCACGGATATAGGTGCCCTTGCTCACCGAAAACGCCACGGTCCAAACGCACGCTTCGCCCTCGCCGCTCACGGCAATCAGGTCAGCGGAGTACACCTCGACCGGACGCGGGGGCAACTCAACGGCGTTGCCTTCGCGCGCAGCCTTATAGGCGCGCACGCCGTTGACCGAAATGGCCGAAAACGCCGGCGGTACCTGCATCTGCGGGCCCAGCATGGCACACAGGCGCTCGCGGGCATAGGACGGATCGCGCAGGTCAGCGGCAATGGGCACTGTGCGGACGGCCTCGCCCTCCGCATCATCGGTATTGGTCTCGACGCCAAACGAAATGTCGGCGACGTAGCTTTTGGTATCGAGCGTGAGCATGCCCAGCAGACGCGTTGCCTGGCCCACGCCCACCACCATGACACCCGATGCCATGGGGTCGAGCGTTCCGGCATGACCGACGCGCCGCTCATGGAGGGCGCGTCGGCATTGCGAAACCACGTCGTGGGACGTGCAGCCCACCGGCTTATCGACGGCGAGCAACATATTAAGTTGAGAAGGTGTACGACGAGCCATGTACCATCCAAAAAGTTAGAGCTCGACGGTCACCGAAGCGGGGTCCTCCCCTACCAGCTCGGCCAGCATGGGAAGTGCCGCGGTGAGCGTCTCGGAAATCGTTCCGGCGTTGGTAAAGCCGGCGGCAGCGTGGTGCCCACCTCCGCCAAAGTTGGCCGCAATCTCGGAAACATCAAGATCGCCCTTGGAGCGCAGGTTGCCGCGCACCTTAGTATCGCCCTCGATGCCCTTAAGGAACAGGCAGACCTCGACGCCCATCACCGAGCGCACCACATCGACCAGGCCGTCGCACTCATCCGAGGTGACGCCACATTCCTTAAGGTCACTTTCGTACGCATAGCTATACGCCACGCGCCCGTGCGCGACCGTCTTGATGCGACCCATGACGATGGACTTGAGGTGCAAGAACTCGACACGCATGCTCTGGTAGACCTCGAGCGCGACGCGCGCCGGATCGGCACCGTGCGCCACCAGACGCGAGGCGGCATGAAACGCGGCGGCGTCGGCGTTCTGATACTGAAAACGACCGGTATCGGTGACCAGGCCGCACAGCAGGCAGGTCGCGATGCTGTCGCTTGCGGTAATGCCACAATCGGCCAAAAAGCGGTCGATAATCATGGCGCAAGCAGCGGCATTGACGCACCTAAGGCTGACCTCGGCAAACTCCTCGCGTGCCGGGTGATGGTCAAAGCATGCCACGTGAGCCGAACGACGCAGCACCTCGGCGGAATTATTGAGGCGCTCGACGACCGGCACGTCCACCGAGATGAACAGGTCCGGGTTGCCGGTGTAGGCAGATGCCGGCACCAGCAGATCGGCGCCCTCCATAAAACGGTAGATGCGCGGAACGGGATCGTCGTCTGCCAGCAACAGGGCGATGTCCTTGTCGGGGAACACCTTCATAAGCGAGAGGCCCAGGCCCAACACGGAGCCCAGGGCATCGCCGTCGGGAGAGGTGTGACCCGAGATCGCAATGGAGGACGCACCCTCGATGAGCTCGAGGATGCGTCGTTTAATATCTGCAGACTCGCACGAGGCGAGGTCGGCGGAATTAGTCATCTAAAGCTGCCTCCTGGGCGGCATCCGCTATGGGGTAGCCGTCCTCGTCCTTTTCGATCGCAAGCGTGGCGGGAACGTTTTCCAGCGCACGCGTGATGCGCTCGGCCTCATCGGTCGAGCGATCGATGCGAAAATCGAGCTCGGGCGTGACGCGCCAATCGAGCGAGCGAGCCAACAGGCTGCGAATACGACCCTTGGCGCTGGCAAGCGCCTCCATGACCTCATCGTAGCGGCTCACATCGCACGACACGTACACGCGTGCGAACGAACGGTCCACCGCGACCTCGACCGCAGTCAGGGTGACCAGGTCGAGACGCGGATCGGAAACCTCAAAGAGCAGGATATAACCAAGCTTCTCGCGAAGCTGCTCGCCCAAACGGCGGGTTGCCTGCGTTTGCTTCATAGCGCTACCCCCTACTCGGTGCGGGCAACTTGGTCGATGCGGTAACCCTCGATCTGGTCGCCGGGCTTGATGTCCTGGAAGTTCTCCAGGCCAATGCCGCCCTCGGAACCGCTCTTGAGGCTCTTGGCCTCGTCCTTGTAGTGGCGCATCGAGGCAATCTTGCCGTTGAAGACCACAATGCCGTCACGCACCAGGCGCACGGAATCGGTCGCGGCGATCTCGCCCTCCTCCACGCGGACACCGGCGGCGATACCGACTTTGGGCACCTTGAAGGTGTCCAGGACGGTCGCGGTACCCGTGGAGACCTCGACCTCGGTGGGCTTGAGCATGCCGATGCGGGCAGCGTCGAGCTCCTCGAGGCACTTGTAGATAACGTCGTAGCAACGAATCTCGACGCCCTCGCGCTCGGCGGCGGAGCGGGCCTTGCCGTCGGGACGCACGCCAAAGCCGATGATGATGGCGTTGGAGGCGTCGGCCAGGACGACGTCGGTCTCGTTGATAGCACCGACAGCGGAGTGGATCGTGTTGATGCGGACCTCGGACTGATCCATCTTGTCGAGCGAGTCCTGAAGGGCCTCGATGGAACCCTGGACGTCGGCCTTGATGATCAGGTTGAGCTCCTTGACCTCGGCGTCGGCGATGGTCTCGAAGAGGTTCTCGAGCGTGACGTGCTTCACGCGGCTCTGCTCCTCGATACGGGCCTTGAGCGAACGCTCATCGGCCAGGGCGCGAGCCTCGCGCTCGTCCTCGAACACGCGGAACTCGTCACCGGCGTTGGGCACGGACTGCAGGCCCAGGATCTCGACGGCGTCGGAGGGGCCGGCCTCGGTGACGGCGTTGCCCTTGGGATCGAGCATGGCGCGGACGCGGCCGTAGGTAAGACCGGCGACCAGCGTATCGCCCACGTGCAGGGTACCGCGGGTCACGAGCACCGTGGCAACCGAGCCGCGGCCCTTGTCGAGCTTGGCCTCGAGGACGTTACCGGAGGCAAAAGTGTCGGGGTTGGCCTTGAGCTCGAGCACGTCGGCCTGGAGCAGCACGGTCTCGAGCAGGTCGTCGATACCGATCTTCTGCTTGGCCGAGATGTTGACGAACATGTTCTGTCCGCCCCACTCCTCGGGGATGATGCCGTACTCGGTGAGCTCCTGGCGCACGCGGTCGGGGTTGGCGCCCGGCTTATCGATCTTGTTGACGGCGACGACGATGGGTACGCCGGCGGCCTTGGCGTGGTTGATCGACTCGATGGTCTGAGGCATGACGCCGTCGTCGGCGGCGACGATCAGGATGACGATGTCGGTCACCTTGGCGCCGCGGGCACGCATAGCCGTAAAGGTGGCGTGGCCCGGGGTATCGATAAAGGTGATCTTGCGGTCGTTGATCATGACCTGCGAAGCGCCGATAGCCTGGGTAATGCCGCCCGCCTCGCCGGCAGCGACGCCGGTGTGACGGATGGCGTCGAGCAGGCTCGTCTTGCCGTGGTCGACGTGACCCATGACGGTGACGACCGGAGCGCGGGGCTTAAGGTCGGCGGGATCGTCGTAGAACGAGAAGGTGTTCTCCTCCTCGGGGGTGATGATCTTGATCTGGCGACCCAGGTCGTCGGCAACGAGCTCGACGAGGTCGTCGGACATGGACTGCGTCATGGTGAGCGGCGTGCCCAGCAGGAACAGACGCTTGATGATGTCGTTGGCCGGAACGTCGAGCGCCTCGGCGAGCTCCTGGACGGTGACGCCCTGGGAGACCTTGATGGCGTCGAGTTCCTCGGGGTTCACGCCCTGGGCCAGCGCCTCCTCAATCTTGCGCTCCTCCTGAGCCTTTGCGGCCTCGCGCTCGCGCTTCTCCTTGCGCTTCTTGCGGCGACCGGTGGACTCGCGAGAGGCCTCCTCGACGGCGGCGCGGGCCTCCTCGAGCACCTTCTCGCGGCTGTACTCCTCGGCCTCACGCGCCATGCGGCTGTAGTGGTCCTCATCGTTGCCGTGACCGCCCTTGCGCTTCTTGCCCTTGCCCTGCTTATCGGGATTGGGGAAGTCCATGCCGGCAGCGACGTTGTTGCTGGCGTTGGTGCGATGGCTGTGCGGACGGCTCTCGGAGGCGTTGCGCTCGGAGTTGCTGTCGGAGGCGTTGCGATCGTTACGACGGCCACCGCGACGGTCGTTGTTGCCGCCACGACGGTTGCCGCGCTCGGAGGCGCGCTCGGCCTTGGCCTTCGCCTCGGCGTCCTTCTTCTCCTTGAGCACGGTCTCCTGTGCGGCGATCTGGTCGAGCAGCGAACGGAAGCGCGAACCGGAGTCGGAAGCGGGGACGGCGCGGCGCTGGGCCTCGCGGGCAGCCTCCTCCTTCTCGCGGGCAAGGCGCTCCTGCTCGGCCTTCTTCTTGGCCTCGGCCTCGGCGCGGGCGGCCTCCTCGGCAGCCTGGGCGGCGGCGAACTGGCGGCGCTCCTCCTCGCGTGCCTTCTCGGCGGCGATGCGCTCGCGCTCGGCCTCGGCGGCGCGCGCTGCCTCCTCGGCGGCGGCTGCCTCCTCCTCGGCCTGCTTGGCGGCCTCGACTTCCTTGGCGCGGGCCTCGATCACCGAGGCGAGCTGCTTGCGGACCATGGCGACGTAAGCGTCCTCCAGAGCGGAGGAAGCGGACTTAGCGGGAATCTTCATTTCGGCGAGATGACCCATCAGTTCCTTGGAGGTCATGCCGAACTCTTTGGCCAGGGTGGACACACGGACTTTTGCCATATGACTTCACCTACCCTTTCTGGCACCTTGGGTGCCTAGAGACTGAACGAGCGTGGGAGATGCACCGGGACCTGCCCGGCGCGACCGCGCGCTAGATCAGGTCCTCCGCATCATCGAAGGCGTCGGTGTCGTGGACACCGCAGAAACGGGAGCCGGGACGGGCCTGGTTACGGCACTGGATGCCGTCCTCGGACACGTACTCGCAGCGACGGACGTCGTCGTCCACCTCGTCACCGATCAGGTCGGCGGCGGGCTCCTCGTGAACGGGAACGTTCTTGAGAATGTCGGCAGCAAGGGTCTCGGACTTGATGTCGATATGCCAG
This sequence comes from Collinsella sp., assembly GCA_036550355.1. Taxonomy (GTDB): domain Bacteria; phylum Actinomycetota; class Coriobacteriia; order Coriobacteriales; family Coriobacteriaceae; genus Collinsella. The sequence continues at coordinate 34,062 of JAXKGN010000011.1, forward strand.
CCGGTCAGGCGAGCAGCGAGGCGGGCGTTCTGGCCCTCCTTGCCGATGGCGAGCGAAAGCTGGTCGTCGGGCACGATAACGCCGGCATAGGCCTTCTCCTCGTCGATAAGGACGCGGGTGACCTTGGCGGGCGACAGGGCGTTGGCGACGTAGACGGCCGGATCGGCATCCCACAGGATGACGTCGACGCGCTCGCCGCGGAGCTCGCCTACGACGGCGCGAACACGGCTGCCCTTGGGGCCGACGCAGGCGCCCACGGGATCCAGGCGGTCGTCGAGCGAGTGGACGGCGACCTTGGAGCGCTGGCCGGGCTCGCGGGCGATCGACTTGATCTGGACGGTGCCCTCATAGATCTCGGGCACCTCCTGCTCAAACAGACGACGCATGAGCTCGGGATGGGTGCGGGAGATGACGATCGGCGGACGGCTGTGCTCGCCACGAACCGGCTGCAGGTTGGAGTTGGGGTCGCGGACGTCGATGATCACGGCCTTGATGTGCTGGTTGTGCAGATAGCGCTCGCCCATCGGACGCTCGTTGCGCTCGTTCTCGTAACGACGCTGGTCAAAATGCGGCAGCTCGGCCTCGACGCCGTCGCGGATCTTGACGATCGTGAAGTCGGGCGTGGACTGCAGCACGGTACCGCTGATGAGGTCACCGATACGGCCGGAGAACTCCTCGTAGATCTGCTCGCGGGCGGAGTTGCGCACGATGGCGTTGATCTCGGCCTTGGCGTGCTGGGCGGCGATGCGGCTCGTGTTCTTGGGGGTGACGTCGATCTCCTCGAACTCGGTGAAGTTGCCCTCCTCGTCCATGGAATCGTCGATCGGCTCCAAACGGTAGACGTAGATCTTGCCGGTGGTGCGGTCGATGGTCACCTTGGCGCCCCACTCAAGATGCAGGATCTCGGCATAGCTCTTGGCGAGCGACTGCTCCAGGCGGTCGATCAGGTAGAGCTGGTCGATGTGCCTCTCCTGGCAAAGCTCCATCAGGGCGGACATCATGTCGGATGCTGCCATGTTAGTTTCCTTCCTTCGCGGGCTTGAAGTCATAGGTGGGCTTCAACTTGCACTTTTTAACATCAGAGAAATCGAGGGTAACGGACTCGCCGTCCTCGAGCTCGAGGGTCACGTTCATCTCGGTGGCGGCGGCAATCTTGCCGGCGTACTTGCGACGGCCCTCGGTGGCGGTGGAGGTGAGCTCGCAGTTCTCGCCCACAAAGCGGGCAAAGTCACGCGGGCGGCGCAGCGGGCGCGCCATACCCGGGCTCGACACCTCGAGCGTGTAGCTCGAAGAAATGGGGTCGAGCTCCTCGATCACGTCGCCGACCCACTTGGTATTGGCCGTGACGTCGTTGAGCGACAGGCTCTGACCCTCGGCACCCTCGATACGCACACGCACGCAGGGGGCCTTGGTGGCGCCCACGAGCTCAACGTCGACAATATCGACATCGTGCTGGGGAGCGACGGCCTCGAGCGCGTCGATGATCGCCTGCTCGGTCTTGGTCTTGACCATTGCGGCACCTCCATCCATACAAAAAAGAAGCGGGGCCGAAACCCCACTTCTTTCAATTACAACTTCATTTGCAAGCAAACTATACCAATACCTGCGAAAACGTGCAAGCGCAATGGAAATTCGCAGGTCAGCGCGCCCACAGCTTCTCCACAAGAATAGGACAATTAGGCGAGGACTCCTGTGCGGTGCTCCCCAAAAGCCCCAAAACGGGCCATGCGTCCCAGCGCGCCGACCGAATCGGGCCCTATGGGCATTCCATCCCTGGGCGCACATCGGCCAGACTAGAGCTGAGAGGCTTTCTGTAGCGAGAAAGCCTGCCGCGCGCATTGACCGCACAACCTTCCGGATCCCCTACGGCAAGGAGACACCATGAAACGCCTAGGCACCCTCTGCACGACCGCGCTCGCCATTGCGGCCTGCTCGTTCGCTCTGACGGGCTGCAGCAACGTCGATGGTAAAACCGGACCATGCGAGCCGGATCTCGGCAGCTCCAAAGCAATCGAGAAAACGACACCTTCGGAGCGCTTCGACAAAATAGACGAAGATACAGTCGACCCCCAGGGCTTAGGTCCCGACCCTCAAGAACAGTTCCCTATCGACCTTGAGGCAGACGAGAACGTCCATGTTACCTGCGTGGGCAAGGACACGGATGGCTACGGCGACGCCGTATTGGTCTTTACGGTGGCAAACAGCACCGATGTCGACATGATGTTTGGCGATGTCGATGCTTATGCCTACGTCAACGGTGTCGTCCGCGACGTGCGCATGCGCCAGCGCGTCGCCGCAGGCGAAGAAACGACCGCGATGCTCACCTTTGTAGGCACCTTCGACGATCCGGACTTTGACGTGAACAACGACCTCAACGACATCTACCTCAACATCTGGATGTTTGAGGAGCAAACGGGCAACGTCTACTTTAGGGACCTGGTGCACATTCCGTAGCGGGTGGCGCTAGGCACAAGCCAAATGGGACACACAGTGCAAAACGAGGGACGACCCAACCGGATCGCCCCTCGTCTTTTATGCGTCAGTTATGCTCGCAGTGCTTACTTGACCACCAGGTTGACCAGCTTGCCGGGCACGCAGATGGCCTTGACGACCGTCTTGCCCTCGAGCCACTTGGCAACGGCCTCCTCGGCGGCAGCTTGCATCTCCTCGTTGGAGGCATCGCGGGCAACGTCGATGCGGCCGCGAACCTTACCGAGCACCTGAACGACGATCTGCACCGTGTCCTCGATGGACTCGGCCAGGTCAAACTCGGGCCAGGCGGCGGTATAGGCGTTGCCCTCGCATCCGAGCGCCTCGTGCCACAGCTCGTCGGCCCAGAACGGGCAGATGGGCGCCAGGACGCTCACGATGTCCTTGGCCACGCCGTAGCACAGGGCCTTGTCGCGGTCAGCGCCCTCGGTGGCGTTGAGGTAGGCGCTTGCCGCGTTGACGAGCTCCATGACGGCAGAGATCGCGGTGTTGAACTGGCCGCGATCGAAGTCCTCGGTGCACTTGGCGATGGTGCGGTGACGCTCGCGATAGAGCTTCATCGCGGTCTCGTCGAGCACGGACTTGTCGAAGGCAACGTTGGCGTCACCCGACTGGACGAGCTGCCAAACGATACGCCAGGCGCGCTTGATAAAGCGGTTGGCGCCCTCGACAGCCTTGGGATCCCAGTCGAAGTCCTTCTCGGGCGGAGCGATAAACAGGATCGCCAGACGCATGGTGTCGGCGCCATAGGGCTCGATAACCGAGCTCGGGGGCACCACATTGCCCTTGGACTTGGACATGGTTTCGCCGTTCTCGTCCTTGACCATGCCCTGGCACAGCAGGTTGGTGAAGGGCTCGTCCACGCTCAGCAGGCCCAGGTCGCGCAGCGCCTTGGTAAAGAAGCGGCTGTAGAGCAGGTGCAGAATAGCGTGTTCGATGCCACCGATGTAGTTATCGACGGGCATCCAACGGTCGGCCGCCTCGCGGGAGAAGGGCAGCTCGGTGTTGTGCGGGTCGGTGTAGCGCAGGTAATACCAGCTGGAGCAGGTGAAGGTGTCCATGGTATCGGTTTCGCGCTTGGCCGGGCGACCGCAGACCGGGCAGGTGGTCTCGTAGAAGTCCTTGCACTCGGCGAGGGTCTCGCCGGCGCCCAGGTCCAGGTTCTCGGGCAGCGTCACCGGCAGCTGATCCTCGGGCACGGGTACGATGCCGCAGTGCTCGCAGTGGATGGCCGGGATGGGGTTGCCCCAATAGCGCTGACGGCTGATGAGCCAGTCGCGCAGGCGGAACTCAACCTTGCGACGACCGCAGCCCATGGCCTCGAGGTCGGCCACGATGGCAGCCTCGCCCTCGGAGTGCTTACCGCCGCGCATGCCGGTGTACTTGCCGGACTGGACGAGCGTGCCCTCGGCAGCGTGGGCGCAATCCCAGTCGACGGTCTCGGCATGGAAGGTATCGATGGTCTCGCCGCTGGCCTCGACGGCAGCGCGATCGTCATCGTCCAGGATGATCGGCACGATCGGCAGGTCGTACTTGCGGGCAAACTCAAAGTCGCGCTGGTCGCCGCAGGGAACGGCCATGACGGCGCCGGTGCCGTAGTCGGCAACGACATAATCGGCAACCCACACGGGGACCTTCTCGCCGTTGACGGGGTTCACAACGTAGCGGCCGGTAAAGGCACCGTGCTTCTCGAGGGTGCCCTGGGCACGCTCGACGGCAGAGATATGCTTGGAGTCCTCGACGACCTTGGTGACGGCCTCCTCGTACTCCGTGCCCTCGACGAGCTCGTGCAGACGAGCGTACTCGGGAGCCAGGACAAAGAAAGAGACGCCAAACAGGGTATCGGCACGCGTGGTGAAGACGGTGATCTTGCCCTCGTCGCCCTCGATGGGCTCGCCATCCTGGTCGCACAGGGTAAAGTCGACCTCGGCGCCCTCTGAGCGGCCGATCCAGTTGGCCTGCATCTGCTTGACGCGCTCGGGCCAGCCGGGGAGCTTCTCCAGGTCGTCGAGCAGCTCCTGGGAGTACTCGGTGATCTTGAAGTACCACTGCTCAAGGTCGCGCTTCTCGGGCTCGGTGCCGCAGCGCCAGCACTTGCCCTCGGTGACCTGCTCGTTGGCCAGAACGGTCTTGCAGGTGGGGCACCAGTTGACCGGGTTCTTCTTGCGGTAGACCAGGCCCTTTTCCCACAGCTTCTCAAAGATCCACTGACCCCAGCGGTAGTAGTCGGGGCTGCAGGTCTTGACCATGCGATCCAGATCGTAGGAGAAGCCCATGCGCTTCATCGTGGCGAGCGCCTGGTCCATGTTCTTGTACGTCCAAGCGGCAGCCTGCGTATTGTGCTTGATGGCGGCGTTCTCGGCGGGCAGACCAAAGGCGTCAAAGCCGATGGGATGCAGCACGTCGTAGCCGCGCATGCGGGCCTGACGGGCCATGGCATCGCCAATGGTATAGTTGCGAGCGTGGCCCATGTGCAGGTCGCCCGACGGATACGGGAACATCTCGAGCACATACTTTTTGGGCTTGCTGTCGTCGGTGTCGACGGCAAAGAGGTTGGAGTCCTCCCAGGCCTTCATCCACTTGGACTCAATGGCCTGCGCGTCGTAGGCAGGGATCTCGTCCTTATGATCTGTGCAATCGCACATATCAGCTCCTTTAATCTTAGCTGGGGTCGGGCGGCTAGGCTTTGCTCGCTGCTGCGGACAGTCCTGCTCGCACGAAGGCCACATTAAGTGGCCTTCGGCTCGTGCGGAACTTGCAGCGAGCAAAGCCTAGCCGCCCGACCCTAGGGTTAACTTGGATGATTCTAGCAAATACGACAAGCGAGATGCCTGCGACTTGCATGCATCTCGCTTTATCTAAATAACGTGGTTGATACTCAACCTTTGATATGCAGCTCTTGCCTTATCGATAAGACACAGACTGCTGGGAGTCCTTGACGACAACGTCGTGGGCGCCGCCTTCGACGATGGAGGTAGAGCTGACCAGCGTTAGGCGTGCCTTTTCCTGGAGCTCGGGGATCGAGAGGGCACCGCAGTTGCACATCGTAGACTTGACCTTGTAGAGCGTGCCGCCCACGCCGTCCTTGAGGGAACCGGCGTAGGGAACGTAGGAGTCGACGCCCTCGACGAAGCTGAGCTTCGCGGCGCCGCCCAGGTCGTAGCGCTGCCAGTTGCGGGCACGCGCAGAACCCTCGCCCCAGTACTCCTTCATGTACTGACCGTTGACGTTGACGCGCTCGGTCGGGCTCTCGTCGAAGCGGGCGAAGTAGCGGCCCAGCATCATAAAGTCGGCACCCATGGCCAGGGCAAGCGTCATGTGGTAGTCGTAGACAATGCCGCCGTCGGAGCACACGGGCACGTAGACGCCGGTCTCCTCGTAGTACTCGTCGCGAGCGCGGCAGACGTCGATCAGCGCGGTGGCCTGGCCACGGCCGATACCCTTGGTCTCACGGGTGATGCAGATGGAACCGCCGCCGATACCGACCTTGATGAAGTCGGCACCGCAGTCTGCCAGGAAGCGGAAGCCCTCGGCGTCGACGACGTTACCGGCACCGACCTTGACGTCCTCGCCATAATTGGCGCGGATCCACTCGATGGTGCGCTTCTGCCACTCACTGAAGCCCTCAGAAGAGTCGATGCACAGGACATCGGCGCCGGCCTCGATGAGCAGCGGCACGCGCTCGGCATAGTCGCGGGTGTTGATACCGGCGCCGACCATGTAGCGCTTGTCGTTATCGAGCAGCTCGTTGGGGTTGGTCTTGTGGCTGTCGTAGTCCTTGCGGAAGACAATGCCCATCAGGTGATCGTTGTCGTCGACGATGGGCAGAGCGTTAAGCTTGTTGTCCCAGATGACGTCGTTGGCAACCTTGAGGCTGATGTTCTTGTCGCCCACGATGAGCTGCTCACGCGGAGTCATGAACTCGGAGACCTTCGTCTGGTGGTCATCGCGGCTGGGACGATAGTCACGGCTGGTGACGATGCCCAGGAGCTTACCCTTGGGAGTGCCGTCGTCGGTAACCGGCATGGTGGAATGACCGGTCTTCTCCTTGAGCTCGATGACCTGCTCCATGGTCATGTCGGGGGTCAGCGTGGAATCGGACTGAACGAAGCCAGCCTTGTGATCCTTGACGGCCTTGACCATAGCGGCCTCGGACTCGGCGCTCTGGGAACCGTAAATGAAGGACAGGCCACCCTCGGTAGCGAGCGCGACACCCATGTCGACGCCCGAGACGGACTGCATGATAGCGGAAACCATGGGGATGTTCAGGGTGATTGCCGGCTTCTCACCGCGCTTAAAGCGGGTTAGCGGCGTCTTAAGAGAGACGTTGTTGGGGATGCACTGCGAGGACGAGTAACCAGGGACCAGCAGATACTCCGAAAACGTGTGGGACTCACCGGGAAAGAACGTAGCCATGTTTCTCCTTTTTCCATGCGACCGGTCGGCTGCAGGCCTCGTAGGACCCAGCCCAACCTTGGGCGCCCAATACTGGGGAAGTATCTTAACGCACTTTGACTGCTACAATGCTTGATTTAAGAAGAGCACACGAGGGTTTGACGCAGGCTTTGCGTTTGCCCAGCAAACACTTTAGCGGGGAGACGTGAAGCACATGGAGTACAAGACGACGGCAAAGCTGGTCATTCAAGCGTGCGACAAGGATTTGCCGGGCGTCTTCGGCCACGGCTGTGTCTTGCTGCTGCAGGGTATTGCCCGCGAGCACTCGCTCAACCGTGCCGCCAAGAGCATGGGCATGGCGTATTCCAAGGCCTGGCGCATTGTGAACGAAGCCGAAGGCCAGCTCGGATGCAAGCTTATCGAGCGAGACGGAGCCCGCGGATCCACCCTCACCCCCGCCGGCGAGCGAGCCATAGCAGTCTACGAGGAGCTGCAGGCCGACATCAACAACGTCATTGCCTCCAAAGCCAACGACCTCATCGCCAGCATCAAAAAGTAGCCAATTTTGGACAGGGCTTTATAGCCACACAACCCATTCTCATAAGTTGCGGTGAAATAGGGACTGTTTATGCGATTAAAGCCGTAAAACAATCCCTATTTCACCGCAACTTATGGAGTTGAGGATGATTTAGCTAGTTGCGAAGAGCGTTGTCTAGGGTGGCCGCAACTATCAAGGGATTGTCGGTGCCGGCGAAGAGGCGGATGGTGCTCCCCTGCCTGCCGCGTGGGGCCGAAAGACGCGTCGTTGCGCCGCCGGCGGGCGATGTGCGAAACTCCCCCGGCAAAGCGTCGAACAGCTCGCCCGCGCTACGCTCGATAAGGTCAAATTCAACTGCCGGACCAAAGCCGTGCTCGAGGATTCCCGTTGCAACCGCATGGTCGGGATGCGAGCTCAGTCCGGGATAGCGCACGTTGCGCACCATCTCGTTGGCGGCCAGATACTCGGCCAGCGCACGGGCGCGGTCGAAATGCGCCTGCATGCGGGCGTTAAGCGAGGAAAGCCCACGCTCCAGCACGTCGGTCTCCTCGGTAGAAAGGTCGAGTGCCAAAGCACCGCAGCCCGCAAACAATACGTGCGCGCACTCGGCAGCAGCATCCACACGATGGCGCTTGAGCTGCGAGCGCGCCACCGAAGCGGCGACCAACTTGCGCGGAGCCTTACCAGCGCACACACGGTCGAGCGCCTCAAGTGACAGCACGGCACCCAAGCGCAACGGATCGCACCCAAAGACACCAGCCACGGTGTTATCCACCACGAGCAGCGCATGAGCCTCACGCGCTGCGCGGCCTAACGCACGAAGATCGGGAACGCGCAGACCAAACCCGCCGATGGAGTTGACAAACCACCATAGGTGCGGCCCCTCAGCATCAGGCGAAGCATCAAAGTTCTCGGACGCGGCAGCAAACGCATCAGCAGACGGCGGGTCCACAAGCACAACATCACAGCCTTCAAAGCCGTGCGCAAACGCATCGGCAAAGTCATCCGCAAAGGCCACCAGACGGTCACCGGGACGCACAATACCCAGCAGCGACAGAGCCGCCGGCACATGCGGGGCCGCAACAAGACGCGCCTCGCGCGCACTGGACCTCAAAGCCCAGGCCTCTTCTAGCTGCTGTACATCCACACGGCACCGTCCCTTCATAAGCAAAAACCCACGATGCGGGTGTTCCCCGCATCGTGGGCAACGGCTGCAGTATAGCGCCGATATGCGACGACTCGCCTAAATGCTGAGCGTATGATAGTTTACGTTCGCACCCGGGGCGTCAACGGACACGCCATAGGCCTCGGGATAGATGCGTGTCGAAAACACGAGCGCGCCATCGTTCACAAACACCTCGACCGACGAGACATCGCCGACAATGCGCACATTACGAACCTCGTCGACGGGCTCCCAACGCACGGTACGACCGCAGCCGGCAGAAGCGCGATCCTCATCAGCAAAGCGCATCTCAAAGCGTGCGGGAAGCTCGCCTTCGGCAGGCAGGAACGACAACGACAGCTCGCCATCAACGATCGCGGTAAACGCGCCGTCGACACCGTCGGCAACAACGTCAAAGCAGGTATCGCCGGCAACCTCCAACGAGCCCTCCCCCACACGCACCGAGACATAATGGTGCTCAATCTCGCGCGCCGGCTGCTGCAGCACCACGCCGCCGTCACCGGCCGTAAGCTCGCGCGGCACCGTCATGCAGTGCTGCCAGCCGCACACCACGGTTGGTGCGTTGCCATAGGTCGGCTCATCGGGCATGCCCATCCAGCCGATCAGAATGTGGCGACCGTCCTCGGCCGTGAACTCCTGCGGAGCATAGAAGTCAAAACCGGCATCCCACAGGCGGAACTCGCCCAGCTCATAAGCGTCATTGCCACCCGTAATGTCGCCCGTTACAGGCATGTAGCCCGCGGCGTACACATTGCCGCGGTCCCAACGACCGCCCTCGAGCCCCTGAGGAGAGAAGGAAAGGAACTTTGCCGGTACACCGTCATCGGCCTTAAGCTCGAGATACCCCGGGCACTCCCACATAAAGCCGAAACGCTCGGGCGTAGACACACGGCTCTCGAGCTCCCAGCTCAGCATATCGGCCGAACCATACACCAGGATCTCGCCCACATCGCGCCCGGCACCCTCGCCGTGCATCGCACAAAAACGGCTCTCGATATGCGGTCCATCCACGCGACGACGGGCGCCCAGCACAATGTGATAACGCCCGTCCGCGTCACGCCACACCTTGGGATCGCGCACGTGGCAGGTCAAATCCTCGGGATAATCATCGGACGCCAGCACCACACGCTTTTGGCTGAACTCCCGACCGGCAAGGCCATCAACGCTCTCCACATAGACGGTATCGGCGCGGCGACCGGTATTGACGTAGTCGTACGTACCGTCCGCATCGGATAGCTTAACGTTGCCTGTGTACAGCACGCGAATGCGGCCGTCTTCGGCAAGCGCGGAGCCCGAATACACGCCGTGACAATCGAAAGGCTCGTCGGGCAGCAGCGGGGCGCCAACGTAGTCCCACGTCATAAGGTCACGGCTCGTCGCATGGCCCCACATCTTGACGCCGCCGTTCACATCAAACGGGGCATACTGAAAGTACGCGTGAAATACGCCATCTGCCTGGCAAAGACCGTTGGGGTCGTTGAGCCAGCCCGCCGGCGGCATAATATGGAAGCGCTGGCCATACGCGCCATGACCGCACTCAGAGGCGGCGGCGTCAACAGCGGCGACCAGCTTTGCAAGGTCGCGACCAAGGGCATTAGACATATCAAAGTCCTAACGGATCGAAAGTAACAAGGCGCCAGAGATCGGCACCAGATTCGGGAAACACCCGCGAGCATACAGCCAGCGGGTGTTTCCCTCAATCAAAAGCTCTTAGGCCTACTCGGAAGCCTTGGGCTCGTCCTTGTACAGGACAAACGAGACGCCAAAGGAAACCAGCGCGGCAACCGCAAACATGATCGCGTACTGCACGGGCTGGGCCAGGCACAGCAGGATACCGAAGATACCCGTAACGCCCGTACCGGAAGCGGCAAGCGAGGTGAGCGCGCAGACCAGGGCGCCGCAACCGCCACCGATGCAGCCGGCGATGAAGGGCTTAAAGAAGCGCAGGTTCACACCAAAGATGGCCGGCTCGGTAATACCCATGAAGGCGGACAGGGCCGAAGGAAGCGCCAGGCCCTTGATCTTGGCATCGCGGGTCTTAAAGGCAACGGCGAGCGCGGCGCCACCCTGAGCGATGTTGGCAGCGCTGGCGATGGGCAGCCAATAGGTCACGCCGTACTGGGCGAGCTGGCCCAAGTCGATGGCGGTGTACATCTGGTGGATACCGGTAACGACCGTGGGGGCATAGAAGAGGCCGACGATAAAGGAACCGATGCCGAAGGGCAGGGTCAGCAGGGCCTGGATCAGACCGAGGATGGCGTTCTCGGCCCAGACAAAGATGGGGCCGACGGCGACGAGCGTCACGAGCACGGTCACAAACACGGAGACGAGCGGGGTCACGAAGAGGTCGAACATCTCGGGAACGATCTTGTGCAGGCGCTTCTCGAGGAAGGCCAGAATGGCGCAGGCGATAACGATGGGGATCACATGGCCCTGATAGCCGACCCACTCAAAGCTGTACACGCCGGGGATGACGGTGACCATGGTCTGAACGCCCTCGGAGGCAACCGTGTAGGCGCTCTGCAGCGAGGAGTTGATGAACGCACCGCCGACGACGGCACCCAGGTACGGGTTGGCGCCAAAGGCCTTAGCGGCGGAGTAGCCGATCAGGATCTGCAGAATGCCAAAGGACGTGCCCGAGACCAGGTCGGCGATCTTGTAGATAAAGTTATTGGTGTCGAGCGCGATAAAGCCGTTGGAGGCCATAAAGTTGAGGGCACTCATAATGCCCAGCAGCAGGCCCGAAGCCACGATGGCGGGGATGATGGGGACAAAGACGTCGCCGAGTACCTTAATGGCACGCATAAAGATGTTCTGCTGCTGCGCCGCGGCCTCCTTGACCTCGGCCTTGGTGGCAGCCTCGACGCCGCTGAGCGCAATGAACTCGTCGTAGACCTTATTGACGGTGCCAGTGCCAAAAATAATCTGGAGCTGGCCCTGGGCCTCAAAGACGCCCTTAGCGCCGTCGATATTCTCGAGGGCCTCCTTGTCAACCTTGACGTTATCGGCAATCACCAGGCGCAAACGCGTGGCGCAATGCGCGGCAGAGACGACGTTGTCGGCGCCACCGATGTTGTCGAGCACCTCTTGGGCTGATTTGCGGTAGTCCATGACTTCCCTTTCCTCCAACGGGCGCATTTGCACCCGGCCATCTTTGACACTTACACTGTAATCGTTTTCAGTTTCATATGTCTGTAATCGTTTTCATATAGCGGTAAACGGTAGAAAAAAGCCGGCGAATGGTAGTTTTAAAGCAAAAACAGGCGACTTAGAGGCATGCAGGCGTGCCCAAAGCCTAGACATTCATAAGCTGATGGCCGAGCTTAAGCGTCTTGAGACCGCTCTCCCCCTCCACGCCATCGAGCGTGTTGAGCAACATGTTGGTCGCCTCGACGCCACTGGTCAGGTAGCCATAGTGCACGGTGGGAATGCCGCCCGTCAGCGCGCGCAAAAACGCGTTGTCGCCAAAACCGCTTACGCGGTGTATGCCCTCGCCCATGCCTCGAACCTCGTCGATGGCGCGCAGCGCGCCCGCCGCCATGGTGTCGGTCGCGCAGGCGATAAACGAAACATCGGGAGCGACGGAAAGCAGCTCACTCGCCGCACCATAGCCCGAGTCGAGCGTAAACGAGCCCAGGCGAATCAGGCTCGGATCAAGCGCCACGCCCGCGGCGCGCAAGCCGGCCTCAAAACCGCGACGGCGGTCATAGCCGGCCGCGCGGTCCTCTTCGGTAACTCCAATGTAGGCGATCTTGCCGTCCACACGGCCCGCAAGCGCATGGCCCAGCTCAAAGGCAGCCTCGTAATCGTCGTGATAGACGCACGCCGTGCCCTCAACATTCTGGCCGATCAGCACGATCGGCACGCGGCACGACTCAATCGCCCGACGATGCTCGTCGGTGATCATGGTTGCCACCAGCACAATGCCATCAACTGGGTGGTTTTGGAACAAATCGAGGTATTCGAGCTCGCGATCGGCCGCGTTGTCGGTGTTTGCAAGCAGCATCTGGTAGCCACGGTGACCGAGCACCTGGCCAATGCCAGCGGTAATGCGGCTCACGGACTCAGAGTTGATCTTGGGCACGATGACGCCGATGAGCTTGGTGGAGCCGGTGCGTAGCGCACGAGCCTGGCTGGACCGCACGTATCCAGTCAGCTCAATCGCCTTCTTAATGCGCTCGGCCTTGTCCGCCGAGATATATCCACCGTTGAGGTAGCGCGAGACGGCGGCGCTCGAAACGCCCGCCAACTCGGCCACATCTTTCATCTTTACCACGAGTACCCCTGTCATTGAAATCGCTTTCACCATGATACCCAACCCTCGCCCGAATAATATTCGACCGGAAAGGTCTCAGCGGATCATTTCAACCGCCCAGGTTGAGCAAACGCCAGCGATCCACCGCCGCGCGCACGTTCATGTCAAACGTAATGCGCACGGTGCCCTCATCCATCACCCACGGTTCGCGCTCGTATTCCACGATGGCCCACGGGCGCATCATGTTGCAGATGCACTCGATGTAGAACTCGCGACGGAGCGGATAGGGAAAAGCCCAATTCCGGTCAATCCCTTACCGGCAACCACAGCGAATTAAGACTGAACAACAACACGTCAGTAAAGTTACATACGAGCAGAAAATCGCACGCAATTTCGCCTTTTCTTTATTGAGATGTAAATTTTGACAGGCCGAATCTTACATCCATACAAATGATGAAAAGGGGCGGCAATTCAAAAGAAAAGCCGCCTCCGCAGGACTCAGGCCCGTAGGTTGACTGCGTCAATACCGCTAGATTCGGCCTAGTATCCTATCGGGTCCCAAAAGGTCAATCCAGTTAAAGACGGCAGGCAGCCCGAAACAACATCTTTCATGAATCTCCAGTCCCATCAAGCCCGATCGAACTTGACCGTCAAACCAGATACGGCCCAATCACATCAAATATCTCGCCAACCTTAGTTAAAGGGTTTTGCGCAGATGGCTTAATGTTACCCAGTTCCCTATGGTACGCGACGAGGCGCCCAGCACGCTGCAATGCTTCGCCTCGCCTATCATCCACTGCCCCAAACATCCCGTCAAGGTTCTTGCGGTACTCGATGCCCAAATCCTTCGACATCTCCTGCGCGAGGGCATGCTGGCAGTCGGACGCCGACATATGCGCGGTCGTGTAGCGAAAGTGCAGAAGCGGCCACAGCTCGAAACAGGGGTTGGACCACAACGCGTGGAAGGTCCTCGAACCATCAGAGAGCTCGTTGCACTTACGCTCCATCGCGTCGAAGTCGGACGCAGGGAAGTCATCCTTGTCATACACGAGCCACACGTGGTCGAACGTCTCGGGCGCATAGAGGCAGTGTTCGACGGCGAAGTCAAGCAGGTCAAGCGTGTGTTTGCCGGTCCCCTTAACGACAATGGCAACCTTACGCTCATTCGCCGCGCCCAACGCCGCACGCACGCCCTCAAAGTAGCGAGGCTCGGTCTCCTTGCCCTCGCTCACTACAAGATGACGCGTCATCTGAACCATGCGCGAGCGGCCCTCTCGCTTGCCGCTACGCCAGCCCTTCGACTTCTTCGCCACCATGCTAATCCCACTCCTCGATGCGGGTGAGATACGGATCGGCGCCGTAGCGACCGGACAGGTATTGCTTGTCGAAAGCCGCGTTCTTGCTTACCAGATTACCGTTTGCCTCGTGGATGTCGGCGAGAGACCACAGTTGGCTCGCCTCCCCCTCGCCGCGCGCAGCGAACCATATCTCGTCACGGCGGAACACATCGTTTCGCATGGTTGACACATCCTGGGACGAGAAGATGAGCTGCGCGCCACTCTTGTTGACCTCAGGATCCTTAAACAGCAGAATCACATAGCGAAGAAGCTTCGGATGCAACTTGGCGTCGAGCTCGTCGACAACGACGGTACCGCCGCGTTCGAGCGCCGCCAGCAGAAACGACGCCAACCCCATGAGCTTCTGAGTACCGGCCGACTCCTCGGACAGGCGCAGCTCATAGCCCTTGCCGTCCACCTCATGCTTTACGAAGACGCGCTGGCCGCGCCATTCCGGAGCTTTCTCAACCCTAAAGCCATCGATACGTACGTCAACGGCACGCAGAAAACGCGTGATCTCGAGTGAGTCATCCTCGTCGAGCAACTGTTCGAGCATCTGCTCCAGATAGGAGCTGTTGTAGTTCAGGAACACCCCATCAAGAAACCAACTGGCGGCCTCTTTGATCACCGGCGCGTCAAAGTTGATGCAGAGAAACGACAGGTATGGCAGGCTCGGGTTGAATCTCGCAGCCGTCACGAGCTTACGCAACGTGGGACCAAGCTCAACCCCTGTCCCCTCGCGCTCGAACAGCATCGCCGTGCGTGACGCCCCCAATTTGCGCCGCCACAATCCTTCGGACACGATCTCGTCCGCATGCACGGACAGGGCATAGCGGTACTCATGCTCACCCGCGCGATAGTAGAGCTCGAACTCGGTGGGCTTAGCAGCCGACACGTCATCGAACTCGAACGCAGAGCAACGGGGTATCGAAGATCGGTTACCTTCTGGCGCATCAGTGCTGGCAGACAACAATCTGATCGGCCTTGCCACCGCCGAACGAATATAGTCAAGAGCCTCGAGCAGGTTAGACTTGCCGCCAGCGTTAGGCCCGTAAACCGCAGCTACCGGAAGGAAACTCTGCCCGTCAGGACACTCTATGAGGGAGCGCTCGAACTCCCTCATCGATGTTGCCTGCATGGAAAGCACAGTTTCGTCGCGATAGGATCTATAGTTCCTGAAGGTAAACTGGCAAAGCATCGTCCTCAAAATTCCTTTCATTGTTTTGAAAAGATATTTCAGAGTTTTTATTTGATTATAGACCTTAAATAGCATCAATCAAGTGTTTGCAGCATCTGGAGCAAAGGGTACAAGGCCAAAACTCGGAAGTATGCGGCTGCGGACACGCTAATCCATGCCCGCAGCCGCAATGGCGTCAAGCCCCTATCCTCTCGGCGGGAAGGGATCATGCCCATGGGAATCCTTTGCGCGGATTCTGCCATCGGGACGATGGGAGATTAGCTCAGAGTGCTGATTAGAACTAATTTGACGACCCGCTTTATAGCTTCGCCCTGGGTCGTCGCAACAAAGGAAGCGCGACGCGCCCTCTCGCCCTTAACCTGCCATTTGCCATCCGAACGCTTCGTAATGAGCTGATGCCTGCCTTTCATAATCACCCCGCCGTCGGCGCCGATGGCCTCGCCCGCGTAGCCGCTGAGCTCCAGGTGGTCGGCATCGGTCCAGGCTCAGCCGGGGCCCGACACGCCCGGCCCGCAGCACGTGTCGACCGCGATGATCAGGCTCTCCGCGCCCGCGGCACAAGAAGGCCCGCCCAGCAAAACGCACAGGCGGGTCCTTGCACTGGATTTCCTTCAGCACGGGCGCAGGACCAAGATCAAAGCTGATAGCACCAATCCACGGCATAGTCTCGACCATCTTCTGCGCAAGCTCAAGAAGAAGGTGCATCACCCTGCAGCCCAAGCAGCTCCTTAGGGAACACACTTCGACAATCTTTGACACCCATGGCAAATAGAACTTTAGCGCTGGCATCCGTGCTCAGCGAATCACTCAACGTGACTGCGTTAAGCAATATTTGACGACGGAGCTTATTGAAATCATCCTTCGTCAGCACAAGCTCAAGATCATTTAAAACGTCGACGAAATTTACGTCACAGGACGGAGACACCTTCGCACAGAACAGGCGCTCATCATGTGCGCAGATGTTACGAAAATCTTTGATGTGATCGTATGCGAGCCTAAGCCTTCGAGGGCTGATACGCTTATCAACTTCATGCGTCTCGGAATAGAGATCAGAAAACGATTTAGCGATAGAATTTCTCATGCTTTCTGGTTGAAACTCGTAAAACTTGAATGCCTGGCCAAGCATCAAATAATTCATAAGAATCCATACCGGCGTATTGTCATGATTGTTCTCGTAATGCCGAATGTAATCCCTTTTATAATCAGTTTTCCATTTTTGAGACCTACATAGCACCTTCTCGAAATCACTGATAAGCGTGTCGATCTTTTTTCGATAGCCAGCATCAGCACGGTAGGATCCCCTATCCAGGTATGCTTCCGGACTATCTTTGTGAGCCATTGCAAAACGATAAGAGCAGACTGTTTTAAGGACTGCTTCCGCCTTGTTAAAATACTCAAACATGAGCAGACGCAATGAGCGGTCGAACTCGAATAAACGATATATATCAGAGAGCTTCGTTCCTTTTACGAAAAATTCGTGGCAAGAATCTCCTCGATGGTCGAGAAACAAATCCTTGTAGCCGTTAACAACCGGATAGTATCCCTCGCGTTCCAAAACTATACGAGTATTGTTATCGCATTCGAGTCCACGGCTTTCAAGGATAGCAATCTGCTCATCAATAGATTTAAATGGTTTATCCAATTGGACCCCTTAAACGCGAAAACCGCCTTTCGGCGGTTCCCACGGACCAAGCCGGACGTACCGTCGCAAGGCCTCATCACAAGGGTTACTTTAAGCGAGGACCCGGGGTCCGTCAATCCGGTGCCACCAATCTTCCAAATCAATCCTTGAACCAGGCACAAAAGTGTGCAAATGGAATGCCTTTATTAAAAGAGGGACACCAAGGAGATGCCGCTAATTGTCAGCATCAGCCCACTGCTCGCATTGTCTCTTAAACCCGGCAATCAGCTTGTCGCAGGTTTCGATAATCCCTGCCGGAACCGTATTGAACTTGACGGGATCAAACTGATACGCCATGAGGTTTTCGATATGGAAGTATTCGTTTGCAAATTTAAACACTGTCTCATCGATATTGGCACGATTGCAGACCTGACTCATTTCACCAGCATTGTTGTCAGCGAGTAATCTAAACGCGCAGATTTTCTCAACGGGTGAAGGCGCTTGATCATAAACGGACAGCAGCTCCGCATTTCCAAGCTGGCTCAATAAGTCTTGGTAGTTAAAGTTCTTTAAACCGATATCCTCAAGCTGCTTTTTTGCTTCCTTCCACTCTTCGTCAGTAAGCTCTTGCTCACACATCGTCGCAACTTCCCGACGATGCATCAAACTTGATAAAACGTGCCAGGCAGGCGACTTTCCGTACGCAATTTCAACCGCTCTCCTAGCAAGCGCAATTCTATAAGGCAGGGATGCGTCGCTCGCCACGATTGCCTTAAAGCACTGTACCGCACTATTAAAATCATCATCCTCAACAGGTATCAGGGAAAGCACGCCGCCATCGTTGCGCGCATAGAAGCAATACGTGTTGCATAGAAGGGACCTATGGACCTTGCCGATCATAATGAGCGTTTCAAAGTCATGGGTCAGCAGCAACGTTGTAATCCCACGACAGACACCCTTAGATTTCGAAAATAACCTTTGGAGAATCGCGTATTTCTTATTTTGATCAAAGGAAGAAATCGGGTCGTCGAGCACAACCATGTCCGGCTTCTCACTTTTCACCTGAGCGGAAAACAATGCAATCGCAAGCGAATTACGCTCGCCATAGCTTAGGTGCGACTTTAAATCCTTGACGTTCATCTCGAGCCCACGAGGCTTCAGCGAAACGGCATAGCGAGTCCCATCCGGCGAAGCGATTGAGATCTCGTAGGGAAATCCTGCGGACTCCAGAAAAGCATTCATATCAGCCATCGACGCCTTGATGGATTTTCTTAACGCTGCGCTTTGACGACCGATGGCAATTTGGATGTCCCTCACTTTGGATGAAAGCTCGTCCAGCACAGCATTAATGCTATTGATGCGTTCAATCGCGAATTGCGAATTCATCTTTTCGAGAAGCTCGACATGGATTTTTAAGCCTTCAAAATAGTCGGCATCTTTTTCTTCATCCTTCAAGAACGAATAATTTAATTGCTGAATTTTCTCGAGCTTAGCCTTAAGACCCTCCGCATCTGCCTTGATGCAGGCAAGAAAGGCTTTATTCTCGGGATTGGGCTCTTCTTCTAGCTTCCCGTGTAAAATCGCGTCAACCTGCGCACGGGCGTTTTCGCTAAGAAGCACCTCTGCTTCCCCAAAGGACTCAATCGTTTTTGTACAGCTATCAATATATTTTCCACCGTACACAGTCTGCATTTCGTTACATATTTCCAGATCAGACTGCTCGAGAGTCTTGCCGCAATATGGGCATACGCCCCGCGAGTTATATTTACTGCCTTTGTCACGCCACTGCAGCCAATCCTTGGCATTATCTCCTTGAATTAGTGGGCTAAACGACTCAAACTTTGGAGAAACATGCTCAATAAGGTTTCCCGTTGTCACGATGCCTTTCGCAATTGGGCTAACCTTCGAATAGGTCTGCTTAGAAACCTTCCCAAAGCAAGACAGTAAGTTATTAACTGTAGAGAGCAACTCAGCCACCTTGCCCTCATCCCGCAACCTTTTGACGGCATCCGCCAGCAACTCATCTGTCACTTTTGCAGCCTTACGATACTCGGGGGTATCGACAAAGATCTTGTATCCGTTTTCGATTAGCTCCATGTCGCCCTTAAACAGCGTGCTATCGACATAGTCTTCATTAAATACGAGGATATTCGCATCCGACGGCAAGCCCTCGACAGATGGCAGAGATTCTGAGGCATAGGGTTTCAACACTTCTAACGTCTGCCAGTCATCGCCGTTATATAGCTGGATCGCTTTTGCAACAGAGCTCTTACCGGAGCCATTCATTCCGTGCAGAACAGTGGTTGCATTGGTTTTTAGCGTAATAGTTGCGCAGTCAATGTTGTTACAACAGGCAAGCTTTACGACAATCGGTTCAGACATTTGATCTCCATGGAAGAGGCGTTTGCGTCTTATTGATTATGAATCCGCAAGCAAACAAACTGCCCACCAACTCCGCGAGCCACGTTTTTTAATGGACGAATGGCTGTAAGCAGGACAGTCTGGGTCGGCATTAGAAAGACCAACATGCGGCAGCGCTGCGAAATCAGCCGCCAGCAACAAATTGGCACCGGGATATGTCCGGACTAATCAGACGATGGCAAGAAGGCGCCGAGATCCACGTTGTCCCGGCGCCAAACCTACGCCTAGTCATTCGCAACATGCCAGCGAATAAACCAGTTGGAATCACTCGAGAGCTCACCAAGTAACTTCTGCTCGAGAGTAGCATCATCGAATTTCCCCTCCTTGCATAAGCGCACAAGCTTAAATGCAACATTAGGGGAAACATCGTGTAACGATTGAAACGCCAAATCGCTAAAAGAGCTCGCTTCCCATCTACGATAGCCTGCAGCAACGCTATCAAGCAATATTGCACGCACAGCAGAGTCCTCACTAAGCATAACGCTCGAACAGATTGCAGAAACGACGCCACGGTATTGATCGCAGATAGCATTACAAACAATCAGCTGCTCAAGTACTTCTAAAAACGCACGCTGACCGGCGGCAGTAAGGGCATCAAATTTAATACCAAATGTCAGGAACTCTATGTCTGTTGCAAAGCCGGTAGCAACTTTTAGAGCTAAGCATCTTACAGACCATGCACATGAGTCCATTGATATAGGCTCTCTAAATACCGGGTCTTCGGGCCACTCATCCGGAAGTTCAGAAATTAAATCCGTCCAACCGACGGGAAGTGCCTTTCCATCACGCACGCAACGACATACAAACTTATTTAATACGGACATAGCCTCTCCTGCAGAGCAGGGTGATCCTTGATATGTCGGAAGCCCTTTAAGACAATGCTCCAGCACGCCAGCCAAGGATGCGTTAAATGACTCAGAAGGGACATCATCGAGTGAACGACATAGCAAAGAAGAGGGGCGAATGGAAAACCCTGAGTGAAAATCAGAACGATTATTCGAATCAAATTGCCTGCGCAATTCATCGATGCAAGCCATCTCCGTATTATATGCAGGAGATTTATTGTCTAAATAACAACCCCGTTCAACAGTGGAAAGGCGCTCCACTTGCTCTTCACTCAAAATAGAAAAGCCACAACACTTCTCAACACATCCGAATACGCCAGCAGAAAAATTGTTTTTAAGCAGTTCATCGGAATTCGATTTAAGGCTACTGCCCAGTTGATCAACGAGCCCATTGTCGATTTTGTCTAAATCCATTCCGGCAATAACGTTCGACACATCAGAAGCGACGGTATATAAATGTTGATCGACAATCCGACAAAGTAGGCTTACAAGCGACTTCTCATCAACCCGCATCTTGATCATGCCGATGGCTTTGATCCATTTTGATTCGCATTGCCGAAAATCATCTGCAACATTCAACGTGTTCCAAGCATCGCAAATAGTATCATCCGAAAAATAAGGCGCACACTCCTTAATGACGACGGAGCTCGTACTCGGACGATATGCCTGCGCCGTTAAAGAAGTCAGATGCCACAGTTCCTCGGCACACGACGGAAGATACGACCTCAAACCATCGCTCTTATAAGCAAACCTATTCTCGAAGCCCTTAGCATCCCCCTGAAGAACAAGCAGTTTAATTCCCTCAAGCTCAAGATCGGGCCGATTGTAAATAGAGGAGTAGTCGATAAGCGAATTAGCAAGCAGGATGCGAGAATATAAGGCGCTCGATATACTCCCGCATAATATTGAACTAAATAACAAACACGATATATTCGACATGACGGAAGCAAGGCTAGCGTCATGTCGAATCGTTGTGTAAGGATTAACCGCCCTCGCCTCTCTCGAAGCGTTTAAGACAGCAGTCCCCACCTCCTCTTCGAACTTAAGCGCAAGGGGAATATAGGCTGGAGCGGAGAGTGCATCGATTTGTTTCTGAATTGACCACTGGGTGCCAAATCCATATTCGGAAAGCATGCCAGCGACAGTCCGCTTGTCAATTAAACAATTTCCATAAGCCCAACAGTCTTTCGATTCAATAGAGTCACAGGCACGTTGAAGAAGTTCATAGCACTTGGAATAGCGACCTTCAATAGAAGCATCGAGGGCGTCAAGCCTTAGTGAAAGAGTATCTCTGGGAATGCCGCTGTCTTTCATAATTTCTAGAATGCCAGCCTTGAATGCAGCGACCGAAAAGGGGGTGCCATATAGAAGCCAATTGACCGCTTTCTCGCCAAGAAAGAAGAGATAAGGATTGTCAGACTTTCTCTCAAGCCAATCAGCATGGTAGTTAAATTTTTTTGAAATCAAGGCAACCGAAGAACCGAAAGCATCGAGAACATCTTCGGGAATAGAGACAGGAGCAATATCAGTAAAAACCGCCGATCCACCATCTTCAATTTCAAATCGTCGATTGTGAAACAAATCGACCATCACGTTGTTAAGTTGGTCCATCAGATAAGGAACAAGGCCTGAATCATTCGGCCGCCCTACATACGTGCACGCATCCATTTCTCTGGCATAACGAAGCAGAGACTCGATTTCCGGCGACGTCCCAGACTCAAGCTTAACAAGTAAGAGTGGCTTTCTGAGCCTGATAGCATGATAAAGCTCTCTGCTAGTCCCTGGCCTCAACTCTGATCGTATAATTCCAATTACTATATCGCTTTGCGCCAAGCGATTAAGATAATAAGAGGATGATGGCTCAATGCTCGCATGAAACTCGATGGCAAAGGGCTTAAAGATATCCGATTTCAGCAAAGCGCAATTAAGCTCGTTCCTCAGCTGCTGCCAGCTAAAATCGTCTTCATCGCGCATCGAAGAGCTAACAAACACCTCAATACGGTCACGATCAATAACCTCAGCGTCCATCTTGTTAGCACCCATATAACCTCCTAATGATCGAGTAGATCCATAGAATAACAAGCGGCGCGGACCAATTGTGCTGACGAGAAAACGGTCGCTACAGCGCTCGATTCAATAGTTTATATCGCCAACGTCTTACAACTGAACTGGCCTGGACCGCTCGATGCGCGCGAAACAGCAAGTCGGCCATTCTTGAACTATTCTCAGTCGCTACTCGTGGAGGGTTGCACCTCATCATCACTCCCCCTCTTCTTGCACAGCACATCTATCGCGTGTTCACCCAAGATCGCCGTGGACAGCTTCAGCGCCGCACCCTTAACGGTGTTGAAGAAGTTCTCAAGAAACGGTGCGTTCATGTCGCAGTAGTTCATGTTCCTAAACAGTGCATAAATCGCGAGGAACGTTTGGGCAATGACCGCTACGACAGTCATTGCAAGAGCGTTATACGGAGACTGGGAAATCCAGATCAAGGGCCTTAAGCAAAGTTGAGCAAACCATTCTCCGACGAACAGCGATCCATCTTGGGCAGTCTCGATAAACCCATAGGGCAAATAGTTGCGCATGAGGAATTCGATAACAGATAGGTAAAAATCAGAACAGACAAGCGAGGCGACCAATGCAACGCACTCAACAATAATCAAAACAATTGAAACAGTGAAAACCATGCTAAGAACACCCTTGTTGGGCACACAATCAGCCAAAGTAAACAGTACAAAACTTAATCCCAAGGAGAAAAAAGAATAATAGCAAGGAAGAAGCCAAATGGAGAACCAGTGCAAAAGAAGGATCGCAAGCAATGCTGTCCAGTTCCAAGGCTCAATCAAGCTCCACCGCACCCGCAACGGGTAAAGGTCACACGCTCTCGAACCTAGTCGATAGCCAAGATACGCGATATGGGGCTTTTTGAATTCAACTTCATGAGGTTGCTTGATAGACGGCCAAATAACCCCTTTAACATCTTTCTTTGCTTGCAGGCAGCTCATAGCAGAAGCCCTCTTGGCCGCAGACGCCTCATAGCTCCAGGTTATATAAACAAAAGCACAACCATACAAGGCGCAGGCAACAATCAAGAGAAGCAGCATGCCTACCCTATAAGGAAACTCCGAAATTCCACCGGACACGAGTCCGAATAAATACGGGTCAAATGCAAAAAGACCAACGCAAAAACGTAACGGATATCCATAAAGAACAATCCTAAGAGTACCAAAGCACATCTTAATGACATCGTGCGTGCGCGATTCCTCTTTAGGATCAATGTATCCAAAGTATTTCGCAGATATAAATGTATTCATCCCGCTCAAGGACGGCGAGTCATCATGACGCCGAACATACTCGCTCCAAAGCCGCTCGCCTTTAGCCCTAGCTCTCTCATAGAAGCAGGCAATAATGAAGACCAAAACGTATGCAAAGCCCAAAATAAAGGCAAGGTAAGGGTCACCGGGAACCGGATGACCATATAACGTGGCGCCGTCTGCCCATATAGTCGCACAAACCAAGAATGCAGCAATCGCTTTAGCAACTACAACAAGCATGGCAACAATTATTGTATGCCGCTCATTACCGCCGCCAAGCAAAGGTAGCCTATTCCTGCCTTCGCTCTGCGGGTTTGTCCTGTCTTCCGCAATGCCCCTAATATCATTGATGAGATAACGCGCTTGGTAGCCACAGATGTCAACGACAAACACAAGCAAGAAGAACCGGAAGAACCACTCTCCAAGAGTGTAGCCTCCTCCCAGAGAAGAACCCAACAAAGCCCCGCCTAAATAAAAGAAGCTTTTCATTGAATCGCGAGGACGCGTGTACAACAGACGAAGGAATTTACCTCTAAATTGCGAGAAGTAGTGACCCGGCCTATTATCCTCAGACACCCCGCCACTATCCGCTCGATATTCCTTAGGGGCACCATTTACATTAAGGTCTAATATCTCTTTAAACGTCAGCCGACTAAAGTCAGTAGCTATGAAATAGCAGTACAAAAGATATATTAGAGCGGACATAACAACCAGCGGCAGTAGAAGCCTGACCCATTTATTATGCACGGTAAGCAGCAATAGCAAAGAAAGCAAAACGCACCCGATGACAAGCGATACGAGTGCAAGTGCAAAATGCACATAGTGCCTACGCGCACCCCTATTTGTCAGATGATGAATGTTAGCAGTAATCAAACGAGAAGAAAACTGGTTCCAGCCCAGCGCAATATTCTCATCGCCCGTTGGCACTATCTCGGAAATCCTCTTTTCGATCATTTCCATATAGTGATAGCGAAACATACGTTCCTGACCGATGCTGGAGCCGTAAAAACCCGCTACAAGAATCACACAGGCTGCAATCGTAGCGATTCCCTCATTCTTCCAGGGAATCGAATTTTCAGAAGCGCCAAATCCGGCCGCAACAGAATACAAAATGGCGAGCGCAGCAATACAAGCAACAAGGACCTGAACGATATGATCCAAAGACACTCTCTGGTCCTCGCGGGCTTCATCAAGCTCAAATAGAAGCCACTCAAGCTCTTCTTGATTGCCATCTTCTTTAGGGTCACTCATACTTGGCATCCTTATAAGAAAGGGACGAGCAGTTCGTACAAATCACAGCGCGCTCAAGCAACAAAGAACACAATTGCTCGACCCCTACGAGTAATACTGGAAACACCGGTTCTTCGCTCAGCAACAATTAAAGAACGCTATTGATCGTTAGCACCCAAAGATAGGTTAACCGGCATGGCAACTCCCAATAAACAATCGACCAAATTGAAAGGTCAACAAACGGATGTTAACGTCATGCACCTGGCAGTGAACGCCCGAGGTAATAGTACTCCCTGACACTTTTGAGGAGCGCAGCACTCTAATTTTTTTCGTCAACCGGCAGTCTAAAAACATGCTGTCAAAGCACAGCTTATGGTCTACCTAAGTAGTGCGCCCAGAAGGTGAAGGAAATGGAGACAACCTTAATGAATTATGAAATCAGAAACGTCTGCACTCTGGTGGCGATTGTTTTCTAATTAGATAGTATGTTTTTTGGAGTCTTTGCCGTGAATCTCTCCTGACAACATTGGTACCGCGATGAAGCTGTTGCGAGTGCGGTTATATGCGACTCGACGCCCCGATAAAAGAACTGACGTTTACTGATGGCCACACCTTGAAGCTACGCAAAGATTCAATCGTCGTGTTCGTTGGACCAAATAATGCAGGAAAGACAGCCTGCTTGCGCAATATCTACTGTCATCCATCAGGCGACAGTAACTGCAACTTAGATTCCTCAATTGATTTCACAAAGACTAGTCTCGAAGATGCGCAATCACTATTGGATGAGATCGCAATTGTAAAACCTGACAACAGGCTGACTTCACAGTTCTTCGCACCATTTGCGACTTACCAAGCTATGGATCTGAAAGGCTCTTGCGTGTCGATGGCGTTGCCAACAAACCGAAGTCCGTCAACCATCCCTGGCAATAATTCAGATATAAGCTATACATAAGAACTCGATTAAATAACAGGCTCATTTAACGCCATAAAAATCGGTAAGCCGTGAGGAAAGAAAAGGCGCCGGAATCCAAGCCAGCCCCGGCGCCAATACAATTATTTGAAACGAAGATGAGCAAATTATCTACCAATGAAGTCAGACATGGGACAGCATTTAAGGCAAATGCCACATTCGCGACATTTATCACCATCAACAATAGGAACAACGTACCCATATTTGTCACATGTAGGTTTAATGGCGTTGAACGGGCACGCCGCTCTACAACACAAACAACCGCAGCAAAGAGAACTTTCTATAACTACTTCCACAGTCTGCTTATAATCCATTATCCCTTCCTCACGATTCTCTTAATTGAACCATAAAGACCAGAAGGTAGTATCTGTTTTGCAAGACGTTTAACTGTCAACCTCGGCTTAAGGGTAGTATCAAACAACACCTCAAGATCTCCATAAGACCTATGGTTGGCAATCGCGCAAAGCAGATCGTCCCTCGTTGTTGGCCTAACTGTCGGGCTATTCAAGTTATGGTTTTCTCTAGAGGCAAGCTGCATATTGGAAACAGCATAATTGCATTCCCTAGAAGAATACTGCTTAAAAAACTGTACCCCCTTCAAGCTGTTAATCAAGAGCAGGGAAACACCATTCGGGTCATAAAAATCAGGATGAGCAGACTCAATACCCCAGTAATCTCCTATCGTAAAGTCAGTTACACGCTCACGCTTGGAAAATGGGCATTTATAGCATGACTCTCTGTATGTCTCTCCCCTGAGAAAGGCTGCATAATATGGATCATTATCGCCCGGCTCACATACCTCTATTTTTTTACCATTCCGATAGTAGTAGTAGTAGTAGTAGAGACCCCAACCTTTTTTCTTCGTACGAAAACGAAATGAGTGGATTCCATCATCCGCCTTTCGCTTGCGTGCCAACCAGAGTTGATGGGCTCGAAATAGTTCATTATTCGGAGCACCATGACAGATAAGGTCACAAAGTAGCAATTGGTTAAGCCGAGAATCTGAACGCAACTTCATCTGGACGTATGCCTGCACAGCTGCACACTGGCATGGAAGCCCGACAAACATTACAAGCCGGTCTGATTTTAAGCATTCAACCACGGAATCAAATATCCCAGAGATATCACTTTGAACATAGGCACTGCCCTGCAGGCTTGCTAGCTCCTGAGAAGTTTCTGCCTTTTCATGAGTAACAAAACCCCCATCATGCATTTTTGCCCCAAAGACAATACCACCCAGCGCAATAACCGGTCGAGCCAGGACAGAGAACGCACCACCAGAAGCAGCACGCTGGAGCGACACTTCATCTCGATCTTTAATGGCATAAATAGCAAGAGGTTCATGAAATTCCATTAACTACCTCCTAGAAACTTTTGAAGAGATTGCCGATAAGAGCGTGGAAATTCTAGATCTGTAGAGCATAAAAACACCGAAGATAGAAAATATGAGGGTCAGAGCATTTAAACCAAATGACTCAGAGAAATAAGCTGCAGAACAAACACTCAAAAGCACTGCCGGAAGAAGTAACGAACGCAGCTTAACAGAAATCCCCATTTTCTTATCAAGAATTGCGCACCGAATGACAATGTTCAATATGAAAGAAATAAAGACCGATAAATTTGCGCCAAAGCAGCCAAAATACTCAGTTAAGGGATATACGAGAATGCCATTCACGATACAAGAAATAACCATCGATACGCCAATAGTCTTTGTATCCTTGATGACATAAAAGATGTTTCCAATGAAAGTAGAGACCGCACTCGCAACTGCTACCCAAAGAAACGAAGGCACAACAGAATAAGCAGTTGAATATGACGAACCCACGAGAATAGGAAATACGAGGGAAATCATCGGAAGAAGAACAGCTGTACTCGACAAGAGAAACCCAGTGTATTGTGAAATCGCACGAGAATAAAATGAAGCGGGCTTAATTTCACTCGTAAAGGCAACATCCTGCCAAGCGAGTGTAAAACAAGTCGTTGCCAATGCAACCGTCGATCCAAATTTTGAACCAATCGCAAAGATACCATTTGCAGAAAGCGAGAGCACCGCCGATACTGCAACGCGACTCAAACTTGTAAGAAACCAGTAAGCAACAGAGTTAATGCCCAACGGAGCAGAATAAATGAATAATTCACGTACCTGGTTCACATCCGGCTTATGAATGTGCTTCCACATTTGCAGACGCCAAAAAAGATACACGCATTGAATCGTAAAGCCTGCCGCGTACGAAATATATAAAGATTCATAACCCCAATGAAGGAGCAAAATCAAAAACAGGTTCAGGCACACATTGAGCAAAGTGCAAAGAACACCCGAAACGGCAAAATCGACATTATTTCCCTTGCCTCTGGCGATACCGGAAAACATTGACTGACAGTTAGTTGTCACTCCGTAAACCAAAATCCAACCGAGAGACGGTATATCAATGAAAAGAGAAAGACCGAGGGCAATGAGTATGTACAGGATAGTCGAAGCGCTAAATATTACCCAACCGGATGCGATTACTTTCCAGGGTGACTCTCCCTTTAGATCGTCACGCATCATACGCATGACACTTGACCAGATATCACAATATAAAAACGAGGTCAGAAGAGTGGCGTAGGTAATCGACAAGTCATAGTAGCCATAGTCCTGAGTGGGAAGCACATTTGTGTAAAGAGGAATTAGCAATAGAGTAATAATCTTACTCATCGAGCTACCCACGAAAAAGATACCAGTCGATTTCGCAAACGAAAGAAATCCAGAACTCTTGCTGTTAAATGAGACTTCTCCCAAACCTACAACGCCTCCTCAAGGAATGCGACGCTCTTTTTTCTCATCTCATCCAATTTCTCAGCAGCATATTCAAAGTCAATCTGGCGTTCATACATAGCAATGTCCTGTTGGGAGTTCAGCATTCGATCCTCCGTGCCGGTCAGCGCAAGAACACTTGCAATGCGAGTGCTGAAACGTTCGGGAGCAATGGCAGTAAATGGAATTCCAAAATTCAGCGAATACGCAGTTGCATGAAAAGAGTCGGTAATCACATACGAGGCATTGAGGAATAGACCGACAAACTCTTCAACAGACGGGGCAATAAGCGTCTTGGCAGATTTCATAACATCATAGATACCGTATGAGATTTTAACCACATTCAAGCCATATTGCTTCGCAACCGCCTCAACGTAGTCAACGAAGGACTTGCTCTTATTAAGTTGGTATACAAGTAAATAAGGTCCGTCGATTCCCTCAGGCATTCTGCCAATTTTCTCCCACTCATGCCTATTAAGCATGAGTGTAGGGTCCAAGACCAATTGCGCATCGTTAAAACCTAGATCATTTAAAATCTCAATGCCTGATGATTCACGCATGGAAATCGCTTTATACTGCGATAAAGCCTCTTTCATCAAAGGCTTCTCCCAATCATCAACTTCATTCCTGCCGATGCTTGCTGCAAACGCAATGCGCGGCTTACCTTCCGGAGCGAAAGTAAGGTAGAAAGGCTTTTCAAAGCCATTATTCCAGACACTATTCCAAACCTGGTCTGAGCCAGTGCAATACACATCCGCTACAGGCGGATCAAGTTCAAGTTCATCAGCGGAACGATACATGCGCTTAGAAAGATTAAGGTACTTACGCCTAAAATTATCAAAAGGCTTTCTTTGACGCTTAACAATTGCCCCCATAGGGATGGAAAGTAAACGCTTCAACCAAGGAGCTCTATCCCAAATGCCCTGGAATTTCTGCATTCTTCTACCCATAAATGCTTTCTCAACTGCATACTCAGGCAGATTATCTGCTCGATAGTAATCAATAACCTCAACTTCCCATCCGAGCGATTCAAATAGTTTTTGAGTCGCAAAGGTTTGCAAGCAGGACCCGTAATTTGAAACGGTGTGCAGGGTAATCAAAGCAACTTTTGACATAAATTATCCTTTCTTAGCAAGATAAACAGCTTTGTAAACAGGCCTCGCAAAACAATATGTAATAGCCTGTATTTTTTTGAAGCCAGGAATATCCTCATTCCGGATAACGCTTCCGAGAAAACGTTTTGGCTCCTTTAGAACAACATTTGCGATTTCATTCGGCATTTCGAGGTCTCTTACGGCAAACGCATTGTAAACAGCGACCTGAGAAAAAAAGCATGAGGTCTCAGCGACATTAATCAAAGCAGGCACATGCCTGCGGATATAGTCGAGCTGTTCATGGGATGCCTCAATTGGAAACACGTTAACACGAGAACTTCTCGATATACTTCCTTCTCTATGCCGATAGTAATATAACGGCCTATCCTCATAATAAGAGCAATTTGATCTTAAAATTAAGCGATAGCACATGAATTGATCTTCGGAGTTCTTGCCTTCCGGAAACGCCAGGCCTTTAAATAAGCTGGCAAGAAATAACTTTCCGTTCATTGACATATCAAAGGAACGGTACGAGTTTAGAGCTCGAGCAGCCTCAATCGGCCCAAGGCGTTTACTTGTAAAAGCCGGACGAATTTCATGGCTAGTCTGTCCACCGCAATCGATATATCGCCCAGAAATGGAAATATCGGCATTAAACTCATTGACATTTGAATACATAACAGATAAATAGTCAGAATCAATGTAGTCATCTGAATCAACAAAAGCGATATACATACCATTCGCCGCAGCAACTCCAGTATTGCGCGCGCCAGCAAGACCCCTATTCGCTTGGTCAATAATCCGAATGCGCGAATCCTTTTTCGCATAATCAGCAAGAATCTCTCGCGATCCGTCCGTAGAACCATCGTTCACCGCTATTACTTCAAAATCGGTATAGCTTTGCGCAAGAACACTATCTAAACAATCAGGCAAATAATCCTCAACGTTATAGACAGGGATTATCAAACTTATATTAGGAGATCTCATAAGGAGCCTTTCATTAATATAGAGTGATATGGGACGACGTTATTACCATTCCACATCCCGATTGTGATAGCGATATACACGATATATAGAACAACAATCACCAACTGAATCAGGAACTTCAATTTGATATTCGATATCGAATCGATTGCCAGAGGCAGAAGAATTACAGAAGGCAGAGAAAAAACCCAGCGCAAACGCTGAGAAAGCGGAATCAGACCGGATAAGATCGCAATCGATGTCGCAACAAGCTGGCACCAGAGAAGAATACGATAGCGTTCGGAATAAGCACCGCCATACAGCTTAGGCACAATCGCGGAAAATAATAGGACCACGACATTCAACGCGATAACGACATTCCCACTTTCGCCCGTATCAAAGATGGATCCGATATAGCCAGCGTATTGAGTTTTGGCAATGATGGAATTAACGAAAGATGCAATGGGGACCTTAAGAAGTAAAAATCCCAACACCAAAACCAAACAAATGCATGGACTAATTTTAAGACGCGGAAAATAGTATGCAGCGATAAATACAAGCGAACTTGAGTGAAACGTGCTCGCTATCGCAACGCAGACCGCAAATTTAACCGGATCCCTCTCCTCTATATAACGAAGCGAAAACAACAAAATGGAAACCGCAAGCATCTGCCTCATGGCGTTCATGTAGATAAACAAATAAGACATCCCAAATAGGAGGAAGACGGAGAATACGGGATGAGAAGATTCACGCATAATGGCAGCATATGTTAACGCGAAAAATGCTACAGAACACACCAGGAATACGGGCAGAGGGTTATCTGAAAAACGAGCGACAATGTAATTGAGGGCGTAATACCCGAATTCCATTTCCTGGAACCCCAAACCCGAACGCACACGATAGAAGTAAGGCACGTAAGTATAAAAATAATCTTGCCCAACACCATAACGAAAGCCAGTAAGAATAATGAAAACAAGTGCGGAGGCGACAACGCCCCAGCGCGAATAATCTCGTCCGTCGCGGGCAGAGATTGCAGACCGGGATGTCGCCGCCACTGAGTTCAAAGGCCTCTGAGCTAGTAGCATAAAACCAACCGCAAGCAGAAGGCTAATCCAGTATGGAGCCAATAGACTCAAACCTCCCTGTAGCAGCAGCCAAATAAAAATCCGTCATCTTTTTCGTGTTATCCCTAAAATCAAAACCGTGAATAGCGGCGCAATCTGCATAGGCTCTACGATTGATGCACGATGATGCGCCAACGATTTGTTGTGCCCAGGCAACGGGACCAGCATTCAAATCTAAAAACTCTGCAATATCAGAAATGACAACTTCTTTCGTAATCTCAGAGGAAAAATAGCTCGGTAAACCGCTGCACTGCGCCTCAATTCCCACCAAGGGAAGGCCCTCGAACAGGGAGGGCAAAACAAATGCATCCATAGCTGAATAGTAGGCCTGGGGCTCATCAGTAACAGATTGAAAGATAACCTTGCCATTCAGCCCTTTACTAGAAACGAGATTTCGTATCGAGCCCTCACGTTCGCCGGTACCCACCAGCAATAGACAGCTATCTGGTTTTAACCGAACAATCTCTTCAAAAATCTCAATCAAAAACTGATGATTTTTCTGCAAATTAAAGCGACCCATATGACCAACCAATAATTGTCCCGGAACAATCCCCAAGCTGCGCCTAATACGATCGCGATCATCTTGATTAAATGAAAACCGCTCAGAATCAATTGCATTCTTAGCTAAATAGAATTGTCTATCGCCAAAAAGATATTTGCCCGCTTCTGTAGAGCACGCAAGGCGAATATTCGCGTGAACTCCAGCAGTCTTAAAGAGCAGTTTTTTTGTATACCCCTTTGGTGTTCGAAGATAGGAGGCTCCATGGCTATGTGCTATGCGGGCACGTACGCCAGCTTTCTCGGCAGCAAACAGATAAAGACCCGCAAGACTCGCGGCATGGCCATGAACCACATCCCAATTGTTTTCAGAGTACAACCTCTTTAGCTCGCGCCAATAAGAGATAACATTCTTATTATCCAAAACAGGCAAACGATAAATACGGCCTCCAAGCTCCTCTATCTCATCATCGAAGAACCCTCGTGAATTGTGATGGACTAGAAAGTCAAAATGCACCGTATCGCGATCAATAATCCGATACATATTCATGATGTAGTTTTCAATACCGCCAGAATTCATATCTGGAACAGCATGAAGGACTTTAATCATCGCTCCTCCTGAGCATATTCGTATATACAAACCCACGTAGGCAATTGGGCATCAGGCAAACAATCAGTTGGGGCAAAAAGGAGATCAGGAAATCTGCTACCGTAAAATAGCCAATACGCAACTGAGCAGATTTGAACTTCCAAACATGAGCCAAATAACCCAGGCCTCCGCGCCTCTCATAAAAATCAGGACTAACTCTCATGGCCACAAGCGTTTCGTGAAGATTCTCAGCTCGGCAACCAGCTGCAAGCATTCGGTTAAATAAATCCCAATCTTCGAAATACAGATACTCGGAACTGTAATTGCCCGCTTTCAACACCTTGGATCGTTTGAATGTCATTGGCGGATGACGAAATGGATTTCTACGCTTTGAACAAGCAATAATATTGTTGAGACCTTCGGGGAGATCCGTTCGTGCAATCGGCTTGTCAGGAGACTTGACGAATTCAATTACTTGGCTCCCAACCATATCAAGACCATCTTGAATCGCCTTTAGTTGTTTCTCCATACGATCAGAACGTGCAATATCGTCTGTATCCATACGTGCAACAATATCGTTAGTACAAGCAAGCATTCCCCTGTGTAACGCATAGCCAAGACCGTGGTTTTCCTCGTAGGCAATAAAACTAAAGATGCCTGGATAACGGCGGTCATACTCAGCCAGAACTGAATCGAGTTCTTTTGTTAACGGTCCATCCTTAACCATAACGATTTCCGCTGGTGGAATCGTCTGGTTAATAATGCTGTCCAAAGAAGCACGAAGATACGCAGGGTTCTCCTTTAGATAAATGCTCATGAGAACGCTATAAGCCTGAGAAGCCATTTATCGCCCCGTCCTCTTCTTACCGAACATGGCGCCAAAAGTGCCAGTAAAGCACTTCCAGTCCATGCGGAAACAGCGATTGCGCACGTAGTGGAGTTCAATCTTCTGTCGCAGACCGCTCTCGAACGTCGCGGCATTGCGGTCGGTCGCCTGCCACAGGCCCGTAATGCCGGGCTGGACAGAAAGCAGCTCAGCCTTTTCTTCATCGGAAAAGTGCTGCTCAAGTTCGTCTCTTGTAATGGGGCGCGGTCCGATGACGGAAAGGTCGCCGTTCAGCACGTTCAGGAACTGCGGCATCTCATCAATGGAACACTTGCGGATGAACTGCCCGACTTTGGTAATACGGGGATCATCGTCGACCTTGCGCTCGACTTCCCACTGATGTAGCTGCTCAGAGCTCAGATACTTCTGCACATCGCCAGCGTCGGCGACCATGCTGCGAAGCTTGAGGATCTTGATAGTCTTGCCGCCCTTGCCGACGCGCTCCTGTGCGTACAGCGGATTTCCGGGAGATTCAAGTGAAATTAACGCGCAAACAATGGCCACTGGAATTACCAGCACCACGCTCACGCAAAGGCTGAAAACAAAATCAAACAGCCTCTTCAAAAAACGGTAAGACAGCGTACCGCTCGGTTGTATCTTCTGAACGGCTAGCGACTCCCCCACAGAAGTACTGTATTTAGCCATCTCTTTAGCAGTCAAGTTCAAATCCACGTCCCTGTCCCCAGAAATCCCCAATCGATGAATTCAAATTGCGAATGAATTGCCAATGCGACGTCCCCTTACGTCTTACTGGGCACGTCCAACGGAAGCAGCTCCCTAAAAGCGGAGTCGCCTTCGCCCACGTCTACCAAGCACCAACGCTTATGACGGTCGATCTTCTTTACACGGGCCTCTTGCCCTACCAAGGGCCCCTGCTCTATGTGCAGCACGCCGTCTTCTATGCGGGCTACGCTGTTGCGCACCACGCCGTCGTCATCGAGCACACTGCGGTACCAGTCCTGCGCATCGTCCGGCATGGGCGCATAGGCCCGCTCCCTACTGCCGGCAATGCGGCAGCCAAAGCTCAACTGGGCCAAGGCCTTGTCGAGCAGGGCGGCATCGCGCGTGGCGACGAAGAAGTATTCCTTGTACATGGGTTTGGTTTGGAGCGACCAGGCGCCGTCCCGCTTAAACCAGAACTCCTTTTGCATCACAAAAGCGTCCTGCATCAGCTCGTGCGGGATAATGCGGCGGACCTTTTCGCAGGTCTCGCGCTCTTTACCATTGGGGGTGTGGACCAGATACCAGCGGACGCGGCCGTGCTGGCTGTTGGTAGTAGCGCCACTAAAGGCACCGGGCAGCTGCTCTTGGCGCCGCATTGTCTGTTCCATCTCTCGCCCCCTTTTCTTGTCTCCGCGACGCACGCGGATGCAGGGGCGTTAAGAACAGGCTCCTCGCTCGCAGATAGGCGCAGTCGCAAAAGTCCAGGTTTTTGTATCTTTAGACGGGCTTCATTATACGAGCAAACTGCTCGCGTTTTCCCAGATTGCACAAAATGCGCCGCGAATGGGTGCATCTCCATACGCCTCTACAAAAACCTGTACTTTTTTGCACAACAAAAAAGCCGCTCTAACCAGCGGCTTTTCTTCTTTAGACAACAAAAAAGGCGACCGCCCTGTAGGACGATCGCCATTGTTAATTCTTGTATTGTTTGTGCTAGGCGCGAGTCTTGATCTCCTCGAGCACCTTGGCCACAAACTCGTCAACGCTCATCTGAACGGTCTCGTTGGAACGGTCGCGAACGGAGATATTGCCGGCCTCGACCTCCTTCTCGCCCAGGATGAGCATATAGGGCACGCGGTCAATGGAGCGGGCCTCGCGGATCTTGTAGCCGATCTTCTCGTCGCGGTCGTCGCAGACCACGCGGATGCCGGCCTCCTCCAGCTTGGCGCATACCTCGTGGGCGTAGTCGCGGCTCTTCTCGGAAACCGGAAGTGCCTTGACCTGCACGGGGGCCAACCAGGTGGGGAACTTACCTGCAAAGTGCTCAATCAGAATACCGATGAAGCGCTCGATGGAGCCAAAGCACACGCGATGCAGCATGATGGGGCGCTTCTTGGTGCCGTCGGCGTCCACGTACTCCAGATCAAAATTGAGTGGCATCTGGAAGTCGAGCTGCACGGTACCGCACTGCCAGGTACGGCCGAGCGAGTCCTCTAGGTGGAAGTCGATCTTGGGGCCGTAGAAGGCGCCGTCGCCCTCGTTGACCTCGTAGTCCATGCCCAGCTGCTCCAGAGCGGTGCGCAGGCCCTCCTCGGCGCGAGCCCAGTCCTCGTCAGAACCCATAGAGTCCTCGGGGCGGGTGGAAAGCTCAACGTGGTACTTAAAGCCAAACTTTTGGTACACGGAGTCGATGAGGTTGACCACGCCCACGATCTCGTCGGTCAGCTGGTCGGGACGCACAAACAGGTGGGCGTCGTCCTGGTTAAAGCAGCGCACGCGGAACAGGCCGTGCAGGGCGCCGCGCAGCTCGTGGCGGTGCACCAGGCCAATCTCGCCGGCGCGGATGGGCAGCTCGCGGTAGGAGTGCGGCTTGGAGGCGTACACCAGCACGCCGCCCGGGCAGTTCATGGGCTTAATGCAGTACTCTTCGTCGTCGATGACGGTGGAGTACATGTTGTCCTTGTAGTGGTCCCAGTGGCCCGAGGTCTTCCACAGCTGCTTGTTCATGATGAGCGGCGTGGAGATCTCCACGTAGCCGGCCTTGTGGTGAATCTCGCGCCAGTAGTCCAGCAGCGTGTTCTTAAGGATCATGCCGTTGGGCAGGAAGAACGGGAAGCCGGGGGCCTCGTCGCGCATCATAAAGAGGTCCATCTCGCGGCCGATCTTGCGGTGGTCGCGCTTCTTGGCCTCCTCCAGCATGTGCATGTGCTCGTCGAGCTCTTCCTTGGTGGCAAAGGCGACGCCGTTGATGCGGGTGAGCATCTTGTTGTCCTTGTCGCCCTTCCAGTAGGCGCCCGAGACGCCGGTGAGCTTAAAGGCCTTGAGGGCCTTGGTGTAGCAGATGTGGGGGCCGACGCACATGTCGATGTAGTCGCCCTGCTGGTAGAAGGTGATGCGGGCGTCGTCGTCCAGGTCGCCGATGTGCTCGACCTTGTACTTCTCGCCGCGCTCCTCCATAAGGGCGATGGCCTCGGCGCGGGGCTTCTCGTACACGGAGAACTTGAGGTTCTCCTTGACGATCTTCTTCATCTCGGCCTCGATCGCGGGGAAGTCATCCTCGCTGATCTTGACGCCCTCGGGCAGGTCGACGTCGTAGTAGAAGCCGTTGTCGGTCGCGGGGCCGTAGGCAAAGTCGGCCTGGGGGTACAGGCGCTTGATGGCCTGCGCCATGATGTGCGCGGCAGAGTGGCGGATGACGTGCGTGACCTCGTCCTGCGGGAGCTCGGCCACCGAACCGTCATTGTAGAGTGCCTTCATGGGTATGTTTTCTCCTCTCGGATGCCTAATGCAAGTGCGTGCGATGCGCTCGGCGTTTTTGACTTGCATCATTATAGGCAGGTTGCCTTGGTATACAAGCGCCCGCCGCACCTTAATGGCACGGCGGGCGATTTTCTACGCATGCTTCATCGTGTGGGGGCGGGGCTGCGGGGCGCACGTGTGGCTTGCGCGTGACGCGCGGTGCCCGTGGCTTACGGCCGGCCCGGCGATGGATGCGTTACTGGATGCGAGTTCGGCAGTAGGGGCAGACCTTCCAGTGCGCGTCGAGCGGGCGATGGCAGCTGGGGCACACGTTGCGAACCTGGGTATCGCACACGGGGCAGACCACAAAGTCCTTCTCGATGGGAGCGCCGCACTGCGGGCAGGTGCCGTACTGGGCAAGCTGGCGCTCGCGCAGGGCCATGTCCAGCTCCTGCTCCTCGCGGTCGGCCGCGTAGGAGTGCGGACGCAGGACCAGATAGGCGATGAGGCCCACAAACGGGATGAGGGCGATGATGCCCCATGCCACGTAGGCGCTGGCACCGCGGCGGCGAGCGTCGATGAACACATAGACGACCGACAGCACGTACAGGGCGATGATAAAGCCAACAAAGGCATAGATGACGCCCATAAGCTGCGGCGACATGAGCTCGTTGATGTATTTGGACATTGAGGTGTACCTTTCGGAATATTTACAGTACGGTCAAGTTTACCACGGGGTTTGTTTATATGGGACTACGGTTGCAAGCGGGGCTGGTGCGGACACAAACATCTCAATCTGTAACAGGTGGGAGCGGGATCCAGGTCTTGATGTTACAGATTTAGACGAACGGATGACCCGCCAGACTAACGTCTCAATCTGTAACAGTAACTCGGCAAAACCAGTCCCAGATGTTACAGAACGAGACAAACCTCTGACACCAGGAACAGCAGACGAGGTCACCGATGGTCCTGAGTCCCCCCTCGTCTGCCGTTGGCGGGTGTTGCGGGGCTGTTCGCCGCATTGCCGCTGCGCTGGGGGTGTGTAGACCGTAGGATAGTCTTATTGACGGCCTGTCAACTCGTCTGGGAGGCACTGTGACAGAAACGTTTGATATCGCGATTGTCGGCGCGGGCATCACCGGATGCGCCATCGCGCGGCAGCTCGCGAGGTTTGACCTTTCCATTTGTGTGGTCGAGGCGGCTAACGATATTGCGCTAGGCGCATCAAAAGCCAACGGCGGCCTGGTGCATGCAGGCTACGATCCGGCGCCGGGAACGGTAAAGGCGCAGGTCAACGCCCGTGGTTGCGAGCTATATGGCACGTGGGCCCAGGAGCTGGGCTTTCTGTTCTGCCGAACCGGGTCGATGGTGTTGGGCTTTAACGACGAGGACCGCGCACACCTGGAGCAGCTGAGCAAGAATGGCCTGGCCAACGGCGTGCCCGAGCTATCGATCATTGGCCCCGAGCGCATCCACGAGCTGGAGCCGCGCGCCAGCGCCAATGCAACGTGCGCGTTGTGGTGCCCCTCGACTGGGTTTGTCGACCCGTTTGAGGTTGCCATCGCCGCGCTGGAGAACGCCGTGGCCAACGGGGTGACGTTTATGCGGTCCGCGTCGGTGGAAGCGATTGAAGTCGCGGGCTCGGGCGACAACGCGCGCTTTACGCTGGCGACCCCCGCTGGCAACGTACGCTGCCGTTACCTGATCAACGCCGCGGGCAACGGCGCCGCCGACATCTCGCATATGACGGGCGCCGAGGAGTTCCAGATGGTCTGGCGTCAGGGCAACATCGTGGTGCTGGACAAGGAGCCGCGCACGCTCATGCCGCTCTACCCCGTGCCGACGCCAATATCGAAGGGCGTTATCGTGACGGGCACCGTACACGGCAACACCGTGATCACCGCAACCGCCGCTATGCGCGAGCCGGGCGACACGCAGACCTATGCGAGCGATGTCAACGCGCTGCTGACCGGCGCGCGCAAGCTGGTGCCCGATCTGGATACGCGCCGCGTGGTGCGCGCATTTGCCGGCGGGCGTCCGGTCATTCAAGGAACGAACGACTTCTTTATTGGACAGTCGGCCGTGGTGCCGGGGCTGTTCCAGGCGGCGGGCATTCAGTCGCCGGGTGTGGCGAGCGCGCCGGCAATTGCCGAGCGCATGGAGCAGGTGCTGCGCGATGCGGGCGTGGTCCTGCGCGAACGGGCGGACTGGAACCCAATTCGCCGCGCGCCGGACGACTTTGACCGCGCACCGCTGGCGCGCAAGGAGGAGCTCATTGAGTCCGATCCCGCGTGGGGGCAGATTGTCTGCCGCTGCGAGACGGTGCCCGAGGCCGAGACCGTTGCCGCGATCCGACGCCAGCCGGGCGCAGTTTCGGTCGAGGGCGTCAAGCGCCGCTGCCGTGCCGGCATGGGTCGTTGCCAGAGTGGTTTTTGCCAGAGCCGCGTGGTTGCGATCCTTGCTCGCGAGTTGGGCTGCGACCCCAGCGAGGTGCTGTTGGAGGATGCCGGATCATGGTTGGTCGAGGGACCGCTAAAGGGGGTGCGTTAGGATGGCGGAATTCAAATCGAGCGCGATTAATAGCGCAGCCGCTGAGGCAGTACCTACGCAGGCCTTCGACGTGGTCGTCATCGGAGGCGGCCCTGCCGGCATGGCGGCCGCGACGGCCGCGCACAAGGCCGGCGCACGCGTAGCCATCGTGGAGCGCGAGCAGCACCTAGGCGGCATCCTCCGCCAGTGCATCCACCCCGGCTTTGGCCTGTCGCACTTTAAACAGGAGCTCACCGGTCCCGAGTACGCACAGCGCTTTATCGACCAGGTACGCGCGACCGACATTGCGCTGTTCCTGAACAGCATGGTGATTAGGATTGATTCGGGCGAGCCTATGGAAGACACCACGGTCCATACCGTCACGCTCATGAGCCCCGCCGGCATGCTGCAGCTCACCGGACGCGCGGTCGTCCTTGCCATGGGATGCCGCGAGCGCACGCGCAGCGAGATCAAGATTCCTGGCAGCCGCCCCGCCGGCGTGTTTACGGCCGGCTTGGCGCAGCGATACATCAATATCGAAAACCTCAAACCCGGCTCACGCGCCGTCATTTTGGGCTCGGGCGATATCGGGCTCATCATGGCACGTCGCTGCACGCTCGAGGGGATTTCGGTCGAGGGCGTGTACGAGCTCATGCCGTACGCCAACGGCCTGCGCCGCAACGTCAAGAACTGCCTGGACGATTTTGGCATTCCGCTGCATCTGTCAACCACCGTCACACGCGTGATCGGGCACGACCGCGTGGAGGCCGTCGAGGTAAGCCAGGTCGACGAGCACCTGGCGCCCATTGCCGGGATGGAGCGCATCGTTCCGTGCGACACGCTGCTGCTTTCGGTGGGGTTAATACCCGAGAACGAGCTTTCGGTGGGCGCGGGCGTTGAGCTTGACCCGCGCACGCGCGGCGCCGTGGTGGACCAGGGCCTGCAGACGGGCGTGCCGGGCATCTTTGCCTGCGGCAATGTGCTGCATGTGCACGACCTAGCCGACAACGTGACGACCGAGTCCGAGAGGGCTGGCGCAGCTGCAGCGGCATACGCGCTGGGGACCGATGCGGGCACCGTTCCGAACTGCGAGCTCACCGTCTCCCCTGCCGGCATCGCGGGCTACGCACTGCCGGGGCGCATTACGTCTGTGGCGCTCACCAAACTCAACTTCCGCGTGCGCCGACCGGTCGACGCCGCCCGCGTGCGTATTCTGGCAGGCGACGAGGAACTGTTCGCCGGCAAGGTCTGTGCGTTTAAGCCGAGCGTAATGGAGAGTTTCCCGCTACCGGCAAAGGTGATTCAGCGCGCACTCGACCTAGGTGCTAGAAAGATTATTCTGTCTGTCGATCCCATTGAGGAGGCATAGCTCATGAGAACGAATACGGCCGAGACGCTGCAGTTCAACTGCACGACATGCCCATCCGAATGCCTCCTGACCGTAGAGGTAGAGCGTGACGCAGACGGCGCCGTGGTAGAAGTGCGCTCCGTAACCGGCAACAACTGCCCGCGCGGCGATAAGTTCGCGCATCAGGAGCTCACCTGCCCCATGCGCGTGCTCACGACGACCGTGGCTGTCTCCGGCGGCGACGAGGCGCTGCTGCCCGTGCGCACGTCCGAAGCCATCCCGCTAGAACTCCACGCCCAAGCCATGGACCTCATCCGCGGTCTAGTCGTCAACGCCCCCATTCACATGGGCGACATCGTGCTGGAGAACCTCCTAGACACCAACATCAACCTAATCGCCAGCATGGACATCAACCGAGCCCAAGTAGCTAATTAGGGACGGGCCTCTTTTAGCTACCTCACCATCCACCCCGCCCCTCCTCAATTGCGGTGAAATAGTTCCTGATTTCCCCCAAACCCCGGCATCCAGGAACTATTCCACCGCAACTTTTTTTGGAATCGTTATTTAGCTTGTGCCTACTTTAGTGCCATTTCAAAACTATGCCGGATTACGGGGCTGGCTCGGAGACCTCCATCCATACCGGCTATTTTCAAGTTTTGATAAGCCTTCTACCTGCGGTTTTAATTTCGCGATTTTTTCCCATGGTCAAGTAATACAGGTCCAGCCCCGTAATCCGCCATACTTTTGAAACCAGCCCATTTGGAACGGCCCTCTTATGACTACTTTTGCCCGATCATTCTACATGTTGGACACAGCTAAAATAGCCCCGTCGCAAATTGACTACCCTGGCATTGGGGATACCATGGTGGCACCCTAGCGAAAGGATGTTTCATGGCACATGTCGATGACCAGCGCGTGGCGCGCGTGCTCGATGCGCTCGAGGCTCAGCACCCCGGCGCGCAGCTGCTTGTGAATGACCCGTGGTCGATCTACTATCTGACCGGCTTTTATGCCGATATGTTCGAGCGTTTTTGTGGCGTGCTGCTCACACGCGATGCCGAGCCGGTGATCCTGGTCAACGCACTGCACCAGCTGCCCGAGTATGACAATGCCCGCATCGCCTATCACACCGATGCCGACGTCGTGACCGACGCCATCGCACGCGAAGTCAATCCATCCAAGCCCCTTGGCATCGACACCGTCATGCGCTCTGGCTTTTTGATGCCGCTCATGGAGCGTCACGCCGCGAGCGAGTTCTTCCTAGGCGACTTTGCCGTCACCGCCGCACGCACCTACAAGGATGCCGCCGAGCAGGAGCTTATGCGCGCGTCCTCGACCGCTAACGACGCTGTGATGGCCGACGCCATCAAACTCGTCCACGAGGGTGTGACGGAGCGCGAGATTGCCGACCAGATGCCCGGCCTGTATCGCAAGCACGGCTGCGAGGGCTTTAGCTTTCCGCCCATCGTGAGCTTTGGCGCCAACGCCGGCGACCCGCATCATGAACCCGACGACACCGTGCTCAAGCGTGGCGACGTGGTGCTGTTCGACATTGGCGGACGTCATCGCAACTACTGCTCGGATATGACACGCACATTCTTTTGGGGCGAGCCGGACGAGGAGGCGGCACGCATCTACGACATCGTGCGCC
This sequence comes from Collinsella sp., assembly GCA_036550355.1. Taxonomy (GTDB): domain Bacteria; phylum Actinomycetota; class Coriobacteriia; order Coriobacteriales; family Coriobacteriaceae; genus Collinsella. The sequence continues at coordinate 76,737 of JAXKGN010000011.1, forward strand.
GTGCCAACGAGGCCGCCGAGGCGCTCATCGCCCCGGGCGTGCGCATGTGCGACCTGGACCACGCCGCGCGCGACGTGATTGAGGATGCGGGCTATGGACAGTACTTTACGCACCGCCTGGGACACTCGATCGGCCTGCAGGACCACGAGCCGGGCGACGTCTCGCTCGTCAACGAGCAGGTCGTAGAGCCGGGCATGACGTTCTCTATCGAGCCGGGCATCTACCTCCCCGGCCGCACCGGCGTCCGCATCGAGGACTTGGCCCTAGTTACCGAGTCCGGCGTCGAGATTCTCAACGCCTACCCCCACGATCCGCTACGTCTAGACTAGCCAATGTGACAAAGGGACAGCCCCTTTGTCACATTGCGATTACGTCGCGCCACGAAAACGGGCTATCTACTACGTTTAACCCGCACGGGTCGACCATGCGGGTCTTTTTTGAAAAATGGCAAGCCTTTTACCTGCACTGATAATTGTTCTCGGGGGAAGCGGGCACTGCGGGGCGCGGCAACGGCGCGCGATTTCCGCGTCGCAGCGCTACCCTGATGCTGAATGCCGGGACGATGACCCACTGACCTGCTGACGCCTCTTCGGCCGTC
>JAXKGN010000012.1:0-120345 GCA_036550355.1 Collinsella sp.
TCCGCAGCCACACTCGGGCACTTGGAACGGGGGAAACGGCGGTCGACGAAACTGGAGAGGAGGTATTACGAGCTCCTGTGCGAATTGGAGAGAACGCTCCCGCAAACTGCCTCTTGACAACTTATAGGAGCGTCGGTTTTGATTTCACGATTTTCCGTGTGGTCGAGGGTAACCTGTCAAACGTAGTAGATAGGCCCATTTCGTGACAAGCGAGTCAACTCGGGGTACAGGGCAGCTAAAAAAGCCCCGTCCCAAATTGGCTGCTTTTGAGTTGCGGTGATATACGGACTGTTTGGGGCTCCTGGCTTGTAAAACAGTCCCTATTTCACCGCAACTGATGAGGGGATGGGTTAACGGAGCAAGCCGGCCACTTCGCCGGCTAGGGTGATGGTGCCGGCTGCTACGAAGGGCTCGTCAGCGGCATCGAGGGCCGCGAGGGCTTCGGATACGCTGGGATACACACCCGCGAGCTTATCGGCGTCCACCAGGGCAGCGAGCTCATCTGCCGGCAGGGCGCGATCGGAATCGGTCTGGGTCACGACCACGCGCGGAAAGGCCGGAATCAGCACATCGACGATGCCCGCCACGTCCTTGTCGGCCAGCGCAGCACACAGCAGCGTGGGGCGATTCTCTACGCACGGATCGATCTCGTCCAGTGCGCTCACAAAGTTCTCGCAGCTCTGGGGGTTATGGCAAGCGTCGATCAACTTGAGCGGATCGGTTCCCAGCACATCAAAGCGACCCGGCGTGGGGCAGCCCATAAGCGAAACGTCGAGCGCCTCATGGTCGAGCTCGCGACCCAAATAGCCCTCGCACAGCATAATCGCGCACGCGGCATTCTGCGGCTGATAGGCCGGCTTGACCATGCTCGACGTATAGATTGCGCGCGGCGTGGTGCAGCTAAACTCCACCGTATCGCCCACGTGTGCCGGAAGTTTGGTCGTCGTATGGCTCACCACGAGCGGCACAACGCCGCACTCGCGGCAACGGGAATCCATCACACGCTGAACGCTCGGCTCATGCGTGCCCTCGCCCAAAACAACCAAGCGCCCGGGTTTGATAACCGCAGCCTTCTCCCCCGCAATAGCCTCAAGCGTGTCGCCAAGGACATTCGTATGGTCGAGTCCAATGCCCGTAATGGCGACGGCGACGGGATCGGTCGCACTCGTAGCATCCCAGCGTCCGCCCATGCCAACCTCAAGCACGGCAACGTCCACGCAAGCCTCGGCAAACATAGTCAAACCGGCCACGGACAAAAGATCGAAAGGCGTAATAGCACGGAGCTCCTCGCCCGCCGCCTCACGACGCGCATTGAGACGACGGCCCGCCTCATACGCCGCAGAGACACCATGGGCAAAGACCTCGTCTGAGACGACCTTTCCATCAATCTCCATACGCTCGGGATAGCGCACCAGATGAGGCGACGTAAAGAGTGCCGTCTTAAGGCCCTCACCACGAAGAATGGCAGCCGAGAATCGCGTCGTCGAGGTCTTTCCATTGGTACCGGCTATCTGGACGCAATCATAGAACTCGTCAGGACGACCAAGCTCATCGAGCATCTCAACGACGGTCTCGAGCAGCGGCGTGGAATAACGCGCAATCTTGCCCGTATCGGCCGCAAGTGCAACAGCCTCATCAAAAGAAAGCTCCGGAACCTCAAACGGCACCGAATACAACCCAGAACGCTTTGCCATAGCCAAAGTCCCCTCAACATAAAAAGAGGCCCGTAAGCAACAACGAGCCCCTCCCATTCAAAATATCAGCCAAACACCGCTTTGCAGTGAGATCAAGGCCACAACCAAGTGGCCCTAACCTACCAGTTGCAAACAACCACGTAACCGCACTAGGAGCGGCCCGACGCTTTGCTCGATACAAGTTCCGCACGAGCCGAAGGCCACTTAATGTGGCCTTCGTGCGAGCAGGACTGTCCGCAGTAGCGAGCAATGCCCCAAACCGCGTCCCCCAGTAACGCCTACGAGAAGTCAGCAACCTGAGCAGTCAGCGCCGCCAGGATCTCCTTGAGCTCAGCTGCACGGTCCCTCTTCTTCTGAACCACCGCGGGCGCGGCCTTAGCCACAAAGCCCTCGTTGGCGAGCGTCTTCTCGCAACCGGCGAGCTCCTTCTGGGCCGCGGCAATCTCCTTCTCCAGGCGGGCCTTCTCAGCCGAAAGGTCAACTTTGCCCTCGAGCACCACAAAGACCTCGACGCCACTGTCGACCACGGCGATGCTCGCAGCCGGCTTCTCAACGTCGGTGCCCATGACCAGCGAGGCAGTGTTTGCCAGCGGCTCGATGGTCGAGCGCAGGCTCTCGAGCTTCTCGATGTCCTCGGCACCGGCGCGCACGACTACGTCAAGCTCGGCCTTGGGGCTCAAGCGATAACGCGAACGGGTAGCGCGGGCGGCAGACACGACGGTACGGCACAGCTCAAACGCGCGCTCTGCGTCCTCGTCGATATACTTGGCGTAGTCGGCGGGCTCGGGCCACTTGGCGATCATGAGCGCCTCGGCGCGGTCAACGTTGCCCTCGGCATCCAGGTCGAGCACGCTCGCCGGCATGTTGTCCCAGATCTCCTCGGTGACAAACGGCATGAGCGGGTGCATCAGGCGAATGGAGGTATCGAGCACAAAGATCAGGTTGCGCTGCGCCTGCAGACGGCCCTCGCCCTTCAGGCGGGCCTTGGTGACCTCGACGTACCAGTCGCAGACCTCGTTCCAGAAGAACTGCTGCACGCCGCGGGCCATGTCGCCAAAGGTGTAGTTCTCGATGCCCTCGGTGACCATCTTGACGGCCTTGGCCAGGCGGCTGAACATCCAGGCGTCGGCCGGCGTCTCCACGACGGGCTCGCCGGGCGTGTAGCCCTCCATGTTCATAAGCAGGAAGCGGCTGGCGTTCCAAATCTTGGTCACAAACGACTTGGCCTGCTCGGTGCGCGGACTGTCGATAAGCTTCTTGGTCTTCTTGTCGATGTTCGCGTCGAACTTGACGTCCTGGTTGTTTGTGCAGAGCGTCAGCAGGTTGAAGCGCATAGCGTCGGCGCCGTACATGCCGATGAGGTCCATGGGGTCAACGCCGTTGCCCTTGGACTTGGACATGCGGCTGCCGTCCTTGGCCAGGATCGTCGGGTAGATGACGACGTCCTTAAACGGCACCTCGTCCAGGAAGTACAGCGAGCTCATGACCATGCGGGCGACCCACAGCGCGATGATGTCGCGCGCGGTGACGAGCGCCGTCGTGGGGTGATGGCCCTCGAGCAGCTCCGGCTTTTGCGGCCAGCCCTGCGTGGCGAAGGTCCACAGCTGCGAGCTGAACCAGGTGTCCAACACGTTCTCGTCCTGGTGCACGTGATGGCCGCCGCACTTGGGGCACACGTCGGTGTCCTCGGTAAGGGCGTCCTCCCAGCCGCAGTCCTCGCAGTAGAACACGGGAATGCGGTGGCCCCACCACAGCTGACGCGAGATGCACCAGTCCTTGAGGTTCTCCATCCAGGTGGTGTAGGTCTGCGTCCAGCGCGCGGGGTGGAAGGTGACCTTGCCGGAGTTGACGGCGTCGAGCGCAGGTCCCTTGAGCTTGTCGACGGCGACGAACCACTGCTCGGACAGCCACGGCTCCAGGGCGGAGTCGCAACGGTAGCAGTGCATGACGGAGTGATCGAGGTCCTCGACATGGTCGAGCAGATCGTGCTCCTCAAACCACTTGATGACGGCCTCGCGGCACTCGTCACGGTTCATACCGGTAAACTCGCCGTAGCCCTCGACGACCACCGCGTGCTCGTCGAAGATATTGATCTGCGGCAGGTCGTGGGCCTGACCCATGGCGTAATCGTTGGGGTCGTGGGCCGGGGTGACCTTAACGAAGCCGGAGCCAAAGTTGGCGTCGACATGCCAATCCTCAAAGATGGGGATCTCGCGGTCGACGATGGGGAGCTTGACGGTCTTACCCACAAAGGCGGCCTTCTCGGGGTCCTTCGGGGAGACGGCGACGCCCGTGTCGCCGAGCATGGTCTCGGGGCGCGTGGTAGCGACGACGATGTAGTCCTGGCCGTTGACCGGCTCGGTCAGTGGGTAGCGCAGGTGCCACAGGTGGCCCTTCTCGTCCTTGTACTCGGCCTCGTCGTCCGAGATGGCGGTAGTGCAGTTGGGGCACCAGTTGACGATGCGCTTGCCACGATAGATAAGACCGTCGTGGTACCAGTCGCAGAACACCTTGCGCACGGCCTGGGCGTAGTCCTCGTCCATGGTAAAGCGCTCGTTGTCGAAGTCGACGGAGCAGCCCATGCGCTTGATCTGCTCGACGATGATGCCGCCGTACTCGTGGGTCCAATCCCAGCAGGCGTCGACAAACTTATCGCGACCGATTTCCAGGCGGCTGATGCCCTCGCTCTTGAGCTTCTTGTCGACCTTGGTCTGCGTGGCGATACCGGCGTGGTCGGTGCCGAGCACCCAGCGCGTGGACTTGCCGCGCATGCGGGCCATACGGATGATGGCGTCCTGGATGGAGTCGTCGGTGGCGTGACCCATGTGGAGCTTGCCGGTCACGTTGGGAGGCGGAATGGTGACGGTGCAGTCGCCCACGCCCTCACGGCGCTTGTAGTAGCCGCCGTCGAGCCACTTCTGCAGGATCGCCGGCTCGTTGGTCGACGGATCGTAGTTCTTGGGCATTTCTTCCATATATCTCTCCCTGTCCCGCCGGGGAGGAATGTAGGCCCGATTTTCGCTCGGTCAGGTCCTGGGCTCGCTCGAAGACCACATTACGTGGTCTTCGGCTCGTGCGGAATCTACGAAAATCGGTCCTACATTCCTCCCCTTAGGTATCGATTACTTCAGTCTGATATGACTTCGCCGAGGCTTAAACAAACACACAGAATAACACAGGTAGTTGGGGTTATTGCGCATATATAAAATAGCCTCCGACCGCGGGTGGTCAGAGGCTATTTGCAAACACGTTTTAGGCTGGTTTACCCGTAGATGCGCTGGGGCTGTTCTTCGCCCTTTACGGAGGCTTCGGTCACGATGACCTTGGTGACGCCTTCCTCGCTGGGGAGGTCGAACATCGTCTGCTGCAGCACGTCCTCGCAGATGGAACGCAGGCCGCGGGCGCCGGTCTTGCGGGCGAGCGCCATGCGGGCGATCTCGTGCAGGGCGGCGTCCTCAAACTCAAGCTCAACGTCCTCGAGCTGGAACATCTTGCGGTACTGACGCACCACGGCGTTCTTGGGCTCGGTCAGGATCGACACCAGGTCGTCCTCGTCGAGCGCCTGCGTCTGGGTGACGACGGGCGTACGGCCCACGAACTCGGGGATCATGCCAAAGGCGTTGAGGTCCTGCGGGAGCACCTGGCGCAGCAGGTCGTTCTCGTCGACCGAGGTGGGGCCGGCGATCTCGGAGTTAAAGCCCACGCCCTTGTTGCCCACGCGGTCAGCAATAATCTTGTCCAGACCCACAAAGGCACCACCGCAGATGAACAGAATGTTGGTCGTGTCGATCTGTAGCAGCTCCTGCTGGGGATGCTTGCGGCCGCCGGTGGGCGGAACGCTTGCCACCGTGCCCTCAAGGATCTTCAGCAGCGCCTGCTGAACGCCCTCGCCCGAAACGTCGCGGGTAATGGAGAGGTTCTCGGCCTTGCGGGCGATCTTGTCGATCTCGTCCACGTAGATAATGCCGACCTGCGCGCGCTCAATATCGCCATCGGCGGCATTGATGAGCTTGAGCAGGATGTTCTCCACGTCCTCGCCCACGTAACCGGCCTCGGTGAGCGCGGTGGCGTCGGCGATGGCAAACGGCACTTCCAGGATGCGCGCAAGCGTCTGGGCGAGCAGGGTCTTACCGGTACCGGTGGGACCGAGCAGCAAAATGTTGGACTTGGCGAGCTCCACCTCGTCCATATCATCGTCGAGCTGCGAGTCCAAGCCGTCGTCAAAGGCCGAAAGCGCCGCACCGCCCTCGATGACGCGGCGGTAATGGTTGTACACGGCAACCGACATGGCGCGCTTGGCGTCCTCCTGGCCCATGACATAGGCCGAAAGCTCGTCATAGATCTCGTGCGGCGTCGGCACATGCGTAATGACCTGGCGGGCGTCGTCCTCGAGCTCAAAGCCCTCGGCCTCGGGATCCACGGCAGGCTGAGACGCAGCCTGGCCGTGATCGTTGAGGAAGCCCGGCAGCTTGCCGTTGCGGGCGGCGTCCATAAAGTCCGAAGCCAGCGACTCCTCCAGAATCTCGGAGCAGGCGGCGACGCACTCGTCGCAGATAAAGATGTTGGTCGGACCCTTTACGAGACGGCGCACCTGGCCCTGCTCTTTTCCGCAGAAGGAGCAGCGGATGGGGTTGCCGTTCTCGTCAAAGTTGTCCTGCATGTTACCGGCCATCCTAGGCGTCCTTCGCGGCGAGGTCGCGCGAGGTGACGATGCGGTCGATCAGGCCGTAGTCGAGGGCTTCGGCAGCGGTCAGGTAGTTATCGCGCTCGGTATCGGCCTGGACCTTCTCGATGGGCTGGCCCGAGGCGTCGGACAGGATCTGGTTGAGCTCGCGACGGGTCTTCTTGATCTCCTCGGCCACGATCTCGATCTCGGTCTGCTGGCCCTGGGCACCGCCGCTGGGCTGGTGAATCATGACCTTGGAGTGCGGCAGGCAGAAGCGCTTGCCCTTGGCGCCGGCCGAAAGCAGCACGGCGGCCATAGACGCGGCCATACCCACGCAGATGGTGGAGACCTGCGGCTTAATGAAGTTCATGGTGTCAAGAATCGCCAGACCGGAGTAGACCTCGCCGCCGGGCGAATTGATGTAGAGCGAGATATCCTTCTCGGCATCTTGGCTCTCAAGATGCAGCAGCTGGGCAACGACCAGGTTGGCGCTGACGGAGTTGATCTCCTCGCCCAAGAAGATGATGCGGTCGTTGAGCAGGCGCGAATAGATATCGTAGCTGCGCTCGCCGCGCGGCGTCTGCTCGATAACGTATGGCACGAGGGCGGAATCGAACTTAGCGATCATACGCATCTCCATTTCTCTCTTGCGGACCAAATTGGTTCTAGATAAACGTACGGTGCCCGCATGCTATGCATTGGCTGGCACCGTACGAAGCAACCGGATAACCGGTGTATAACTTTACCCCATCACGGGCGCACGCATGCGCTCGCAGGCAAGGTGGCGAGAATTACTCGGCGTCCTTGGCGGTCTCGTCGACCTCGGTCACCTTGGCGTTCTCAACCAGGTGGTCGACGGCCTTGGAGCGACGGATGGACTCGCGGACGGCAGGCATGCGGCCATCGGCGATGAACTCGGCCTTGGAAGCCTCGACGTCCTTGACGCCGGCCTTCTCGAACTCGGCGTTGACGTCGTCCTCGGTGACCTCGATCTTGAGCTCACGGGCGAGGGCGTCGAGAGCCAGGGACTCACGGGCAACGTCGTTGGCCTGCTTGTGCAGGTCACCGATGAACTGCTCCATGGTCAGGCCGGAAGCGGGCAGCCAAGTGTCGAGCGTCATGCCGCGGGCAGCGAGGTTGGACAGGAAGTTCTGGCCAAGCTCCTCAAAGACGGACTGCTCGTAGTCGGCGTCCATCTCATCGAGCTGCAGGCGCTCGGCGAGAGCGGAGACGCAACGGTTCTCCTTCTCGGCCGGGAGGCGGGAAGCCTTGTCCTGCTCGATCTCGATCTTGATGGCGTCGCGCATAGCGTCGATGCTGTCGAAGCCAAAGTCGGACTTGACGAGCTCGTCGGTGAGCTCGGGGGTGTTGCGGACCTTGATGCCCTTGACGGTGACCTCGACGGTGTGGGTCTCGGCCTCCTCGCCCTCCTCGACCTCGTCGGTCCAGGTGACGGTCTTGACATCGTCAACGTTGGCGCCGATCAGGGCCTCGTTGAACTCCTTGGGGTTGCTGTCGCTACCGGCGATGAGCATGCGGCCCTCGGCGGCAAAGTTGTCGGCGTTCTCGACGGCCTTGAGGTCGACGGTGACGTAGTCCTCGGCCTCGACGGCGCGACCCTCGACGTCCTCGAAGGTGGCACGGTAATTGAGGAGCATCTCGACCTGGTTGTTGATCTCGGACTCGGTGACCTCCGCAGGGGGCATCTCGATCTCGACAGCGTCGAAGGAGGAGAGCTCAGCGGCGGGACGCAGGGAGAACTCGACGGTGTAGGTGTAGTCCTCGTGATCCTTGGCGAGGTCGAGGTCCTTGTAGTCACCATTCTTGGTGGGGACGATGTCCAGCTCGTTGAGGACGGCGGGCTCGTTGGCGGCGATCAGGTCGTTGGTGGCCTGAGCGAGGGTAGCCTCGGCGCCAAGAGCGGAGTCGATGACCGGACGGGGAGCCTTACCGGCGCGGAAGCCCGGGAAGCGGTACTTCTTGGCGGTCTCCTTGTAGGCCTTCTTGATCGCGGCGTCGACGTCGGCGGCCGGGATGGTGACCGTAGCGGTGAGCTTGGCGTCCTTGACGTCAGAAGCGGTGATGTTCAACACGTTCCTCCTCATACTGCCCAGCTTATCTGAGGTGCTGGTACCTTTATGCAACAAGCGTCGCGAGGGCATAAGCCGACGCGGGTGCGTTGGTGCGGGCGAAAGGACTCGAACCTTCACGGGAATCCCACCAGAACCTAAATCTGGCGCGTCTACCAATTCCGCCACGCCCGCATGAGCGCACAGACTAGGAATGATAGCAGATACGAACGGCAAGCGCACGCACACCTTTTACAGGCTCACGACCTCACCACGAGTGCAAAAGGCGGGGCGAGCTACCCCGCCCCGCCAATTACGACTTGTTCGCTAACCCGCTACTCCCCCAGCAGGGCCTTCTCGGGCGTGATCGGCAGCGAGCGAACCTGGTGGCCGGTGGCGTGCGCCACGGCCGAGGCGACGGCGGCGAGCGGCGTGTTGATGACGACCTCGCCGATCGACTTGGCGCCAAACGGGCCCGTCGGCTCGTAGCTCGGCTCAAAGGCCACGCGAATGCTGCCGATATCCAGACGCGTGGGCAGTTTGTAGCTCATAAAGTTGCCGGTGCGCAGGCGGCCGCGGTCGTCGTGCTCGACGATCTCGTAGAGCGCGTGGCCGATACCCTGGGCAATGCCGCCCTCGGCCTGGACGCGCGCGAGCGCCTCGTTGATCACGGTGCCGCAGTCCACAGCCGCCGCGTAGTCCACCACGGTCACCTTGCCGGTGGACTTGTCGACCTCGACCTCGGCAATACCGGCCATAAACGGCGGAGGCGAAACGGGCAGGCAGGCAGAGGCATGCGAGGTGAGCGCATCGCCGCCCGCGATGTTCTTGACGCACAGGTTGGCAAAGTCACGCAGCGTGAGGTAACGGTTCTGCTCACGCGCGGCACGCTCGTCGGACAGGCGCACGTACTGGCCATCAAAGACCACATCGGCGGCGTCCACGTCCCACATCTGGGCGGCCTTGGCGCAAATCTTCTCACGGAGCTCGGTCGCGGCGTTCTTGGCGGCAAGGCCCGTCACGTACGTACCCGAGCTCGCGTACGAACCGGCGTCGAACGGCGACACGTCAGTGTCCACGCCGCGTACCACAATGAGCGAGCTTTCAACGCCCAGCTCCTCGGCGGCAATCTGCGCCAGGATCGTGTCGACGCCCATGCCGTTATCGGTGGCGCCGGTACCGATGGTAATGAAGCCGTCCTCTTCCAGGCGCATGTCGACGCCGGCGATATCCACGTTGGAAATGCCCGAGCCCTGCATGGTGAGCGCGCAGCCCAGGGCGCGCACGCGGTCGCCCAGGTCCACGGCCAGCGGCTTGTCGCGCCAGCCGATCATGTCCATCGCGCGCAGCAGGCAGCGGTCGAGCGCGCAGGCGTTGAGCTTCTCGTTGTAGTACTGCGGCATGACCTCGCCCTCGTGCACGATGTTCTTAAGGCGCAGATCGGCAGGGTCCATGTGCAGCATGTCGGCGAGCTCGTTGACGGCGCTCTCCACGGCAAACTGGCCCTGGGTGGCACCGTAGCCGCGATACGCGCCGCCGCGGTTGGTGTTGGTGTAGACGGCGTCCCAGCTAAAGCGGCTCGCCTTCACGTGGTTGTAGATGGGCAGGCTCTTGTGACCCGAGAGGCCGATCGTCGTGGTGGCATGCTCGCCGTACGCACCGGCGTTGGACAGCGTATGCAGGTCGATGGCCGTGATGGTGCCGTCGTTCATGGCGCCCAGCTTGACGGTCATCTGCATCTGGTGGCGCGAATTGCCCGCGGTGATGGTCTCCTCGCGGGTGTAGCAGCAGTAGCTCGGACGGCCGGTCTGCTGGGTAACGAACGCCACGAAGATCTCGCAGCAACCCGTCTGCTTGGAGCCAAAGCCGCCACCGATGCGCGGCTTAATGACTTGCACCTGCGACTGCGGAATACCGAGCGACTGCGCGACCATGCGGCGCACGTGGAAAGGCACCTGTGTGGAGGTGGTCACCGAGATGCGCCCGAACGCGTCGGTCGTCGCGAAGGCGCGGAAGGTTTCCATGGGCGCGGTCTGTGTGGCCTGGCTGGTGTAGGTGCGGGTGAAGACGATGTCGCTCTGGGCGAAGGCCTCGTCCAAGTCGCCAAAGTCGCTCGTGCCGCTGCATACCAAGTTGCGCGAGACGTCGCCGCCCTGCGGGAACATAAAGGTCACGTCGCCCTCGGGGTGGACCACGATGTCGTTATCGAGTGCATGGGTAAAGTCGAGCAGGGGCTCGAGCACCTCGTAGTCGACCTTGATGAGCTTGAGCGCCTTGTCGGCGGCCTCCTCGGTCTCGGCGGCGACGATCGCCACCTCCTCGTTTTGGTAGCGCACAAGGTTCTCGAGGATCAGGCGGTCGTAGGGACTCGGCTGCGGATAGCTCTGGCCGGCAATGGTAAAGCGACGCTGGGGCACATCCTCGTAGGTGTAGACGCCCACCACACCGGGCACCTTCAGGGCGCGCGACGTATCGATGGAGCGGATCTTGGCTCGGGCATACGGGCTGCGCTTGAGCTTGACGATCAGGGCGCCGGCGGGCACCAGGTCGCCCGTGTAGACGGGACGGCCCTCGAGCAGGGCCTTCGAGTCCTTCTTGGGCTGCTTGTGGGTGATCTGCTTGTACGAGACGCCGTCGCAGCTGGTGTCGTTGACCGGCAGCTCGGGCATCTCGAAGCCCACCTGCACGCCGGACTCGTTGAGGAAGCGCACGATGGCGCGCAGCTGGCTCTCGTAGCCGCTGCAACGGCAGAGGTTGCCGGCGAGCTGGCGCGAGAGCTCCTCGCGCGTGGCAACGAGGCTCGGGTCCTCCTTGGCGGCGCGGGCAAGCGCCAGCACGTTCATAATAAGGCCGGGGGCGCAAAAACCGCACTGCTCGGCGCCTTCGGCGGCCATCGCACGGGCGAGTGCCTCGGACTCGGCCTTGAGACCCTCGAGCGTGGTGATGGAGCGGCCCTCGACGCGCGCGGCGGGAACCGAGCAGCTCAGCACCGGGTCGCCATCGAGCCACACCGTGCACAGGCCGCAGTTGGTGGTCTCGCAGGCGCAGCGCACCGACGCGCAACCCTGCTCGCGCAGCAGCGCAAAGAGCATGGTATCGGGGGCAATCTGAACCTTGACCTTGCGGCCGTTGAGCATAAAGGAAAGATCGATGGGTTTGGCAGCCATTAGCGCACCTCGCTAGAATCGACGCCGGGCACGCGGCGGCAGGAATACTCGTCCGTGGCAAACTTAGGCACTTGCACGCCCTCGAGCTCGCGGGCAAGCGCGGCCGAAAGCTCGATGCCGGCGGCGCGACGCACAGCCTGGACGGCAAGCGGGGCAGAGATGCGGCGGCGGTAGTCGGCCGAGCCCCACAGGTTGGTGCCATAACTCAGCGCGCGTACGGACGCGGCCAGGGCGCGCAGCTCGTCCTCGGAAGGCTGCTCGGCGGTAAGGCCACATGTCTCGCCCTGCAGCAGGGTCGCGCGCAGCGGGCGGGCGCCCACGGTGACATGCCAGCTGTTGTCCCACCAGGCAGCGGTGACGTTTAAGGAGGGGAAATCGGTCGCGGCCTTGCGCACGGCCTCGTAGCTCGCGCGGTAATCATGCTTAACGACCACCACGTGCTCAATCACGTCGCGCACATAGCCCATGTCCACGAACTCGGCGAGCGGCAGGCGGCCGGCACCCGTCAGCTCAACGTACGAATCGAGCGCCAAAAAGGCCGAGAGCACGTCCGAGAAACCAAAACGGCCGTAGATGCTGCCGCCCAGCGTGGCGGTGTTGCGCAGCTGCACGCCCACGATATCGTGGACGGCGAACTCAAAGACATTATTGACAAGCGCGTTGAGCTCGGCATGACGCTCGAGCTGGCGCAGGGTGCACATGGCACCGATGCGAAACTCGGTCTCGGTCTCCTCGATCTGATCGAGTCCGCAGGCCGAAAGGTCAATCGCCGTCGCCACACGACGCGAACCCAGGCGCATCCAGATGCCGCCGCCCACAATCTTGTTGTTGCGGTTCTTCTGCAAGAGCTCATAGGCTTCGGCCGCGTTTCCAACACGGACGTAGGTACCGAACTTGAGCACGTTCTCCCCCATCTCTTCACTTGTCCAGTACTTTTAAGTGTACCAAACGAGGGGCCGCACACCGTTTTAGGACAAAATCCACCCACCCATCCATAACTTGCGGTGAAATACGGACTGATTAGCCGTTCTGGGACGCTAAACAGTCCGTATTTCACCGCAAGTTATGAAGAGTCCTCCGGGATAGAAAAGGCTCCCAGCCGGATAGCTGGGAGCCTCATCACATGCTATGTCGAGCGAAGATTTAGCAGACGCCCTGGGCGAGCATTGCGTCGGCGACCTTCAGGAAGCCGGCGATGTTAGCGCCCATGACAAAGTTGCCCTCCTGGCCGTACTCCTTGGCGGTGTCGTCCACGTTGTGGAACATGCCGCGCATGAGCTGCTCGAGCTTGCCGTCGACCTCCTCGAAGGTCCAGGACAGGTGCTCAGCGTTCTGGCTCATCTCCAGGCCGGACACGAGCACGCCGCCGGCGTTGGCAGCCTTACCGGGCATAAAGGCAACGCCGTTCTCCTGGAAGTAAGTCGTGGCCTCGATGGTCGTGGGCATGTTCGCGCCCTCGCCGACCACCTTGCAGCCGTTGGCGACGAGCGCCTGGGCGTCCTCGAGCAGCAGCGTGTTCTCGCGAGCGCAGGGCAGCGCGATGTCGCAGGGCAGCTGCCAAACGCCACGGCCGTCGCCCTCGTGCCACACGGCGTTGGGCTTCTCGTCAACGTACATAGCGAGCGTAACGCCCTTGTCGTGGCCGGAGCGCTTCTTGTTGTAGACGTGCTCGAGCACGGTGTAGTCGATGCCGTCGGGATCCTCGACCCAGCCGTGAGTATCGGAGCAGGCCAGCACCTTGCCGCCGAGCTGGGAGACCTTCTGGACGGCGTAGATGGCGACGTTACCGGAGCCGTGAACGACGACGTTCTTGCCCTCGAAGGAGTCGCCGCGGCTCTTGAGGTACTCGTCCACAAAGTAGGCCAGGCCGTAGCCGGTAGCCTCGGTACGGGCGAGCGAGCCGCCAAAGGAGAGGCCCTTGCCGGTAAGGACGCCGGTCCACTCGTTGGTCAGGCGCTTGTACTGACCGAACAGGTAGGCAACCTCGCGGCCGCCAACGCCCAGATCGCCGGCGGGAACGTCGGTGTTGGGGCCGATGTGGCGATAGAGCTCGGTCATGAAGGACTGGCAGAAGTGCATGATCTCGTTGTTGGACTTGCCCTTGGGGTCGAAGTCGGAGCCGCCCTTGCCGCCGCCCATGGGAAGGGTGGTCAGGCTGTTCTTGAGGATCTGCTCCAAACCCAGGAACTTGAGCATACCCAGGGTGACCGTCGGGTTAAAGCGCAGGCCGCCCTTGTAGGGTCCAATGGCAGAGTTGAACTCAACACGATAGCCACGGTTAACCTGAACCTTGCCCTGGTCGTCGACCCAGGGAACACGGAACATGACGATGCGCTCGGGCTCGACGAGGCGCTCCAGCAGGGCGGCCTCCTCGTACTCGGGATGGGCGTCGAGTGCCGGCTGGATGGTGCCGAGGATCTCGGTCGCGGCCTGGATGAACTCAGGCTGCTCGGGATAGCGGGCCTTGAGCTCTTCGAGAACTTTCTGCGTGTAGCTCATGCTTCCTCCAATGATGGGAAACGAAAATGTTGGTCGCGGCACCCTATGTGCCGCAAACTTTATCGAGTATGGATAATATCGCACTGTTGCGGGAAAGTTTCGCATAAGCCGAAGAGCAGATGTTTCGTTTTGATTACGATGCAGGTAGAAGCGTTTTTGAGTGCCTGACGTGCAAAACCCGTGTTTCAAACCTGTTTCGTCCACGTGTTCCAAACCACCACAAAGGTGCCTGTCCCCAATGTGGTGGTTTTGGTGGCTAGAGGACGAGCTGATGGTAGTCGGCGGGGGTTATGCGGCCTTCGGTGGCAGCGCGGAAGGCCGCGAGCGCATCGCCCGAGAACGGCATGGCCCAGCACAGCCCGCAGCCGGCGGTGATGGAGCCGGGCAGCGGCATGATGCGCCCGGGCACACCGGCGGCAAGGCACAGCTGCTCGCATTCCATCACATCGAAGGTGCTATCGAACGAAACGATGATCTTGCGTTCATGGTCGAGAGCATCACCGGACGGGCCTTCGCGGTGTGCATCGCGATACGCCGCGGCGGCCGCTTCCTCTTCCGCAGTATGTCCACAGCCACCGCAACCGCAGGTACAGGGTTCGGACCCGTCGCAAGTGCAAGGTTCTCCCGTGTCGGGACAAATATCGTGAGACATGGCAACTCCAATCGTCTAGGCGAGTAACTCGGCCGCCGCAAACTCCTCGGGCGTATTGACGTTCTCGAAGCAGAGCGTCGAGCCTGCGACCTTAACGATCTGCGGCTCATCCATATAACCAGCCTGAACGCGATTAATCAGGCAGCGAATGCGCTGTCGGTCGCAGGAGAGCAGCTCTTGGGCAACTGGCGCACATGCATCACGGCGCCAGACGGCGCAAAGCGGCTCAATGCCACGTTCCTCGTGCGGCACGCACACATCGAGCGCCTCGGCCTCAACACGATCCGCAAGCGCGCCGATGAGTTCCGGCGAGACAAACGGCATATCGCAGGCGACGATCGCCACGAGCGGCAATCGAGCCGCGGCCAGCGAGCTCGCGATGCCGCGCATGGCGCCCGCCGGCCCCTCAAGGTCCGACACTATTCGCGGCACCAGGCAGCCAAACGCGCGCTCCTCAAGGTAGGCAAGCTCGCGGGGACGCGACGTCGTCACGACCAACTCACCGGCAACTGGCGCCAACCGACCCAGCACGCGCTCGATGAGCGGCTCGCCGCAAAACGCCATGCGCGCCTTATCGCAGCCCATGCGCGAGGACAGCCCGCCCGCCTGGACGACACAAGAAAGATCGGTACGTCTTACGGTAGTCATACGGCAAAACACCTCCATCGGCATGCTCGAAACCCGGTGCACGATGCTAACTACAGCCGCCGAAATAGCGGCGCTACGAAAAACTCGTGCAAAAACAAAACAGCGCCTTTGCGGCACGCAGCAAGACCGCGAGCACAAAAGCGCTGGTAGCGTGTGGCGGGAACGTATGTGAATCGAACACATCCAAGACGTTTTGCACGCCTCGCAACGGTTTTGAGGACCGCGGAGCCCACCGGAGCCCATCCGTTCCCAAGTGCGGCGGTATTTTACCAAACCGAAACGGCTCCATCCCAAAAAGACGAACAAGAAGTTGCGGTGGAATAGTTCCTGTATTTGCTGCCAAAGCCTCCAAATAGGAACTATTTCACCGCAACTGAGGAGGTGGGGCGGGGCGGCCGATCTAGCGCAGGGAGCGCAGGCCGCCGGCTTCCTTGTCGAGGACCGTAAAGCGTACGGCATCCAGGTGTTCCAAGATGCTGATGGCGCGTTTGCGCGACACGCCCAGGGCTTCGCGCAGCACGCTCGTGGTGGCAGCGCCGCCGGCAGCCTCGATAGCGGCAGCAACAAGCTCGCGCGCATGAGCCTCGGCGGCAGCGGACAGGGCAACGTCGCGCTCGACCTTAACGATCGAGCGGTTGAGCGAAAGCTCGCGCAGGGCACGCGTCATGGTGTCGCGGCCGAGCTGCAGCTGTTCGCCCACCTCGGGAAGCGCCGGTGCATCCAGGCCGGCCTCGTCAAGCAGCGCGACGATCCGCTCGCAGGCCTCTCGCACCACGCGTGCCGCCGCGGCGGCCGAATGCGGATCGAATACCTCGGCGCCCTCGGCGGCGCACACGCCACGCGAGCAGCCCTCGGCAATCAGAGCCGCGGCAACGCCATCATCAGCGGCAGGCCACGCAGCATGGGCAACGGCGCCGGGCGTAAAGCCCGTCTCCTTGGGGGCAGCCGCGTGCATGGCGGACAGGGTCGCCGCCAGTGCATCCATCGCGGCGTCGAGCACGGCGGCATTCACATACAGCGCATCGCCCGAGCCGGCAAGCTTGTAAACAACACCTCGCACCACCAACTCGTTCAACGCGGCGTCGGCCTCAACGGAAACAAGATCTAGCGCTACGGCAACGTCGGCAACCACAACCGGCAACGCCTGCAGCGCCAGCCACGCGTCCACACCAGCGACGGCATCGCCGGTCTCAAGCGCTGCAAGCAGCGCGCGCTCCCCCGCCGAAAGCTCGCGCGAGCGACGGCAGCGCGATAGCAGCACGCGCCCGCCGCCGATGAGCATAACGGGCGAATACGACAACACCACGGCATGGTCTCCGGCTCGCAGCGGCAGCGGCTCCTCCAAGCGCACCTGTACGGTACGGGTCTCGCCCACCGCCATAGGGGCCTCGCCCTCCATGAGCATGATGCGACCGACGACCTCGGCCGTGCCGGCCATCACATGCACACGCGCGCCCGACTCGAGCACGCGCGGCTTGGCGCCCTCGCGGCCCAGGTAGGTGAACGTCATCATAAAGCGTAACGTCTGACCAAAGCGGTCCGCCACGCCCAGCATCTCGCCACGGTCAAGCGCCGCGACACCGTCACCAACCAGGTTGAGCGCCACACGCTGACCAGGCAGCGCGCGCGGCGTATCGCCATGCACCTGAATCCCGCGCACGCGACAGACCGTACGCGACGGCATGGCCATCAGCTCGTCGCCCACCGCAACCGGCGCATCGTGCAGCGTTCCCGTCACGACGGTGCCGACGCCCTTGATCGTAAAGCAGCGGTCAATCGGCAGACGCGGCGCGGCATCGGTGAGCTCGGCACGGGAACGGCAGGCATCCCAGCAAGCGGCAACCTGCTCGTCGAGCACGACGAGCAGCCTTTCGACCCCCTCGCCTGTCTTGGACGACACAGGTACGATCGGCGCGTCCGCAAACACGGTACCCGACAAAAAGTCATCGACATCAAGCTCGGCAAGCTCGGTCATCTCGGCATCGGCCAGATCACACATCGTCAGCGCGACCACCATATGCGTAACGCCCAGCAGCTCCAGCACATGCACGTGCTCGCGGGTCTGCGGCATCACGCCCTCGACGGCCGAAACCACCAGCACGGCCACGTCGATACCCGTGGCGCCCTGCACCATGGCGCGCAGGTAATGAGCATGCCCCGGCACGTCGACCAGGCCCACGATCTTGCCACTCGGCAGCGCCAGCTCGCCAAAGCCCAGCTCCACGGTCATACCGCGACGGCGCTCAACTTCCAGACGGTCGGGATTCTTGCCGGTCAGCGCCTCGATCAGTGCGGACTTACCGTGGTCAACGTGACCCGCCGTGCCAACGATAACGGGACACTCCACCAGCGCCTGAACCTCACTCATCGAGCAATCGCCTTCTTAACGCACGCGACGAGCGTCGATGCCGCCGTCTCGATATCGCGGTCGCCCACGAGCGTGCGCACGTCAAACAGGACTCGGCCGTGCGAGGCGCGCGTGACGACCGGCGTATCGAAATCTTGGACGAGTGAACGCTTGAGCGTGTCGACGGACAGGCGCCCGTCGGCCGGGCAGACGGCCACGCACATCGTGGGCAGCTCGACGGTAGGCAGCGAGCCGCCGCCGGGAGTCGACGACTCCTCGACGATTTCCACCTGCACGGCGCACGGACAGCCAGCCTTATCGAGGCCTGCCACCATCAGCTCGCGCAGTTTGCGTGCGCGACGCTCCAGATGAGCCTGTGGAAGCGTGAGCATGTTGAGCACCGGTACCTCGCGATGGGCCACATCCGCCCCGTCCATGTAAATGCGTAGTGTGGCCTCGAGCGCCGCCAGCGCGAGCTTGCCCGGGCGCAGGGCACGCATGAGCGGATGCGACCCGCAGGCCTGGACCAGATCGCGACGGCCCATGATAATGCCCGCTTGTGCGGCACCGAGCAGCTTATCGCCCGAGCACGACACGATATCGAGCCCCGCCGCGACCGAAGCCGGCGTGGGCTCCTCGCCGCCGCGCACCAGGATGTCATCGGGCAACAGTGCGCCCGACCCCTGGTCCTCGTAGAACAGCAGGCCATGCTTGTGGGCAAGCGCCGCAAGCTCCCGAGAACCTACTTCCTCGTGGAAACCCTCGATGCGATAGTTGGAAGGATGGACCTTGAGGATCATCGCTGTATCGGGCGTGATGGCGCGCTCATAATCTGCCAGATGCGTGCGGTTGGTGGCGCCTACCTCGATGAGTTTGGCACCCGAGGCCGCCATGACGTCAGGTATGCGGAAGCTGCCGCCAATCTCGACAAGCTCGCCGCGGCTGACGATAACCTCTTTGCCTGCGGCATGGGTGGCAAGCACCAGCAGCACGGCGGCCGCGTTATTGTTAACGACCAGCGCATCCTCGGCACCGGTAAGCGAGCGGATCAGTTGCGCTGCGTGCTCCTTGCGCGACCCGCGCGAGCAGGTATCCACGCTGTACTCGAGCGTGCTGTAACCGCGCGCGACCTCGGCCACGGCCTTGGCGGCCGACTCCGCGAGCGGGGCGCGGCCCAGGTTGGTATGGATGACCACGCCCGTGGCGTTAACGGCGGGACGCAGGCTCGGCAGCGCGGAGCGATGCGCACGCCACTCGATGGCCGAGGCCAGCTCGCGCTTGGAACGCGGAGCAGCACCGGCACGAATCGCGGCGCGCTCCTCGTCGAGCTCAGCCGTCACGGCAGCATGGACCACCGCGTCGCAGGTCTCCCCCGCCGCCTTCACCACCGGCCACTCGGCAAGCAGCTCGTTGACGGAAGGGATGGCGCGCAGACAGGCGCGCACCTCATCGGACATGTTCTGGCTATCGCTCATGTGCGGCCTTTCAAAAGAAACGTGGATCAGTCGAATACATCAGCTGAGTCAATTACTCGTCATTATCCTCGCGCGCCGTGATTTTTTCCACGCGAACGGCGTTTTCCTGGGTGAGCGCGGCACCCGTCAACGGGTCCCAGCGCAGCGGCGTATGGTCGAGTGGGCCCACGCCCAAGGCTTGAGCAACGCCGGCATCGGCGCCAAACGAACGCCCGCCGGGGGCGGCCGAGGTGAAGATGCACGCCGGATGCAGATACGGCGTCGTCTCCACGCGCACGCGGTCGCGGCCCATATCACTCACGAGTTCGACAATCTCGCCATCGGCGATGCCCATGTGCGCAGCAGCATCGGCATTCATCTGCACGGCATCCAGGTCCGATCCAGCCTCGGCGGCGCCAGCCGCCGCGAGCCTGCGCGAAGTGTGCGACTCAAAGGGACGGTTGCCGCTAATGAGGCGAAACATCCCCGGGCCGGGTTCCACCATGGGCGCGATCCAGTTGGGCACACGACCCAGGCCGGCTCGTTCCCATACGTCGCTTGCCAGCGCAATTTTGCCGCCATTCAAGGGAATCGCCGGCTCGCCCGTACGCGACGACAACGCAACACCCGTGTCGGCCCAGCCGCGCTCCTTGAGCTCGTCCAGATTGATCCCAAAAGGCGCCACCTGGGCAGCCGCCAGATCGTCAGACGTAAACCGGAAGTACTCGCCAACGCCACACGCCTGCGCCAGACCGACAAAGATCTCCCGACCGGGACGCGTGTCGTTATGCAACACGGGCAGCACGGCGTTGCGGTAGAACACGCGCGAATCATTGGCGCCCACGACTGTGCCCACACCGCGATCGGCCTCCAGGTACGTCACGTCGGGCAGCACGAAATCAGAAGCACGCGCCGTCTCGGACCAGCGAATGTCAATCGTCACGAGCAAGTCGAGCTGTTGCAAAATGCCCAACCAAGCCTGCGCATTGCCATAGCCCGCACCGGGGTTACTGGCATAGACGATGAGCCCACGCAAATCGCCGGCAAGAATCGACTGACCGATGGTCGTGCACAGGCCGCGCACCGGATCGACCAGTGGATAGCGCTCGGAGCCCAACTTGGGCTCACGTGGCATCGACGGCGTTGCGAAACGCGCAGGGTCCAAATCGCCCAACGCAAGCGGCGTGGGCGGGTTGAGGGCACCGCCCGCATGCCCAATACAGCCCAGCAGCACATCGACCAAGCAGATAGCGCGCGCGGTCTGGGTGCTATTGGCATACGCGATACCGATGCCACCATGAAAGCCCGCATCCACCACAGCGGCAGGCGCGGCGGCAGCCAGATCGCGCGCCGTCGCAACAATCTCTGCGGCAGGCACGTCACACATCGACTCGGCCCACTCGGGCGTCCAAGCACGGGCCGCCTGCGCCAGCTCGTCAAAACCCGTGGTGTAGCGGGCAACAAACTCGTGGTCGTACAAGTCCTCGGCAATGAGCACATGCGCAATGCCCAGCAGCAAGGCCAGGTCGCAGCCCGGGCGTACGCGCAGCCAGCGGTCGGCAAGCGCAGCCGAGCCACTGCGCCGGGGGTCAACCACGATAATCTTAGCCCCACGCCGGCGCGCATCGTTGAGCGCATCGACCGACCCCATCGACGACGAATCCACCAAGGAACGCCCCAAATACATGATGCAATCGGTATGCGCCAGGTCGGAGGCGGGGCTGTAGCCCAGGCTGTGCTCCCAACCGGTAAGTCGGCTTACCTCGCAGGCGCCGTCGGCACCGTATACATTGGGCGAACCCAGCGCATGCATAAAACGGTAGGCCCAGTAGCGGTCGAACGAGGGAACGCCGAGCGTCATACCCAGTGCACGAGGCCCGCACTCGTCAACAATCCCCAAAAGACGCTCGGCAATCTGAGCAAACGCCTCGTCCCAGGTAATCGCTTCAAACCCCGAGCCATCAGCTCGTCGGCGCATGGGATGCAAAATCCGGTCGCGCTCGTCAAACGGCATTGCCAGGCGATGCCGTCCGCGGGCGCATAGGGCACGCGCCGCGCACGGATACCCCACAACCGGTAACTCGGCAACCACGCGACCGTCCTCAACGCGTGCCGCAAAGGCGCAATCGGCATAGCATCCCCCGCATGTGGTCACCACGGCGCGACCGTCACGCTTCACAGCAGATGCCATCTCGATTACCCCTTTCATCAGCCAAACACAACAGGCCAACAGCCCGGCAACGAGCCCCAGACCCAAAAAGCCTCCCGCACGGCAACGCCCCGCGGGAGGCCCAACGTCAAACAGACGGTACCTTACGCCTCGGACTTCTTGGCGTAGACAAACCAGTAGCCGAGTGCGATCAGAACCGCACCGCCCACGATGTTGCCCAGCGTGGCGGCGGATAGGTTAAACGCAATACCCGCGACGTTGAGCGCATCGGCCCCGGCAACCTTGGCACCATAGCCGCACGCGTGCATCACGGCACCCATGGGCAAAAAGTACATGTTGGCAACGCAGTGCTCAAAACCGCAGGCCACAAAGGCGGAGATGGGCAGCAAAATGCCCACAACCTTATCGACTACGGTCTTGCCCGCAGTACCAATCCACACGGCCAGGCACACAAAGATATTGCACAGGATGCCACGGAAGAAGATCGTCACCCAGTCGATCGTCACCTTGCCGGCGGCGACGCTCACCATGGAATTGGCGACCGCCTCGCCGTTGAGCTTGTAGATGCCGGCCATGTACACCAAAAAGACGATGAACAGAGCGCCGACAAAATTGCCGACCCACACGACGACCCAGGCCTTGAGCATCTGGGCCAGAGTGATCTTTTTGCTCTTGAGCGCGCAGACCATAAGAGAATTGCCGGTAAACAGCTCGGCGCCGCACACCAGCACCAGCACCAGGCCCAAGCAAAAGCACAGACCGCCCACGACGCGCTGAGCGCCCCAGCCCAGCGTGCTATCGCTCAAGAACACGGTAAAGAACAGGCCGCCGAAGGCGATGAACGCGCCGGCGAACATTGCCAACAGAAAGGCCTTAGCGACCGGCAGGTTGGCCTTGGTCACGCCGGCGGCCTCGGTCTTGGCCTCGATCGCGGCGGGCGCCAGGCAATCGGGAGTGGGATACTCCACCTTGGAATCTGCCATGTCAATCACTTCTTTCCTAACAAAATGGAACAAGTGCTCCTACTGCTCTTGCCCCAAGCGGACAAAGTGGGAAAAGTCGTTGGCGGCCACGGCGTCGTAAACGGCGTCGACAGCCTCAAAGACCTCCGGGGACATGGGGTTGTAGAACTCCGTATCGCCCGGCTGAATCCCTATGAAGACGATATCTTCGCACGATTGCTCAATCTCTTCGATCAGAATCGACAAGGGAAGCGAATGCGTGGTGAACATCGACTTGCGGGCCACGTCACGTTTGTCGAGCAAGCGGATGGCGCCGACGGGCAGCGCCATGTCGGCGGCATCGACCAAAACCAAACGCGGCGGACGCTCGCGCTTGACCTCGATGATGTCATCCTCGGGTGTCTGACCGCCATCGATGGTGTACCAGCCGGCAAGCGGCGCGTCCTCCATCTTCTTGGAGAGCACGGGGCCGGCGGCATCGTCGGCACGCAGCACGCTTCCCGCCGTGAGCACGATACCCGCAAACGGGGCGCCGTTCACACGACCATCCACAACGCGACCCATTACTGCAACCTCCCCGTCAGATACACGCCCGACACATCGCGCACGCGCTCCACCAGATCGCGGAACTTCATTAAGAACGCGACCTGCTGGGCATGCAGGCCAAAGTCGTCATCGAACACCGAGATGCCGGCCTTGGCAGAACCGCGAAAACCGCGCTCGTCGAGCAGCGCATCGCAGGCCTCGAGCAGCGACGGCACCGCCGCCTTATCGAGCTGGCACTCACCAAAGGAGCGGATGGCCTCGAACTTGGTTTTGGCCTCCCCCTCCGGCAGCGCGTCGACGAGCGAATAGAACACATCCACCGGCACCGACAGGCGCGGCTCAAAGCAGTCGAGCACGCCGGTGTGGTGGCCCACGGCGAGCGTGTAGTACAGCACGTCGCAGGCCTCCTGGGGAACGTCTTCCTCGGTCTCCACAAACTTACGCGTGAGCTCATAGAAGACCACCTGGTCGGGCGCATGGCCCAGGCAGGGGTCGGCGACGCCCTCGGCGGCCTCGTCGCTTGCGCGCGAGGCATCGCCAAAAGAGCCGCCGAGCATACCGGGGCCCGCAAAGTAACCAGAGCGGTCCGTGAGCTCCATCTAGCGACCTCCGGCCAGCACCAGATCCTGCAGCGCCGAGTACACCTCGACGCGGCGCGGATCGTCCTGCTTATCGATGAGCAGCGCCATGGCACCGCGGATATCGCCCTTGGGCGCGCCCTCGAGCGTATCCATAAACTCATTGGCCAAATCGCGACCGTAACGGTAGCCGCTCATGGCGCGAGCCTCACGCTCGATGGCAACGCGCAGCTTGTACGGCACGCCGGGGTGCAGGATATCGGCCTGCTCGCCGGCGGCCTCCACCGTGGTCTCGGCATGGAGCTTTTGGTCCAGCAGACCGAGCGCCATGGCAAAGCCGTAGATGGTCTGCGCGGGGCTGGGCGGGCAGCCGGGGATGTAGACATCGACCGGCAGAATCTTGTCCGTGCCGCCCCAGACGCAGTAGTTGTCGTAGAAGATGCCGCCGGTGCAGCCGCACGCGCCATAGGACACCACGACCTTGGGATCGGGTGCGGCCTCAAAGGCGCGCAGGGCCGGCATGCGCATGGCACGCGTCACGGCACCGGTGTACAGCAGCACATCGGCGTGACGGGGCGAGGGCACGACCTTGATGCCAAAGCGCTCGACGTCGAAGACGGGCGTGATGGAACCGAAGATCTCGATCTCGCAGCCGTTGCAGCCGCCGCAGTCAACACGGTAGACGTACACCGAGCGCTTGATCTTCTTAAGAAGGGTCGCCTTGGCCTTCTCGATGCTCTCGTCGAGCTCGATCTTGGTCGGGCGGTACTGGAGCCGCTCGGGCAAAAGCGTGGGTTCGGCCATGGTTACTCCTCCTTCGTTTCAAAATCCATGATGATGCCCTCGACCGGCGCCGGACCGGCGGGAATCTCGGGCGCATCGGGGTTGAGCTCGCGGTCGATATACTCCGGGTTCACGCCGTGCCCGCCCAGATACTCCATGCCGGGGCCCTGGGGCTCACCGGACGCAAGCGTCTCGTTGGCAGCCATACCGGCAGCGTTGCCGGTCTTTACGGCCGAGGCGGCGCGCAGGGCGTCGAGCTCGCGCTTGCACTCCTGGCACATACCGACGGTACGGGCGGCCTGCTCGGCCTCCATGCCGCCGGCCTTTTGCAGCAGGCGTTTGGCGTAGTCGATCTCCTTGTGCGGGGCAAACGGCTTGCCGCAACGCGAGCAGTGCTCGAGCGTATAGACGCTCTTGCTGGTGAGGTCGTCCTTGCTCATGACGGCCAGCTCAAACTCCTCGGTGAGCTTGATGGCCTCCATGGGGCAGGCCTCCTCGCAGCGGCCGCAAAAGATGCAGCGACCGTAGTCGATCGACCAGGTGATGGTATCGGCCGCAAGGTCGGTGTCCATGCGAATGGCATCGGCCGGGCACGCCACGCCGCAGGCTCCGCAGGCGATGCAGAGCTCGGCATTGTGCTCGGGCTTGCCGCGCATGTCCTTGTTGGTGGAGAACGGCGCAAACGGGTACTTGACCGTCGCGTCGCCGGCCTTGGCGTTAACCTTCCAAAGCTTCAGCATATTAGAGCGCCTCCTCATCGAGCGGAGCGGCCGTGGTGCCCTCGCCCGCAAGCGGCGACTTGTCGCGCCAGACGTTCTCGAACTGCTCCTTGTCGAGCACGTGGTCGCGCTTGGCGGCGATATCGGTCACCGTCACGCGGTCGGTGCAGGAGTAGCACGGGTCGAGCGAGCCGACGATCAGCGCCGCATCGCCCACGGTGTTGCCGCGGAACATGTAGCGCAGGACCGGCCAGTTGCTGTACGTTGCGGCCTTGGCGCGCCAGCGGTAGCACTTCTGGTTGTTGCCGAGCATGGCCCAGTGCACGTCCTCGCCGCGCGGCGCCTCGGTGGCGCCGATGGCGTACTTGTGCGGGGTGTACTCCCAATCCGTGGTGAGGATGGGGCCCGACGGGCAGTTCTCGAGCATGGTCTCGATCATGTCGATCGAATCGTAGACCTCCTGGATGCGAACGGCGGTACGGCCGAAGGCATCGCAGGTGTCGGCCGTAGCGGCGTGCATCTTTTGGACGTCCGGATCGGCGTAGCCGTCGAAGGGATGGTCAAAGCGCACATCGCGGGCATAGCCCGAGCCACGCATGAGCGGGCCGACCGGCGAGAAGTCGCGAGCGATCTTGCGGTCCAGAATGCCGATACCGCTCGTACGCTCGATAAAGTTGGGCGTGGAGAGCAAAACGTCAACGAGTTCCTGAACCTCGGAGCGCAGCTGGTGGATAGTCGTGAGCGTGGAGAGCTTCTGCTCGGCCAAAATGTCGCGACGCACGCCGCCGATCACGTTGAGGCCGTAGGTCTTGCGGTGACCGGAGAGCTTCTCGGCCAGGTCCATGGACTTCTCGCGGACGCGGAAGAACTGCTGGAAGCCGGAGTCGAAGCCCGTGTAGTGAGACGCCAGGCCAATGTTGAGCAGATGCGAGTGCAGGCGCTCGACCTCGAGCATGATGGCGCGGATGTACTGGGCGCGCGGCGGGACATGAATGCCCTGGGCGCGCTCGACTGCCTCGGCGTAGGCCACCGAGTGGGCGCAGCCACAGATGCCGCAGATGCGGTCGGCGAGGAACGTCACGGCGTCATAGTTCAGGCGCGTCTCGGCGACCTTCTCCATGCCACGGTGCACGTAGAACAGACGGTAGTCGGCGTCGACGATCGTCTCGCCCTCAACGAACAGGCGGAAGTGGCCGGGCTCGTCGGAGGTAATGTGCAACGGGCCCATGGGGACGAGCGTCGTCTCCTTGCCCTTAGTATCGGCCAAGAACTCGTAGTTTTCCATGTCGCTCGCGGGAGCGGGACGGAAGCGGTAGTCCATGGAGTCCTTGCGCAGCGGGTACAGGCCGCTGGGCCAATCGTCGGGCAGCACCAGGCGACGACGATCGGGCAGTCCCTCGGGGATCAGGCCGAACATATCGCGCAGCTCGCGCTCGCCCCACACGCAGGCGGGGACGAACGGCGTCACGGACGGGAACGTCATCTTGGCGGGATCGACCTCGGTGCGCACGGTCACCCAGCCGGGGTCCTCCCCCTCCATGGAGATGACGTAGTACACAGCGTAACGGCCGCACAGACTGCGCTCATCGTTGCCGATGATCACGGGAATCCAGCCGTAGCGCTCGTAATACAGGTAGTGGACGGCCTCGGGCAGCTTGTCCTGCTTGACGGTAATCGTCAGCTGGTCCTCGCACTGCCACTCGACCTTCTCGATGCAGCCCGGAACGGCGCGGCGCAGGGCCTCGACATGGCTCTCGCAGCGACGGGCATACACCTTGTTCTCAGTTTCAATCATTCGTTACTCCACCTCGCTCTGAGCGGTCTCGGTACCGAACACAGCGCGGTACATCGGCGTCGCGTGAAGTTCCTCGGTGCTCTGCTCGAGCACGATGCCGGTCGCGGTCTCCACACCGTGCACGAGAGGCAGCGGGGTGGCGATGCCAAACCACAAGATCATGACAGCCAGGATGATTTCGGGGATAAGCATGAGCGCCGGGGCCTCATGCTTGCCCATGCCCTGGGGCGCATGGCCGAATACCGACTTGAGTGCGATGCGGGTGAGCGCGGAGATGGCCACGGTAAGACCGAGGGCGACCACGACGACCAGCCACATGGGACCGGCGGTAACACCGGCGACAAAAGTCAGGAACTCGGAGATGAACATGCCAAAGGGCGGGAAGGCACCAAGACCGAGCAGCGCCAGGACGGCGAGCGCGGCGGTTGCGGGAGCAACCTCGACGACACCCTGGATCTTGGCCAGGCTACGCGTGCCAAAGGCGTGCTGGATGTTGCCGGACACGCAGAAGGCAAGCGTCTTGGTAAAGCCGTGGAACACGCAGTGCAGCAGGGCCGCGGCGATACCCAGCGGGCCACCGATACCCAGGCACAGGGCGATAACGCCCACGTTCTCCACAGACGAGTACGCAAAGCGGCGCTTGAGGTCGTCCTGGCGAAACATCGAGAGTGCCGCCACCAAAATGGACAGCGTGCCGACGATCAACAGCAGAAGTTGCGGATACTCGGCACCCACGGCCTGGATGGTAAAGCCGTAGAAGCGCATGATCACAAGCATGGCACACTTAAGCAGAACACCCGAGAGCAGGGCCGAGACAGGGCTCGGAGCCTGAGAGTGGGCATCGGGCAGCCAAGTGTGCATGGGGAACAGGCCAGCCTTGGTGCCAAAGCCGATCACGATAAACGCAAAGGCGAGGCGCATGAGCGTCGGGTCGAACTGGTCGGCATACGGCAGCACGCACGATAGGAATGCGGCCTCGTGGGCGTTGGGAATCACGTCGGCGGCGTTGGCGTAGATCAGCAGCGTACCGAACAGGCCAAAGGCCACGCCGGCGGTGCAGACCATCGCATACTTCCAAGAAGCCTCGAGGGCCGTCTTGTTCTTGTAGATACCCACGAGGAACACGGTGGAAAGCGTGGTTGCCTCCACGGCGGCCCACGTGAGGATCATGTTGTTGGACAGACACGCGAGCAGCATGGTGAACACAAACAGGCTAAACAGCGCAAAATACTGCTTGGCGCGCTCGGCGGGCATGGAGCCCTCCTCGATATCGGCCTTTACATAGGGCAGCGAGAACAGCCCGGTAAGAAAACCGATAAAGCCGATGAGCAGCACAAAGATGGCGCCCAGCGAATCGAGGTGGAACCACAGGCCAAGAGCGCTCGCGGTGTCGCCGCTCATAAGGACGTCACCGGCCGTCACAATCGACAGCACCAGGACGGCTGCGACGGAGACCAGGTTGAGACCGGCAAACACGTTATAGGACGTGTTCTTGGGCAAAAACGCCATGACCAGCGAGAACACCAGAGGAGTCGCGAGCAGGGCGAGAATCAACGTTTCCATGGACTACCCCCTCAGCTCGGACAGGTCGCGCGCATCGAGCGAGTGGGAGTCGTCCCAAATGCGACGCACGACGATGGACATGATGATGACGGCAAAGATAGCGTCGGTGGCGATACCGATCTCGATGATCTCGGGAGCGGTGGGGGCCAAAAGCGCGAGCGTCACATGGCTGCCGTTTTCCATAAGGCAGTATCCAAAGATCTGCTTCATGATGTTGCGCTGCGAGATGATGCAGGTGAGGCCCACAAAGAAGTGAGCGAAGCTAATGGCGAGCGCAGGCGTTGCGACCTCGGCCGTGGGCAGGCTGATCTGCGTCACGACGGCAAAGCAGATCGCGACCTCCACGGCGATGATGCAGATGGCCCACGCGGGCTTAAGGCCGGCCTTGAGCGATGCGTCGCTCGGCCCGCCCATCTTCTTGTATGCGCGGTTGAGGATATAAGGGACCAGGACGACCTTGGTGATAAAGGCAGATCCAGCCCACAAGAGCAGCTCCTGCGCACCGGTGGTGACACCGAGCGTGGCGAGCAGACCCACGAGCACCAGCGACTGCACCGCATACCAGCTGATGGCGTGCTTGATGTTCTTTGAGACGACCACCATGGTGGACGTGACGATCAGAAGGCCGCCAAGGATGTTGACGATCGAATAACCCATGTCGTTCTACCTCCTAACCGATCCAGCTGGCCGAAAGCGGGCCGCTGACGATAACCATGATGATGAGCACGATGAACACGAACGCCATCGCGCGGGGAAGCGGGGCTCCCGCAGCGACCTCGTCGCTCGGCTCGCCGGGCAGGCAATAGCCCATCCACTTGAGGAACCAGGCGAAGGTGGCGACGGTCTCGGCGACCATGATGCACACGAGCACCAGGATCGCGACGTTGCCGGCACCCACGGAAAAACCGCCGGCAATGATCTGGAACTTCGAGAAGAACGTGTTCATGGGCGGCACGCCGGCAATGGCGAGCGCGGCGACACCAAAGCCCACGCCCGAGATCGGGTACTTCTTTACGATGCCGCGAAGCTTGGGCAGCATACGCGTGCCGAGCGTAAAGGAGAACGAACCGGCGATCAGGAAGAACAGCGTCTTGGCGAAAGCGTGGTTAAAGATGTGGCACACGGCACCGTCAAAGGCCAGCTGGCTGCCAAAGACCGAAAGGCCCAGACCAAAGAACACGTAGGAGAGCTGGGCGATCGTGGAGAAGGCCAGCAGACGCTTCATGTCCTTTTGCGGCAGGTACATAAGGAAACCAAAGAGCATGGTGACCATGGCGTCGATAATGGCAACCCAGCCCACGATCTCGGGAATCTCGCCGGCAGAGACGAGTGCACGCGCGAACACGCACACGCCGACCTTGACCATCGAGGCGCCATGCAGGTAGGCCGAAACAGGCGTCGGCGCCTCCATGGCCGAAGGCAGCCACATGTACATGGGAACCTGTGCGGACTTGGCCCAGGCCGCAAACAGCACGAGCAAAAGGACGATAGCCTTGAGCTTGGCGTCGAGGCCGGCAATCGCAGTGATGGCGAAGGTGCCGGTGTGGGCAAACACGATGGCGGCGCCCAGATACAGGCCGAGCGCACCGATATGCGTAATGATCAGGGCCTTCATGCCAGCCTTCTTGGCCGTAGGCGACATGTAGTAGCTGATGAGGCCCCAAGAGCAGGCACCCGTGATCTCAAAGAACACGAGCTGGCCCAAAAGGGTCGAGCTGTACACAAGGCCGGCCATGGCACCGATGAAGGTCGCGAGGTACGCGTAGAAGCGACGACGCGGTGCGTCAGGATGCTCACGGTTATTCTCGCTCATATAGGGAATCGAATAGATCACGACAAGCAGGCCGATACCCACAAAGGCGGGCGCGAGCAGCGTGCTCATGCGATCGAAGGTGAATCCCATGACGAGGGTCTGCCCAAACGAGATCAGGGGAACCTGCGTGCCGGGCATGCCGGCGCCAGCGAAATTCGCGGCGAGGGCGATGGTGCAGACCGTCGAGACGGCGGCACCCAAAACGCTGAACCACTTGGCGTACGGACGGGGGAACAGGGCGACGAGCACCGAGGCCACCATCGGGGCCGCGATAGCGACCAAGCCGAGAAGGGACAGACTGACTGCAAATGACATTGTTTCTCCCTTCTCCTACACGCCGACGACCACGAAGACAAACGCCAGAACGGCGATGCCCACGACGGCCCAAGTCTGATTACCGAGCACCTTAAAACGCGAGCGCGAGCAGGAGTTCTCGATCACGCCGCATACCACAAAGTCGACCAGGCACTTCACCAGGAAGATGACTGCACCCAGAACGACGGCGGCGCCCACGGTCGCGGGCTCGCCCCAGGGGACGAAGATCGCACAGAACCAAGCGACGACCAGGACCTGCTTCATGGACATGGCGAGCTTGGCCATGGCGAGCGACGGGCCGGAAAGCTCGGCGAGCGGTCCTTCCTGAAGCTCCTGCTCGGCCTCGGCCTGATCAAAGGGCAGCTTGCCGAGTTCCATGTAGCAGGCGATCGCAAAGGCGATGCCGGCGAGGATCACGGCGACCGGCGCGTCGATGGCACCCGTCATGATGTGCTGGCCCATGGTGGCGATGTCGGTGGAGCCGCACACCAGGGCGGCGGCAAACAGCGCCAGCAGCATGGACGGCTCGATGAGCACGCTCATGAGCAGCTCGCGGACGCCGCCGATACCGGCGTAGGCGTTGGACGAATCCACACCGCAGAGGGCGAAGAAGAAGCGGGCGAGCGCCAGGCTGTACATGATGGTGATGGCGTCACCAAAGACCGGGATGGGGCTTTGTGCCGTAAAGAGCGGCAGGCCCATCGCGAGCATAAAGGCGACGGCGAAGAACAGCGGCGGCATGATGCGCAGCGCAAAGCTCGCATCCTCGCTCTGGGACTCGGGACGCGCAAAGAGCTTTGCCAGGTCGCGGTAGTCCTGCATGATGCTGGGGCCGCGACGGTTGTGCATCTTGGCACGGATCACGCGGCCGAGACCGGAGAAGAACGGCGCGACGGCCATGACGACCACGCCCTGCAGAACGGCAAGTACGATGTTGTTCATGCTCTCCCCTCCTTAACCCATTTGCACGGCGAGCACGAGGAACACCACGAGTGCCGCGACGATGTAGCAGATATAGATGCTGTAGTTGCCGCCCTCGAGCTTAGTCGCGAGGTCGGCGAGCTTCTCGACACCCTTATGCGGGGCATCGACGAGAACCTTGTCGGGTACGGGCTCCACAGCCTCGGCCACACCGGTGAGCTTCTGGAAGAAGTGAGCGATGGACCAGCAGACGGCCGTGCAGCGGTCGCGCAGCGTGTAGAGCGGCTGCATAAACCAGGACACCTCGGAGGCGAAGGTCGTGGCCACGACGGGCATATGCTCGTTGGGAGCATAGCCGCATGCCCACGGCTGGGACTTCTGCACCTTGCCGACGGTCTTAAGCTTGCGATAACCGCAGGCAAGGCCGACAAGTACCACGAGCGCAATAGCGATCGCGGGCGTGGAGGTGGCAGCGCCGGAGTATTGGTTCATGAGCTCCATGCCCTCGGCGGCAAACACGCCACCGTACGGATGCAGCACGGACGCGGCGACATCGACCAGCACGGGCGCGATCACGGGAGCGCCAATGCCCAGCACGACGCAGATGGCCGCGAGCAGGCCCTGCGCAAACACCATGGGGGCGGGAACCTCCTTGGCATTGGCCGCGGCCTCGGAGCGGGGCGCGGAGGCAAAGGAGACGCCATAGGCCTTGACGAAGCACGTGACGGCCAGAGCGCCGGTAATGGCAAGCGCGACGGCAGCGAACACGGCCACGATCATGACGGCCTTGTCGCCCTGCATGGCGGCGTTAAAGAGCGACTGGTAGGTAAACCACTCGGACACAAAGCCGTTGAAGGGCGGGATGGCCGAGATGGCAAGCGCGCCAATAAGGAAGCAGATGGCCGTTGCCGGCATACGACGGAACAGGCCGCCCATCTTCTCCATATTGCGCGTACCCGTGGAGTACAGCAGCGCACCGGCGCCCAAGAACAGCTCGCCCTTAAACATAGCGTGGTTAAACGTGTGGTAGAGGGCGGCCATCAGAGCCAGGACGGCGATGCCGACCGAGTTGAGCCCCATGGCGGCCATGGAGGCGCCGACGCCGAGCAGAATGATGCCGATGTTCTCGACGGAGTGATAGGCCAGCAGGCGCTTGATGTCATGCTCCTGCAGGGCGAAGGCCACGCCGAGGACCGACGAGATCGCACCGAAGACCATGACCATAAGGCCCCACCAGACCTGAACGCCCGAGGCGGAGAGCAGGTCGAGGCCCACCTTGAGGATGCCGAAGATAGCGATCTTGATCATGCCGCCGGACATGAGGGCCGACACGTTGGACGGCGCCTCGGGATGTGCCTTGGGCAGCCAGCCGTGCAGCGGGATAATACCGGCCTTGGCGCCAAAGCCAAAGAAGGCGAGCACGAAGCACACGGATGCGACCGCGGGGCTAAACTGCGTAGCGCGGAAATCCGCAAAGGCAAACGAGCCACCGGCGAAGTTGGTCATGGTGAGGAAGCTCGCCATGATGAGCACAAAGCCCACGTGCGCGATCACAAAGTAGAGCCAACCGCCATGGATGGAGTTCTCGTTCTCCTCGATCACGACCAGGAAGTACGAGGTCAGCGACATGAGCTCAAAGGCGACCAGGAACCAAAACACGTTGTCGGCGGTGATGACGAGCATCATGGACGCCACAAAGGTGTTAAAGAAGAAGCCGGCGCGGCCCTTTTTGCCCGGGTACTCATCAAAGTAGTTGAGACCGTAGATCGAGCCGGCAAACGCGAGCACCGAGATGAGCGCCACGAACAGGCCGGACAGCTGGTTGAGCAGCAGCTGGAAATGGGCAAACGGGAAGAACACGATGGTGTCGACCGACGTGACATCGCCCAGCACGGCCTGGATACCGGCCACAAACGAAAGCACCGCGGCGACGGCGCCGATTAGGCAGCCGGCGGTCTTGGCGGCGTTATCGGCCTTGATCAGCAGAACCGAGGCGAGCGCACCGATGCACGAGACGGCAAGCGATGCGATAAACAGCGTCATGCTATCCATTGTTTACGCTCCCTTCTGCTTTCTCGGACAGGCCCTGGGCCACAGCGGTAACGTCGACGACCGGACCGTTTTCGATCGAGCGCAGGCGCTTGGCCTCGTCGAGCTCGCGATCGGCCGCGCCACCCATGACGGTCAGCGCCTTGGTAGGGCACGCCGCCACACAATGCGGGCCGTCCGGATCGAATGCGCACAGGTCGCACTTGACGGCGCAGGTGTACTGACCAGGAGCCCACGTAAGCAGGCTGCTCAGGGACTTAGGATACGAAGGCGTCGGGTCGCACATGCCAGCGACACCGGCGATAGACGTGCCATCGGGATGGATGGCTCCGAAGGGGCACGCGATGGCGCACAGCCTGCACCCGATGCACTCCTGCTCCTTGACGTGGATGCGATCGCCATCGTGCTCGATGGCATTCACCGGGCAAACCTCGGCGCAGGGGGCACCCTCGCAATGGTGGCAGGCAAGGGCGGCCGAAATACCGCCGGTCTTCACGAGCGCCAAGCGCGGCGTATCCTGAAGACCCTGCATCCGGTGGGCGTCGGCACAGGCGGACTGGCATGTTCCGCAGCCGATGCACCTCTCCGGGTTGATGTCGATGAAGCGGTTCATCCCCACTTCCTTTCAAAATAACGGGCCGGGCTCCCGAACGTACGGGACGCCCGGCCCAAATAGCCAACGAGAACGGGACTACACGATTTGGTTCACGTGCGTCTCGTCGTCGAACTTGGCGGCGCCGGGCTCAACGTCTTGGGGAGCGGCGGCGTCCACCAGAGCCTGCTTGAGCTCGGTGTACTGACGCTCGACTTCGCCCTCTGCCCAAACCTGGTCGGCAATGGCGTCGACCTGGCAGGCGGAGAACTTGTCCTCGGGCGTATGCGAGACCGGGTCGACCTTGTGAATGGTCAGCTCGTTGCACTTGCCGATCCACCACTGGTAGGTCATGTAGACCGTGCCCTTGTTGATGCGATCGCTCACGTCGGCACGGCTGTATACCTGGCCGCGGCGGCTGTGAATCGAGACGATGTCGCCATTCTTGATGCCGCGCGCCTGGGCGTCCGCGGGATTCATGCGGACAAAGCCGGGCTCGTCGGCAAGCAGCGCCAGCGTCTTGCAGTTGCCGGTCATCGAGCGGCAGCTGTAGTGGCCGACCTCGCGGACGGTGCACAGGATGAGCGGGTACTCATCGTCGGGAAGCTCGGAGGGCGCCTCCCAGTCGTGCGCCATCAGGTTGGCGCGGCCGTCCTTGGTGGTGAACTTGCCACCAGCGAACATGTCGGGCGTACCGTGGTCGTTCACATCGGTGCTCTTGACGGGCCACTGGGCGTAGCCGCCCTCGGGAGCCATCTTCTCGTAGGTCGCGCCCACAAAGTTGGGGCACAGGCTAATGCACTCGTTCCAGATCTGCTCGGTGTTGTCGTAGTGCATGGGATAGCCCATACGCGTGGACAGGTCCGCGAAGATCTCCCAGTCGTGACGGCACTCGCCCTTGGGCGGAACGGCCGCGTCAAAGTGCTGGAAGCTACGGTCGGATGCGGTAAAGACACCCTCGTGCTCGCCCCAAGAGGTGGCAGGCAGGATGACGTCGGCGAGCATGGTCGTCTGCGTCATAAAGATGTCCTGGCAGATGAACAGATCCAGCTCGGAGAGCGTCTTGCGCATACCGGCCGAATCGGGCTCGGTCTGCACCGGGTCCTCGCCGTAGTTGTAGAAGCAGTGCACCTTGCCCTCGTCGACCAGGTGGCCCAGGTCGGTGAGCTTATAGCCCTCCTCGAGCGGGAGCTTTTCCTCGGGCACGCCCCAAGCCTTGGCAAACTTGGCACGCACTGCCGGGTCGGTGACCTTCTGGTAGCCAGGGTACAGGTTGGGCAGCATGCCCATATCGCAGGAGCCCTGGACGTTATTCTGACCGCGCACGGGCGCGAGGCCGGAATTGGGTTTGCCGATCTGGCCGGCAACGCAGGCGATGGAGGCGATGGTGTGCACCGTCTTCAGGTTCTGCTTCTGCTGGCATACGCCCATGCCCCAGCCAATGATGGCAGAGGGCTTCGCCGTGGCGTACATCTCGGCAGCTTGGTGGATCAGCGCGGGCTCGACACCCGTGATGTCCTGTACGGATTCGGGAGTGTAGTTCTTGATGGTCTCCCACCATTCGTCAAAGCCGTTCGTGTGCTCGGCGACGAATTCCTTGTCGTAGAGGCCATCGTTGACCAAGCAGTTGGCAAAGGCGTTGAGGAACGCAACGTTGCAACCGTTCTTGATCGGAAGGTAGAGATCGGCGATACGCGCGGTTTCGATATGGCGCGGGTCGGCGACGATGATCTTGCAACCCTTTTCTTTGGCTCGCACGATACGCCTTGCGACGATGGGGTGCGAATCGGCAGGGTTATAGCCGAAGAGGAAAATGCAGCCCGCATCCTCCATACCGGGGATGGAGCATGACATGCAACCTGAACCAACCGTGTCCATCAGACCGAGGACAGTAGGGCCGTGTCAAGTACGGGCGCAGTTGTCCACGCTGTGGGTGCCGATGCACGCACGCGTAAACTTCTGCATGACGTAGTTCGCCTCATTGCCGCCGCCTCGCGAAGAGCCGGTGGTCATGACAGCGTTAGGACCATATTCGTCAATTATGGCCTGCATCTTAGATGCGGTGAAATCCAGTGCCTCGTCCCAGCTTACGCGCTCAAGATCCGCGCCCTTAGTGCGGCGGATCATCGGGTGCAGTACGCGAGGAGTCAAGATCTTGGTGTCGTTGATGAAGTCGTAGCCGCTCATGCCCTTAAGGCACAGCTCGCTCTGGTTGGTGATGCCGTTGAGCGGTTCGGTGCCCACGACCTGGCCGTTTTGGACCAGGAGGTTAAACTGGCAACCGGCGCCGCAGTACGGGCAAATCACTTTATGCTTCTCCATGACACCCTCCTTCCTTTTTCTGCTACCGATTACTCGGTACTAATTTGACAATCATTGGGCCTGTCGCCCCAACGCTTACGCCTCGTTTTCGATGGTGGCGCGGGCACGCTCGGCAGTCAGTTCTGCCAGACGCTCCTCGTCTACCAGGGTGAGGCCCTTGGTCGGGCACGCCTCGGCACACGCCGGACCGCCGGGACGGTCCACGCACAGGTCGCACTTGAGCACGAAGCTCTTGGTCTGCGAACCCACGCGAACGTCGCCCATCAAGACCGGAACCTGCGTGGTCGCCACGCTCACGGCGCCAAAGGGGCATGCCATGACGCAGCTCTTGCAGCCGATGCAGTTGTCCTCGTTAACGCCGATGCGATGGTTCTTTGGATCAAAGAACAAGGCGCCCGTAGGACAGGCCTTCGCGCACGGGGCATCCTCGCAGTGATGGCAAGCCACCGGTGCGGAGATCTCGTACGTACGCGTCACGCGCAGGCGCGGCGCGGCGATGTTGCCGGGGATGTCGTGCGCCTCGATGCACGCCGCCATACAGGTTTGGCACCCAATGCAGCGTGAGGAATCGGCTACGACTCGTTTATTGCCCATGTTGTTCACTCCCTCCTGAATCCCATGCCGGAGAGACCCTGTCGACGTTGCCCCGGACCGCCCGTGGCCTGGCATCGGCGTATCGAATGCATGCGGCGAAACAGGCACTCGGTAGAATTTCTCCAACGGTATACAGGTTGAATATACGCAGTTGCAGGGGGCAAACTTGAGCATAGGCCCTGCAATACGGGTGTATTGCAGGGGTTTTGGCAGGTTGGAATTATTCTTGGGTAGCTATAAAGGTGAGTGTATTACATGCGTACGCCCAAGAAAGATTTCACGCTCATTTCTGA
This sequence comes from Collinsella sp., assembly GCA_036550355.1. GTDB lineage: Bacteria > Actinomycetota > Coriobacteriia > Coriobacteriales > Coriobacteriaceae > Collinsella. Next base: position 37,212 of record JAXKGN010000012.1, read on the forward strand.
AGGATGTAATACGTTTGTAATATCGTTTACACTCAGTTACTCTAATGCAATAAAGTAGTGGTTGTATGATTGGCTATTATTAGCCAATGCTGTATTTGACTCTTCAAATTGCACGCCCATTAAGGGAGGCCAGTGATGTCATCGACTCAAAAACGAGCCATCCTGCAGGTGCGCATTCGCGAGGAAGACAAGCAGCATGCCGAGCGTCTCTACGACGCCATGGGCACATCGCTCGCCGAGGCCGTGCGCCTTTTTGTCGCGCAGAGCATTTTGATGCGCAAGCTCCCCTTTCAGCCGGTCGCTGTGCGCTCAAAGGACGGCATCGCCGCCTATGGATCGCTCAAAGCCTATGGGGACCCCAATCGCCGCTCCGAGGAGCGCAATGCCTGGATTGAGTACCTTGCCACAGAAAGCGACGATTCGATTTTGGGTCCCGAGGAAGTAGATATCCATGAGTAGCACCATCATCGACGAGACCGTCATCCTACGCTACATGCTTGACGACGACGAAGTTCTGTCACCGCGCGCCGCCAAGGTCATCGCCACGCGCACCGCTCGTGTCTACCCCGAAATCATCACGCGCGTCGTGGTCACGCTGCGCGACGTCTATAAGGTTCCCCGCGTTGAGATTGCTGCGGCCATGAAAAGGCTGCTCGATGACGTCATGGTCGACGAGCCCACCGTTGTCGCCCTTGCCGTCAAACTCTTTGGCAAGACCCATATGGACTTTACCGACTGCCTCCTCGCAGCCCGAACCGCCATCTACAACGATGATGTCGTGAGCTTTGGCAAGCCTATCATCCAAGGCATGATCGATTACCGCCGTAAACGCCAAACCGCTGCCGACGCTCGCGATGGCCGCGCAACCCACGGAGCCCATAGCCGAAGCACCGACGCCCGCAGTCACAGCACCGACGCCACCATCGACAAGCTCCGCCACCAACCCCGCCACTAACCGACAGGCAACGGCATCGCCCGCCCCTCAGCCCCATCCCCTCCTAAGTTGCGGTGAAATACGGACTGTTTCATGCCTTTAAAGGCCTCAACAGTCCGCATTTCACCGCAACTTATTGAAGGTTGGCTGCAAATGATTTCACTATCGGGAGTCGGCGTAGGGTTTTGTTGTCGGAATGCCGCAACCGCGCATCATAGCGCCAAACTCTTCGACATCATATGTGTCCGAGAGTTTGAAATGAATGACGTTATGACCCATGGCGCGCAAGTTCGCATCGCGCAATAAGGCGGCTCGATAGGTTTTTGCCGCAGCATGTTCCAAATCTTTTTGAGTTTCGTCCTCAAACTTACCCAAACCATGAAGCTCTGCCAACATCCATGACCCATCTGGCATCTGCCAACCATAATCTGCCAGATAATAGCCGGCGCTTCCTGGCCGAGCAATCTCAACCTGAAGCTCAGGCGCAGCGACGCCAGCAAGGATCATTGCCGCTCGCGCCTCGGACTCTCCCCCGTTATCCGACCTTCCGTCCATATACTCGAACACGCCAAACGCACGGGAGATGCCATGCAAACCGCGGCAATTGGTCTGCGCATACGCACGCAGCTCCTCGCGGTCGACATCATACTCGCGAGCCAATCCATCGACGTAGCCAAGCGCATACCGAAATGCACTCGTGCGGGCAATATCGACCACCGTCCGATAGGGGTCTGTCAGCGTAAACGGGCCGAACCGCCATACCTCACCCGGGCGCCATCGACGATACTCAACGAACTCATATGTATCGCGCCTGGAAGATCTCGGCAACAACATCTGAACGGCATTAAGCAGCGAGTAAGCGGAGCCGATACCGTACAGCAGTGCCGCCGTTGAACCGCAGAAAATGGCATCCGGCTCGACGGCCGCAATAGCAGATGCAAGCTGGAAAATGCGGGCTTCCACGTCAAGGTGGTTCCAATAAACAGGATCAGCGTACACATGGTTATAGAGTCGAATTAAAAGTTCTTCTTGCATAAGCTCACGCGCGCGCCGCTCATCCCAAGGATCAATCGTTATCAATAGCTGCTCGTCATGATGAATCCCGAGAGTGGAAAACAGCATCTTGGCATATGACTGCGGAAAATGTTTGCCTTTATCGAGCATGGCCAACCCCCATAACCATCACGGCGGAGAGAATACCATTACGCTATCGCATGCTTCCGTCCGCAGGCCTTGCCAAAAGCTGACCAAAAGCTTGACGTCGCAGGTCAAGGCTTCAAAAAATATTTCCACTCTCGGTAGACGGTCGCTACGACCCTCCCAACGGCATCAAAATCCAACCTTACAAATAGTTGCGGTGAAATACGGACTACATGGGCCATAAAAGCCGAAAAACAGTCCGTATTTCACCGCAACTTAGGAGGGGATGTGGGGTCCCCGGCATGTATATGAAAACGGCTCTGGCACCAAATGGAACCAGAGCCGTTAAGCTATCTTATGGAGCGGGCGACGGGAATCGAACCCGCGTCATCAGCTTGGAAGGCTGGGGTTCTACCATTGAACTACGCCCGCAAGATATGGTCGGGACGACAGGATTTGAACCTGCGACATCCTGCTCCCAAAGCAGGCGCGCTACCAAACTGCGCCACGTCCCGAAGGTGTTGAGCAGCTAAGGTCTAAACCTTGCGTGTCCCAAAGCGAAGGAAATTATAGGGGAGACTCCCCGCCTGTGCAAGCGCAGAAACCCTAGCTCCTCGAATGTGCGACAAACTTGCTGTGGAGCAGACCGATCACAAACGCCACCACGGCAACCGGCGCCCACGCGGCTCCAATGTCCGCCAGCGGCAGCGCATCGAACGGCAGCCACGCACCCGCAAAGAACGCGTCTCGAACCGAGGTAATCACGCTCTGCACCGCGACAACGCCGCCGACCCAAACCCACACCTGCGGATGCGCGTCGCAAAAACCGTGCACCAGGCCCATAAGCACCAGCACGATGGCGACGGGATACAAGGCGTTGAGCATGGGCACCGAGAACATAAGGATCACGTCGAGGCCCACGTTGGAGAGCACGCACGAAAACGCCGCGAACACAAAGGCGAGAACCGCAAAGGGATGGCGCATGGCCTCCTCGGAGGCCTCCGCTCCCCCTTTAACCACATACGTCTCGCAGAAGTAACGCGAGCAGCAGCTGATGAGGCCGATGCACACGTTCATGCAGGCGAGGAAGAAGATCGCAAAGACCACGACCGTGCCGGCTAGGCCAAAGTGCATGGAGGCCGAACGGGCAAGGATGGCGGCGCCGTTGGTGGCGTCGGGCATAACCGTGCCGAGCTGCATGCCGGCAAGCGCCAGGCCGCAGTAGATGATGGCCATGAGCACGCCGGCGATCACACCGGAGCGCGAGATCTCGAAGGCCACGCGCTTATCGTCGGTAACACCAAGATCATGGATGGTCTCGGCGATGATGATGCCAAAGGCGAGCGACGCGAGCAGGTCCATGGTCTGGTACCCGGTCAAAAAGCCTTGCACGGCAGCGCCCGCATCGTAGGGAGCCTGAGGCGCAGCAGCCGGTCCCAGCGGCGAGATTACGGCAGCACCCACAACCAGCACGATGAGCGCAATGAGCGCGGGGCCCGTAATGCGGCCGAGCACGCGCGTGATGACGCCCGGACGCAGCGTGAGCGCAAACGCGACGACAAAGAAGCCAACGGCAAACACCAGGCGAGCCGTGCCAAGCGAGACGCCCTCGGGCAGCAGCGGCACCAGCATCTCGAAGGCCGTGGAGCTCGTACGCGGAATGGCCAGGCACGGGCCGATCGCTAAATAGACCGCCGCGACAAAGAACTCACCGAACTTGGGGTGCACGCGGCCGGCAAGCTCGCGCGCCGTTCCGGCAAGCGCCACGGCGATAAAGCCCATGACGGGCAGGCCGATGGCAGCGATGAGAAAGCCGAGCATGGCGACCGGCGTGGCAGAGCCCGCCTGCAGCGCCAGCAGCGGCGGAATTATGAGGTTGCCGGCGCCAAAGAGCATCGAGAACAGGGCGATGCCGACGGTGACGACATGGTCGGAGCGCAGACCGCGCGGGGCGGATGAAGCCATGAGAGCACCTTTCGAATCGAAACAAAAACGGGACGGGCAAAAACACCCGTCCCGCAAGTATAAACGGTCTAGCAGCTTTAGCAGGCTAAATCGCGCAAAGCGTCGATCGCGGTGTCAACTTCCTCGTCCGTGTTGAAATACCCAAACGAGAAGCGAACGACACCCTGGCGCTCGGTTCCCAGCGCACGGTGCATGAGCGGGGCGCAATGGGCGCCGGGGCGCGTCGCAATCCCCCACCCTTGCATGAGCGCATCCGAGATCTCGGCAGAATCGATATCGCCCACGTTGAGCGACACAATCGCAGAGTGCGTCGGCTGGTCAAAGGCACCGTAGAGCTTAATCCCCGGAATCTCGCGCACGCCGGCAAGGAAGCGATCGGCAAGCGCACGCTCGTGGGCAGCAATCGCCTCGACCCCACCCTGGGCCTCGATAAAGTCGAGACCAGCGGAAAGGCCGGCGATACCGTGGCCGTTGAGCGTGCCCGCCTCAAGGCGCGTGGGCCACTCAAGCGGCTGCAGCGCATCGAAACTGTGCACGCCCGTACCGCCCATGGCCCAAGGGGCTACGTCAATACCCTCTGCCACGGCCAGGCCGCCGGTCCCCTGCGGACCCATGAGCCCCTTGTGGCCGGTAAAGCACACCACGTCGAGCCCCATGGCCTGCATATCGATATGCGCCGTGCCGGCAGACTGCGAGGCATCGACGATCACCAGCGCGCCGGCCGCATGGGCCATGGCTGCTACGCGCGCAATGTCGACCGCGTTGCCGGTCACATTGGAGGCGTGCGTCACCACCACGGCACGCGTACCGGGCGTGATCAGCCGCTCGAGCTCGTCGTAGTCGAGCACGCCGTTCGCGTCGCAGCCCGCATGCTCAACAGTCACGCCCTGCTCTGCCGTCAGGCGGTTGAGCGGGCGCAGCACGGAGTTGTGCTCAAGCACCGTTGTGACCACGCGGTCGCCGGGACGCACCACGCCGTTAATCGCCGTGTTGAGCGCCGCCGTAGAGTTGGGCGTAAAACAAACATGGTCCGCCCTCGGGCAGCCCAGCAAGCGCGCAAGCTTGGCACGGCAAGCATGAATCGTACGAGCGGCATCGAGGGCACCCGACGTGGCCCCGCGCCCGGCATTACCGAGCGAACACATCGCCTGCGTCACGGCATCGATCACCGTCTGCGGCTTATGCATGGTCGTCGCCGCGTTATCCAGGTAGATCATCGCACGACCTCCCACATGTCGATTACCGTAAAGCCCTCGGTGGGGACGCCCGCCGCGGCAAGCTCGCCGCGCAGCAGGTCCTCATCCGAAGGGAGCGCCTTCCACGCCAAGCCGCAGCCGGCAGCGACCTCCCCGGGCACGGGAATCGTGCGCCCGGGAAGGCCGCGCTCGACGCATAGGGTCTCGCACCCCATGGCGGCCGCCGTGGTAGGAAACGTGATGACAAGCGCCGGGCGCTTCTCCCTCATGGCAATCCCGCCCAAACGCTACGGGCGCACGACGCGCACGGCCTGCTCCATCTTCTCCACGATCACGTACATGTTGGTGACCTCGCCCACCGCGAGCTGGTCTTTAATGCCATAGTGGTCCAGGCAGGTACCGCAGGTAAGGATCTCGACACCCTGCTCGGCCAGGCCCTTCAGGTCGTCGAGCACCGGCGAGCCCTCGACGGTGAGCTTGGCGCCGCCGTTGTAGAACAACATGGTCGCGGGCAGCTCCTCCTGCTGCGTCACGGCAAAGATGAAGGCCTTCATGAGCTTGTGGCCCAGCTCGTCGTCGCCGCGACCCATGCAGTCGGTGTAGACGGAAATGACGAGCTTGCCCTTGCCGGCGCTGGCATCACAGAAGGCAGCGCCATCCTGCTCGGGATCGGCCACGGCAACGGCGCCAGAGGTCGCCACGGTCACGTGCCACTCGGCGTCCGAGATCTTCTCGACCGAGGCCGTGCAGCCCTTCTCCTGCGCCATCTTGGAGATGTTCTTGACGGCGGTCTCGTTATCGACCGCGGTCACCACGGCACCCTCGCCATCAAGCTGTTTGAGCGCCTTAAGCGTCTTGACGACGGGCAGCGGGCAGGCATCGCCCATGGCATTGACTTCAATCTTGGTAGACATAGCTACATCCTTTCAATAGGGACCGCCCAGAACAGTAGGCGGTCGCATAAACGGTTTTCCTTAATGCACAACGTGGACGGCAGGACCGCCTGGCACCGGTTCGCACACGCGACCGACGACGGCGGCAATACGTCCTTCGGCATGCAGACGGCGCGCAAGCTCATCCACATCGGCGGCAGGCGCCGCGATGAGCAAACCGCCCGAGGTCTGCGGATCGTACAGCGCGTCGAGCATGCCCGGCTCCAGGTCTTCGTCGGCCGTCACGCGCGGGCCAAAGAAGTCCTGGTTACGGTAGGAGCCCGCGGGGATAATGCCCAGACGCGCCATGTCGAGCACCTGGTCAAAGAGCGGCACCGCCCCCGACGCAAGCTCAATCTGCACGCCCGAGCCCTCGGCCATCTCGCACGCATGCCCGATCAGGCCAAAGCCCGTGATGTCGGTGCAGCCGTGAAGCTCAAGTCCCTCGGCCAGACGAATCGGAGCCTCGTTGAGGGTGCGCATCGAGTCAAACATGGCTGCGGCCTCGTCCTGCTCGATGAGCTCGCCCTTAATGGCCGTGGTGATGATGCCCGAGCCAACCGCCTTGGTCAGCAGTAACGCATCGCCCACGCGCGCGCCGCTGTTGGCGAGCATGCGGTCGAGCGCGACAAACCCGCTCACGGACAGGCCGTACTTGGGCTCGTCGTCGTTGATGGTGTGACCGCCCGCGATGGAGCAACCCGCCTCGACGCACTTGTCGGCGCCGCCCGCCAGAATCTGACCGGCAACCTCAACGCCCAGACAGCTCGGGATGCACAGCAAGTTCATGGCATGGCTCGGCCGCCCGCCCATGGCGTAGATGTCCGACAGCGAGTTTGCCGCGGCGATCTGGCCAAACAAAAACGGGTCGTCGACCATCGGTGGGAAGAAGTCGATGGACTGCACGAGACCCAAGTTATCGCCAACGCGAAAGACGCTCGCATCGTCGGAGGTATCGAACCCCACGAGCAAGTTGTCGTTATGCACATTGGGTAAATCGCCCAGGACCTGGGCGAGGGCTCCAGGAGCCAACTTAGCGGCTCAACCGCTCGCGGCAGTCATAGACGTGAGCTTAATCTGATCGTCAGCCATCGATACCTCCTCTCATCGGTCAATCATTTTCTCCCAGTATACGCATGAATGCGAGCCTGCGGCGGATGCATTAATTGAGCGCCTGTGCGCGAATCGCCGCGCCGATGGCACCGGCAAAGCGAGCCTGGGGCGAGGTGGTCACCGGCGACCCCAGCAGCTCGCCCAACCGCTCCACCACGAAGGCGTTCTCGCACAGGCCACCGGTCAGGTAGTACGGGGCGCCCGCGGCCTGCCCGGCCATGGTCGCCACGCGCGAGACCACGCTGTCGATCACGCCACGCGCAATGTTCTCGCGCGGCTCACCGCGACCGATCAGGCTGATAACCTCGCTTTCGGCAAACACCGTGCACATGCTGCTGATCTTGGTGGGCTCGCCGGAACGCGCCAGGTCGGCCATCTGCTGCTGGGAAATGCCTAGGCGGTCGGCCATGATCTCCAAAAAGCGCCCCGTGCCGGCGGCGCACTTGTCGTTCATGGCGAACTTGGCCACGCGACCGCCATTGACCTGAATGACCTTGGTGTCCTGACCGCCCACGTCGATCACGGTGCCGTGGTCGCCAAACAGGCGCACGGCGCCGGTGCCGTGACAGGTGATCTCGGTCACGACCTTGTGCGCATAGAGCACGGCAACACGGCCGTAGCCAGTCGCGACCACGCGCACGTCGTCGGCAGCCACGTCATAACCCGCCGCTGCCAGTGCCTCGCGCAGCCGCTCGGAAGCATCGACCGAGGAGAACCCGGTTGGCTGCACGCACGTCCACGCCACCGAACCCCCTCCATCGACCACAGCAGCCTTAGCCGCCGTAGACCCGATATCGATCCCGATCCCTATCATGGCTCTCTCCCAATCTAAACATCAAAGGTAGCGGCGCGTTCAGGCGCCTTAGCTCTAGGTTTCTCAGGTGCCGGAGATTGCCCCGAAAGAGGAGCGCAGCGTACATTGGGTACGCAAGCGACGGTTTGAGGAGCAAGATCCGGTGCCTGAGGAAGCTAGAGGGTTTCGATGAAGGCGGCGATGCGGGTCTCGATCTGTCCCATGTCGCCGTTGCTGTAGTCGGTCTCGATCTTCATGTACGGAATGCCCGCACCCTCGACAGCCTCCTGCATGCGCGCACTCTCCACGTTAAAGGTGTGGCACGCCTGGAGCACGCTCTCCACTACGCCATCGACGTGATACTTCTCGCACATGGCCAGCGTGTTTTCCATACGACCGTCGTTGGGCGTCATGACCGAGCAGTTGATATCCAGGTAACGGTCGGCGATGGCGCGAAGGATGTCGGGAGCCTCCGGGTCGATCATCATGGCCGCCGTGCGCTCGCCCGAGCAGTCGTCCATGCACACGACCACACCACCGTTGGACTCGATGGTGCGACCGATCTTGTTGATCACGCCGCCCACCGGGCAGCCGGTGATCAGAATGCGCTTGGCATCCGCCGCAACCGGGCGCTCGCTCGCGTCGTAGGCCTCGCGCGGCTTGACAACCTTTTGCTCCAGCTGCTGCGTATAGGCCTCGATATCAAAGCTAAACGTACCGGCAAACATGGTGCTCATCAGGTCGACGCCGCTCATGGCCGCCGGCTGGTTGGCCTGCAGCGCAAACATCTCGAGCTGGGCCGCACGCAAGCGGTTGCGACGACGGACGGCAGCGCGCAGATCATCGTCGGTAATCGCGATGCCGTAGAAGTTCTCGAGCTCCTCCTTGAGCAGACGGCACTCCTCGTACCAGCCCTCGCGCTCGTAGGCTCGATCGCGGCCCTGCGGAAGATGCAGAATGTGCGTGCGCTTGAGCTCGTTGAGCAGCTCGTACATCTTCTTCTTGCCGTCGCAGGTGGTCTCACCGATGATCATGTCGCTAAAGTACGTAAACGGGCACTTTTGCGAATAGGCAAAACCATACGTAGACTTGATGAGCGGGCACAGGTTTGCCGGCAGCACCTTCTCGGCCTCGGGAATCACCTCGTCGGACGTGCCGCACAGCGCCACGCTCGCAGCCCCCGCGGCATCGATAATCTCGAGCGGCGTGTAGCTGCACAGAAAACCGACCAGGCGATTACCCGCCTGCTTATAATCCTTGACGCGAATAAACGCCGCCTTGCGTTGCTCGTTGAACTCCTCAAACGTGGACGGCAACGGCTGCTCAATATTTTCCGACATATAACTCCTTAACAAACCTTTTAACCAACCAAGGAAACGGCTTTCCCAGGTGCCCGAGGTTGCCGTGAAAGAGGAGCGCCGCGTACTTTGGTATGCAAGCGATGGTTTGAACGGCAAGATCGGGTGCTTGGGGAAGCCGCTGGACCGGATAGCCCTAAATGGTTTCCAAGAAAGCCTCAATCCTGGTTTGCAGTTGGCCTGCATCCTCGCCGGCGTAGTCGGTCGTGATGTGCATAAACGGGATGCCGGCCTCTTCGGCGGCCTTCTCCACGGCAAACGACTCCATCTCGTAGAGCGTGCAGAACTGCAAGGCCACGTCGACGATGCCGTCGGCATGCAGGTCCTTGGCCATCTGGACAATGTCCTTCATACGCTGGTCGTTGGGCGTAAAGACGGCGCAGTTGATCTTAAAGTAGCGCTCGGCGATGGCGTCGAGCATCTCGTCAACCGTCTCACCGGACTCGTCGACCAGGTCCTTGTAGTAGCGCGAGCCCGTGCAGGACTCCTCGCCCACCACGACGCCGCCGGCCTTCTCGATGAGGTTGAACAGCTTCCAGTTGGGCACGGCCATGGGCGTACCGGTGTACAGGATGCGCTTGGTGCCCTTGGGCGCCACACCCTCGCCGGCCTCAACGCGCTGCTCGCACTCAGCCGCCATTTCGTTGATGGCGCCGGTCAGACGCGGCGTGTCATCCATAAAGGCGGCCTGAACGGTCAGCAGGCTGTCGAGACCGCTGATGGGCGCTGGATCGGCAGCGCGGGTCGCAGCCAGACGCTGCAGGGCGCGACGCTTCTCGTTGACGGCGTGGATGGCAGCCTTCAGGCGCTCAGGCGTAATCGTGACGCCGCACTCTTCCTCGATCTTGGCGGCAAGCTTTTTAACCTCGGCCTTCCAGGTCACGAGCGTCGACTCGTCGTGCACGTTGGGAATATCCATGACGTACATGTTCTTTTGCGTGGCAAAGAACTCGTAGGCCTTCTTCTTGCCATCGCAGGTGTTCTCGCCTACCACCAAGTCACTCGACTCAATGTAGGGGCAGACCTCGCCCAGCTTAAAGCCGGCAAAGCTCTTGATGAGCGGGCAGGTGTTGCGCGGCAGATGCTCCTCGACCTTGTCGGTCGCCCAGTCGGCACCCGAGCACAGACCAACTGGAATGCCGTCACAGGCAAGTACGATCTCCTCGGGCACGTACACACAGAACGAACCGACGATCTTGGTGGCCTCGCCGGCCTCCTTCTTGTCGAGCATCTCCTTAATACGGCCGCTGTGGATGTTGGTGGCGACAAAATCCAGGTAGGACGTGGACTTGGGGCGATTGTTCTGCGTCAGGAACATATCGCCGTACATCTGGCCCACGGCGCCCAGCAGCATGTCGTGGTCGGCAAGATTCATGCCGAGGCTCTCCCACATCGGATGGAAATCAAATTCTTCAGCCATGACGGTTCCCCTCTCGAATCAAAAATGAATAGCTACGGTATTGCTGCACGGTGGGTGGCGAAAACCCGACCGCGCCTAAACCCGGAATTTTGGGGAACCTGCTTTGCAGCTGATTATTTAGTTGTGCGTCGTCTCTCCCGGAGCCGTGAACATACCTGCTCATATGCGGCTCCGAGCCATATATAGGGCACGCGCGGCAACGCGGCGAATGTATGTCATCTGCGGCATGTGCGCACCCTCCTTTACAAGTTAAGGTCAACTATATCAACGGTCGTCGACCATGCGAACACCGTTGACATTCGTACGACAGCCTCGTGTGCCGTCGTTTAATAAATAATTATCTTAATTGATAAGAGTTTGCCATCCCTCATTCGGCGCGCGGCAAGACAAAGCCGCCGAGGCTTATATCCCCGACGGCATTACCCGGCGCTATCGACAAACCAAGTGGATTCTACTCGCATCGAAGTGCATGCGCAGCGTCTCGCCTGCTTGCGGCAGCTCGTCGACAGGCACGCCCACCTTGTTGACCTTCCACTGCAGACGCGTGGGCGCATCAGCGCGCGGCACGTCCAGCAGCACCAGGCGCTCAAAACGCGAATCGCTCACGCGGGCCACGTGCAAATCATAGCTGTTGCGTCCCCGCTCCGCGCGATTGTCAACATGGAAGTAGCTTGCGCGAATGCCCAGGTACGCTGCATTATCGGGAACCTCGCGACCCACATTAAAGGTCATGCCCCAGTCGAGGGCCTCAACTTCTTCGTCGCCGATCTTGCGCGCCCGGCTTGTGTTCTTGCAGCCCGTCAGGCGCAGTGCCGCCAGCGTCTGCGGACGGCGGACCACGTCCTCGACGGAGCCGATCTCCTCAACATGCCCGTCGTGCATCACGCAGATGCGCCCGCACAGGCGGCACGCTTCGTCGATGTCGTGGCTCACGTAGAGCACGGTGCGGTTGCATACATCGAACAGGTCGAGCATGTTCTGTTCGAGGGCGCTCTTAAGATAGGAATCGAGTGCGCTCATGGGCTCGTCGAACATAAAAATGCCCGGATGCGCCGCCACCATGCGGGCAAGCGCCACACGTTGTTGCTGACCGCCCGAGAGTCGCGCGGGATAGCGGTCGGCAAAATCGGACAGACCGAAAATGCCCAGATAGCGCTCGGCGAGCTTTTTGCGCGCGGCGGCGTCGCCCGCATCCTTTACACCGGCGCATACGTTATCGGCCACCGTCATGTTGGGAAACAGCTGATAGTTTTGGAACAGCAGGGCGCATTTTCGCTCCTGGGGCGACAGGTTGATGCCCGTCGCCGAGTCAAAAAAGGTCACGCCGTTGACGACGATCTTGCCCTCGTCGGGCGTCTCCACGCCGGCGATGCAGCGCAGCGTACAGCTCTTGCCGCAACCCGAGGCACCGAGCAGCGCCACACGATCCTCGCCGGCCTCAAGCTGCATGTCGAGCATAAACCCGGGATAGCGCTTTTTGATATCCAGAACGAGCGACATGGCCTATCGACCTCCCTGCAAAGCGGCATCATCGCGCATGAGCTCGGCCAGCGCCTCGCGATCGATACGCAAGGCATCGCCGCCCGCCGGGTCGAGCGAATCGCCCTGTCCGGCAAGATCTTTGATCCGCTTGCGCTCCGCACGGGAAAGGCCCCGCTCGCGATACTTTTGCGAATGAGCGGTGTACATATTGATGAACAGGATGACCAGGAAACTGAACACGATTACGACGATGACCCAAAAGAGCGCCACCGACGTGTTGCCGCCCATCCACTCAAAGTAGATGGCGATGGGAATGGTCTGGGTAATGCCGGCGTAGTTGCCCGCAAAGAACAGGGTGCAGCCAAACTCGCCCATGGCACGCGCGAAGGCGAGCACCGTGCCGGCGGCAATCGAGGGCCAGCCAAGCGGCATCATGAGCTTGGCAAAGATGCGACGTTCGGACCATCCCAAGGTTCGCGCGGCGTCGAGCATCTGCGTGTCGAGGCTCTCGAAGGCTCCGAGCGCCGTGCGGTAGACCAGGGGAAACGACACCACCACGGCGGATATCACCGCCGCGGGCCACGTAAAGACGATCGAGATGCCATGCGCGATAAGCCACCGACCGACCCCGGTCGATCGACCAAACAGCATGAGGAGCAGAAAGCCGCAAACCGTGGGCGGCAGCACCATAGGGATGGTAAAGACCGAGTCGAGCAGGCCCTTGATACGGCTCGTAGTACCCATGGTCTTCCATGCGGCAAACAGGCCCAGCGCAAAGGAGATCAGCAGGGCGAGGCCGCTCGTTTTGATAGACACCCAAAACGGACGATAGTCGATGTCGCCCAAAAAGGAGGCCAAGGAGGTCAAGGGGCCCTGCTCATCCCGCAACACGACAGACGATGCCTCTACCATTTGAGCGCTATCAAGCCAACGCGCGCCGCCCTTGGCATCACCCGAGGCTGATGCAATCACCACATAGCGGTCCCCATCCGCACCGCGCTCGTCAAAGCTATAGGTATACCCGCCGGCATCAAACGTTGTTTCCGCCGTGACATACCAAGGAAGATCCACGTCCCCCAGCTGCGCACCTCCCATGCAGTTTGCGCTGTCGAGCTCACAGACGAGGGCCTTGAGACCCGATACGCACTCGTTGTCCTGCGGATCCAACCCATACTTCTCGACCGCCTTGGGCGATATCCACACCACAACGCGATCGGCAGCAGGCGCCACTACAAGGTCCACGTCCTCGTCAACGGGAAACCGGTAGCCCTCAGGCTGGCCCTCCATGGCACGAGCGGTCCCCTTGGCCAACCGCTCAAAACCTTCGATCCCATAGGAAAGCCCATGAGCGGTCGCAGCAACCTGGGCCCCGTGCTCAGCGTCCCCGGCAAACGCAAATCCCGGCACCCAGCAAAGCGCGAAGGTCAAAGCACAGGCGACAAGCATGCGGAATCTATTAAGCACGAAAAGCTCCAAGCGAATACAAGGACGAAGTGAAAAACAAAACGATGGAATTATCGCGCCAAGCCGCACTACGCGGAAAGCTCAAAGCCGTACTTGGCCCAAATCTTCTGGGCCTTCTTGTTGGTCAGGCAGAAGTCGATGAACGCCTTGGCCTTGTCGGCGTGCTCGGAGCTCTCGGCAACGGCACCCGGGTACACGATGGGCTTGTGCGAGTCCTCGGGGCACACAAAGGCTTCCTCAATGCCGTCGTAGCGGAAGATGTCGGAGCTGTAGACAAAACCAGCCACGCAGTCGCCCGTAGAGACGTAAGACGCAGCAGTGCCGACCTTGTCGGCCAGGGCCACCTTGTCGGCGATCTCGGGAGCATACTCGCCGTCGTCGCCCTCGGTACCGGTGTAGAGGCCCACGGAGGCCAGGGCCTGGTTGGCGTACTTGCCGGCGGGGACGGTCTTGGCGTCGCCAATGGCAATCTTACCGTCCAGATTCGCGACGTCGGCGATGGCCTCGACCTTAGTATCGGAGCCCTCGGCGCGAATGATCACGAGGTCGTTGACGAACATGTCCTCACGCGTGTCGGCATCGACGAGCTCGGCGGCTTCGGCGTCGTCCATGGTGCCCTTGGAGGCCGTGATGAGCACGTCGACGGCGGCACCGGCACGCATCTGCTCAACGAGGTCGCCGGAGGCCTTAAACTGCGTGTCGGCAAAGGTGGTGCCGGTCTGCCCGGTGTAGAGCTCCTGAACCTCGGGCAGGGCCTTCTCGAGCGAGTTGGCGGCAAAGACCTGCAGCTCGACAGCTTTCTTGGAAGATGCCTTAGCAGAACCGGCATCGGATCCGGCCGGCTCGGACGTCTTGCTGCCCGAGCAACCGGCAAGACCAAGGCCGGCAGCGGCGACAGCAGAAAGTGAGACGAATCCGCGGCGAGAAACCAAATCGAACATATTCAACCCTTTCGGATCTTGTGCCCGGGTACCCCACCGCGGGCTTTAATCTGCAATCAGCTTATACTTCTGCGCGAATAATGATTATGAGAAATTATTCTCTCCAGAGAATATAGTTTCAAGTTACCGTGCACCTCGGTGTCGCTTCGGCGGAAAACAAAAGCGGAGCGACCGATAAGGTCGCCCCGCCGCAGGTAAACCGCTTAGTTGGTATGTCCGCCGCCCGCTGTCATCTGAGCCGCATGCTCCAGCTGGTCCGCTATGGCCTCCCAGCTTTCGCGGGCGGCCTTCGTAGAACCGGGAAAGTTTACGACAAGTGTATGACCTCGTTGCATGCAAATAGCACGCGAGAGCATGGCGCGGCGCGTCTTGGTCATCGAATACGCGCGGATTGCCTCTGCAATACCCGGCACATCGCGGTCGCAGACGGAACGCGTCGCCTCGGGCGTTACATCGCGCATCGAAAGCCCCGTGCCGCCGCAGGTGAGCACGACATTGGCGTGGCACTCATCGGCGGCTTCCACAATGGCATCACCGATCTCGCTGACGTCGTCGCGCACGACCACATGTGAGGCGACCGTCCAGCCCTGTGCCTCGATAAGTTCCTCGAGTGCGGCTCCAGCCTCGTCCTGGGCAAGATCGCGCGTATCCGAGCACGTCACAATCGAAATCTTCAGCTCCATAGCATTCCTCCTACAACACGGCGCCCTCGGGCAGGTCGACGCGAACAACGTCCACGGCATCGCCCGCCTTGAACTCGCACGGTCCTTCGTCAATACGCAGTAGACAGTTGGCCCGCTGCATCGTGCCGAGCAGCGCCGAATTCTGTGTCTTAGCCTCGGTCACCAACAGCTCACCGGTCTCGAAGTCGCGCAAAACCGTGGCGCGATCGAAGAAGCGGCGATGCTGTCGCTTTTTCACGCCGTGTGTGAGCGTCGCCTGCTGCACGGGACGCGCAACCTCGGCAAAACCGCGCATCTTGCGAATCGCCGGACGGGCAAGCATCTCAAAGCCCACATACGCCGCGGCCGGATTGCCCGAAAGCCCCAGGTAGGGCTTACCCCCGAGCAAGCCAAACGTGATGGCCTTACCCGGACGCATCGAGATGCGATCGAACAGTACCTCGCCCTCGCGCCGGACGAGCGCCGTCACGAAATCGTAATCGCCCGCCGAGGCGCCACCGCTCGTAATGACAAAGTCGCACTCCTGCACGGCACGATGCACGAGCTCGGCGATCGCTTGCTCATCATCGGGCGCAATGCCGTAGAACACGGGCTCGGCGCCGGCATCGAGTGCTTCGGCCATCAACGCCGACGAGTTGGAATCGCGAATCTGCCCGTGCGTCGGCAGCTCACCCGGCGCAACCAGCTCCGTGCCCAGCGAGATGATGCCCACACGTGGGGCAGCGTGCACCTTCACGCTCGCGTATCCGGCGCTTGCCAGCAGACCCGCGCCCGCCGGAGCCACAACCTCGCCGGCGTGCATCACAACATCGCCGGCATGGGCCTCCTCGGCGGCAGAGCGAACATTCTCCCCCACCTTGGCCGGCGCCGAGAACCTCACACGCGAGCCCTCGTTGCCGTCACCGTCGAGCACATCAACGATCTCGTACTTCACCACGGCATCGGCACCTTCGGGTACCGGCGCGCCCGTCATGATGCGGACTGTCTCGCCCGCGCCGATTGCGCCCTCAAACACATGGCCCGCGGCCTCGTGTCCGATAACGTCGAGCATCACCGGCGCCTCGCCAGATGCCTGCGCCAAGTCCGCCGAGCGCACGGCATATCCGTCCATAGCGCTGTTGGCAAACGGCGAGATGTCGATATCGGCCACCGCATCCTCGGCCAAGGGAAGACCGGTGGCCTGCCACACGGGAATCTCGACGAGATCGGTCGGAGCAACGTGCGACAGAACAATCGACTGCGCGTCCTCCAGCGGAATGAGTTTCTCTGCCATATGCACCTCTTAATGCCACGGCGCACAACAGGGGCGCCGATTCTTTATGCTTGTCTCAGTATAATCCCCCGACGCACGACCGCGACTCGGCCTGTACCCGCAAATACACCTGTCGGTTGCAGGCCGCGAAACAGAATGGAAACCAACCCACCGGCTCGTCGCGTTTACCGCGTTTTATAATGCTTGCGTTGCAACCTAAAAGAGGAACGTATGGCTCATAACGACAAAACCGAAAGCGCAAACGAAACGCAGGATCATTCCCAGCCGCTCGACGATGGCGGCTTTTTCTCCCTGAACGACGTCATCACGGCAGGCAGGCATCAGCTCACCCGCTCTGAGCATCTCTTGGCTGCCGACACGCGCCGCAACGCCCGCAACCTACTCGCGAGCGCCAAGTTGCTCGCACTCGTCGTCATCGTCTCGCTCGCCATGGGCGTTGCCGCTTGGGCGTTTTTGGCCTCGCTGAATATCGCGACCGACTATCGTGAGCACCATGCGTGGATTTACGCGCTGCTTCCCGTTGTGGGCATGGCCACCGCATGGGTGTACAAAAACCACGGTCTTGCCGCCAAGCGCGGCAACAACCTGGTCATCGACTCCGCTCTGGGCACGCGCCTCATCCATATGCGCATGGCCGTCCTCACGTTTGTGTGCTCCACGCTCACGCACCTAACGGGCGGATCGGCCGGTCGCGAGGGAGCCGCGGTGCAGATCGGCGGCACCATCGCCAGCAACATCTCGAGCCTCGCCCACCTCAAAAAGCATGACCATCACGACCTCATGCTCGCCGGCATCTCGTCGGCCTTTGGCGCCGTATTCGGTTCGCCCCTTGCCGGAGCTTTCTTTGGCATGGAGATGTGCTTTATCGGCAAGATCGACTACACCGCGGGCATCTACTGCCTGGTCGCCTCGTTTACCGGCTACTTTACATCACTCGCCCTGGGTACCGAGTACGAAGCGAATGCCATCGCCAGCGTTCCCAACATGTCGCCCAAAACGGTCGTCATCGTTGTTATCAGCGCCATCATCTTCGGTCTGACGGCACGCCTCTTTGCGTGGTCGGTTCGAACCGTCAAGAGCCTGTACGGTCGCTTTATCACCAATTACCTCGTTCGCGCACTTATAGGCGCACTCGTGGTGCTCGTGGCCTACGCGATGCTCGACGCCTGGAAGTATGCCGGGCTTTCCACATGGCTTTCCGGCGCCGGATTTGCCGGCAACACCACCCTGGCGGACGCAGCCATCAAGCTGGTCGTCACGGCGCTCACCCTGGGCGCCGGCTTCCAAGGCGGCGAGGTCACGCCCCTGTTTGGCATCGGTGCGGCACTCGGTGGCTGGATCGGTTGCCTTACCGGGCTCGACCCCAGTTTTCTGGCGGCTCTCGGCATGCTCGGCGTGTTCTGCGCCGGCCTCAACGTACCCATCACCACCTGCATGATGGCCATCGACCTGTTCCACGGCACGGCCGCCGGGTTCTTTGTCATCGTGGCCTTTATCAGCTACCTAACCGGCGGACACCGCGGCGTGTACCCCGCCCAACGCATCATCTCACCCAAGCGCCGTTCGCTTATTGTGGATGAGGGCGGTACGGTAGCGGATGCTATCGAGCGCCACAACGACCTGATAGAGTAGATGTAATAATCGCCGTGCAGCCACAATCGGGGGCAATTCGACCTGAGCGCGACCGCACTGTCATGCCACACGCCGGGAGTCGCCCCATGCACGCAACTGATTTTGGTCGCACGCTCATCATCGCCAACCCAGCCGCCCAGTCGGGCGCCGCGCACGAGGTTGCCGAGCGCCTGCAACGCTTTTTGGATATGACCGCGCGCGCATCCCAGTTTGACCTTGTGCTAACCGAGCGCATGGGACACGCCAAGGAACTGGCCGCCCAGGCAACGGGCTATCGCACCGTTATCGCACTCGGCGGCGATGGCGTGATCCACGAGGTCGTCAACGGGCTTATGACGCAAGAGGAGGACGCCCGCCCCGCTCTTGCCATCCTACCCGTGGGCTCTGGCAACGATTTTGCCCAAACGCTCGGCATCGACGATTTCTCCGGTAAGGATTTTGGCGCGCTGCTCAACTGTGAGCTGCAGCGTCAGGACATCGGGCGAATTCGCTCGTGGAGCCCTGCGAGCGGCAGCGGCGAGGCTACCGTTGAGTACTACGACCAGACGCTTTCGGTCGGCATCGATGCCGCCATCGGCCTTGGCACCACCGAGCTGCGCAAAAAGACCGGCTTGACGGGCGCGCCGCTCTACACCCTCTCGGGACTTGAGCAGTTTGGCCTACGTTATCGCAACTACCCCATGACAGTCAGCTTTGACGGGGCGCCTGCCGAGCGCGTGAGGGCGATCATCATGGCGATTCAGCTGGGTCCTACCTATGGCTCGGGCTATCGCATCTGTCCCGACGCCGACCCCTGTGACGGTATATTCGACGTCTGCTACGCCTGCGGCCCCGTTCCGCGCGCGGTCGCGCTTCCCATGTTCCTTTCGGCCAAAGATGGCCACCATACCAAGTTGCCGCCGGTTCGCATGCGCCGCTGCCGCCATGCCGAGCTTACCTTTGAGGAGCCCGACTACCCCATCCAGGCCGACGGCGAGCCCGTTGTCGCCTCACGCATCGAGGTCGACATCCTCGCCGGCGCCCTCGAGGTCTGGCACCCCACCCGCTAACCCCACCTAAGTTGCGGTGAAATAGGGACTGTTTATGCAGCAAGTGCCGCAAAACAATCCCTATTTCACCGCAACTTATGAGGAGGCTATTCGTCGCTGCCCGGTTTGCGACGGTTGGCCTTTTTAATGGCGTTGAAGTGCTTGTCATTGAGCCTGCGCTGGCGAGAGCGCTGAGGCACCTTGGTCTTTACGCGTCGGCGCGGTGGACGCCCGCGACGCTCAAGCTCAGCGCGCAGCTTACGCAGGCAGCTGCTACGGTTTTGGAACTGACTGCGGCTCTCGCGCGCCGTCACGGTAATCCCCGTGGGCCCATGCTTCATGCGCACCGCCGAGTCCGTCGTGTTCACGCCCTGCCCACCCGGGCCCGTCGCGCGAAACACCTGAACCTCGCAATCGCGTGCCAACTCCTCGACCGACATCTCGGCATAGTGCGCATACTCACGCCATCCCATCTTGTTCTCATCCATATCAACACCTCCCCTCATACAAAAAATGTGACAAAGGGACAGTCCCTTTGTCACATCGCATACCAATCGCTTGTGTTGCGCGCTTAGGCGAAGGTGATCTCGCCGGTCTCGCAGTCCATATCGGCGATGCGGGCCAAGCTCTCGACGCGGAAGCCGCGCTCGCGGAGCTTATCGCCGCCGCCCTGGAAGCCCTTCTCCACTGCAATGCCAATACCGGACACCTCGGCACCCGCAGCCTCGCAGATCTTGATGAGACCCTCGAGCGCGCAGCCGTTGGCCAGGAAGTCGTCGATAATCAGGACCTTGTCGCCCTCGGACAGGAAGCGCTTGCCGACGATGACCGGGTACTCCTTCTGCTTGGTAAAGGAGTAGATGGTCGTGGCATACTGCTCGCCGTCAAGGTTGATAGACTGCGCCTTCTTGGCAAAGACCACCGGCACGCCGCCAAAATGCTGAGCCGCGATGCAAGCCATGCCAATGCCCGAAGCCTCGATCGTCAGGATCTTGTTGATCTCGACACCCTCGAACAGACGGGCCCACTCGGCACCCATGTGGTCGAACAGCTCAACGTCGCACTGGTGGTTGAGGAAGGCGTCAACCTTAAGGACGTTACCGGCCTTTACGATGCCGTCATGGCGAATACGATCCTCAAGCTCCTGCATGGCGCAACCCCTTCTCGCGGCAACGATACCGCGCGATTAATAAACGTTGTTCGATAGTCTACCACGGACCGACCCCCGCCCGTCCCACAAGCCGCATCGCACCATAAAGCCGCAAGACCAGTAGATGGGCCGATTCGTGGCAAGCCTGCCTCCACAAGCTAATGGCGGGCGCGCACCCTCACCAAACGCACCATGGCAAGCGCAAAGCCCACGGCGGCCACAGCCATGAGCACGTAGAACACCGAACGGAAACCAAACAGGAACACATCCGGACGGCCTGCAACAAAACTGGTCACGGCCTCGCCCATCGCCACGCTCATCTGCCCATACAGGATATGCGACGCCGCCGTAATGCCCACCGCCATACCCGCATAGCGCGCTAGACTACCCAAGCTGCCTGCAAAACCGAGCGCCTCGCGCGGGGCCGAACCCATATACAGCGAGTTGTTGGGGCTCTGGAAAATCGACGTGCCGCACGACATAAACGCGGCACAGCACACGATCACAGGGATAGAAGAGTGCTCGTCGAGCGTGCTTACCGCAAAGAGACCGCACACGTACACGCCCAGGCCGACCGCCGTGGGGCCCTCGCAGCCAACACGGTCCGAAACCGTTCCAGAAAGCGGGCCGATAAAGGCATTCACCATCGGCAGTGCCAAAAAGAGCAGTCCGGAAATATCGGAGCTAAAGCCATGGGCGTCCTGAAAATAGAACGGCAGAATAAACTCGGATGCGCCAATGCCAACGAACACGACGAGCATGCAGGCAAGGTTGATGGTAAAGGCCGAATTTGCAAAGCAGCGACGAGCAGCCTCGATCAGGGACATGGGACGCTCGCCGGCCTCCGGCTTAACATGCGGCAGCGTATAGAGCCCCACGATAAACGAGATGACGCCAATGGGCAGGTTGATGAGGAAGATACTCTCCCAGGGAAAGCTTGCCACCAGCATGCCACCGAGCACGGGGCCACACATCATGCCGAGGGCCACGAAGGTCGCGAGAATACCCATAGCACGACCGCGTTCGCGCGCCGGAAACGACTCGGTGATGATACCCATGTTGTTGGCCATGGCCGCCGCGCAACCGACGCCCTGAACAATACGTGCCAGAATAAGAACCTCGAGCGAGGCCGAAAGGCCACAAAGCAGCGAGCCAACCGTAAAGACGATGACGCCCAGCTGGAACACATTCACCTTGCCGCGCACGTCGCCCAGGCGGCCAAACGGCAGCATAGCCACGCATGTCGCAAGCAGGTACACCGAACTCACCAGCTGAATGCGATCGAGGCCCACGCCCAGTTCCTTTTGCATCACGGGCAACGCCACGGTCACGACGGTCGAATCCAGGCACACCATAAACGTCATGATGAGCACGGTAAACAGAATCGCCCACTTGTTCTTGCCATGGGTGTCGCCCTCAAGGGCAATGTGCTCGCGGCGCAGCTGCTCTGCGGTTTTCTCCATATCCATCCTTTCGAG
Organism: Collinsella sp.; assembly: GCA_036550355.1. Classification (GTDB taxonomy): domain Bacteria; phylum Actinomycetota; class Coriobacteriia; order Coriobacteriales; family Coriobacteriaceae; genus Collinsella. Next base: position 59,194 of record JAXKGN010000012.1, read on the forward strand.
TGGCGCAACGCAAAAACGGGACCCCGATCGCCTGCAAACAGTCGCGATTGGGGTCCCGCCTACGGAATCGGAACGAAAGGTCGTCGAAGCTTTCTGCCAGCATCGGCGCCTCGTGCGAACGCTAGCCTAGCACTGCTCGAGCGCCTGCTCAAGGTCGGCAATCAGATCGGCCGTGTCCTCGAGACCGCACGACAGGCGTACCATGTCGGCAGAGATGCCGCAGGCGATGAGCTCCTCATCGTTCATTTGGCGATGGGTGGCGTTTGCCGGATGCAAGCAGCAGGTGCGGGCGTCGGCCACGTGCGTGGCGATCTGGGCGAGCTTAAGGCTCTTCATAAAGGTCTCGGCCGCCGCGCGACCACCGTTAAAGCCAAAGCTCACGACGCCGCAAGTACCGTTGGGCATGTACTTCTGAGCGATGTCATAGTACTTGTCGCCCTCCAGGCCCGGATAGCTCACGAAGCGTACCTTGGGGTGGCTCTGCAGGAACTTGGCGACCGCCAGACCATTCTCACAATGGCGCGGCATGCGCACGTGCAGGCTCTCGAGCGAGCTGTTCAGGAAGAACGCCGCCTGCGGGTTCTGCATGGGGCCGAGGTCGCGCATAAGCTGCGCAGTGGCCTTGGTAATAAAGGCGCCCTCGCGACCGAACTTCTCGGCATAGGTCACGCCGTGGTAGCTCTCGTCAGGCGTGGTGAGACCCGGGAACTTGTCCGCATGGGCCATCCAGTCAAACTGGCCATGGTCGACGATCACGCCACCCAGGTAGGCCGCATGGCCATCCATGTACTTAGTGGTGGAGTGCGTGACGATGTCGGCGCCCCACTCAAAGGGACGGCACATCACGGGCGTCGGGAAGGTGTTGTCGACCATCAGCGGTACGCCGTGGTCGTGCGCGGCCTTGGCAAAGCGCTCAATATCGAGCACGGCAAGGGCGGGGTTAGCAATCGTCTCGCCAAAGACAAGCTTGGTGTTGGGCTGGAAGGCTGCCTCGAGCTCCTCGTCGGTGCAGTCGGGGGCAACGAACGTGCAGGTCAAGCCCATACGACCCATGGTGTGAGCCAACAGGTTGTAGGTACCGCCGTAGATGGCGGAGCTCGCGACCACGTGATCGCCGGCGCCGGCAACGTTAAAGATCGCGAGGAAGTTCGCGGCCATGCCCGAGCTCGTGAGCATCGCTGCGGTGCCGCCCTCCATCTCGCAGATCTTGGCGGCAACCAAATCGCACGTGGGATTCTGCAGACGGCTGTAGAAATAGCCCGACTCCTCCAGGTCAAACAGCTTGCCCATGTGCTCGGACGTGTCGTACTTCCACGTGGTGGACTGGTAGATGGGCACCTGGCGCGGCTCCGCATCTCCCGGGTGATACCCGCCCTGAACACATGTCGTACCGATGGTCTGCTCGCTCATATCCAACTCCCTTACTTGGGTTTTAGTTTTATTCGGTTCACGATACCGCTACCCTGCACCCCTCTCAACCCATCCCCAAGGTAGGTTATGTGACTAATTGATCAGGGGTATTTATCTCAAGCCTTGGGCATTTGCTCGATAGATAAAAATGAGGCATACATGAAGCTCTCGATGATTACATGCACCGTCACGGGTACCATAGGCGGGTACACCGTGACCAAGGAGACAACGATGAAGCAAATCGATACGGCCCAGCTCGACATCACCGCCTGTCAGGCTCAAGCTGCCGAATACCACGCCCGTGGCTTTAACTGCGCTCAGGCCGTCGCCTGCACGCTCGCTCCCGCCGTCGGGCTCGACCCCCAGGTCGCCTTTACCCTCACCGAGGGCTTTGGCGCCGGCATGGGCGGCATGACCGAAACCTGCGGCGCTATCTCGGGCGCCGTGGCCATCATGAGCTTTGTAATGAGCGACGGCATGGAAAACCCCAAGACCAAGGGCCAGACCTACAAGCTGTCGCGCGAAATCGCCAAGCGTTTTGGCGAGAAGAATACGACGACCGTCTGCGGCACGCTCAAGGGCATCGGATCGGATAAGGGTCCGCTCCGCAGCTGCCCCGGCTGCATCGACGATGCCGTCGCGATCGCCTGCGATGTGCTAAAGCAGCTCGCCGAGTAAACGGCAGCAACAGAAAAACGACGGCCGGCGCGCTTGGGATCCATCCAAAAGCACGCCGGCCGTCGCCGTTAGAACTCGGCAAATTCGGGAGCGCCGACCTCAATCTCCTCGCGCCCCGCCATAAGCTCGCGCATCTTAGCGCAAAATGACTCCTGCTCCCCCGCCTTAAACACCAAATGAATCGTCACGGCATCCGCGTAATCGGTATCCGAAACCTTGGCACCCGAATCCTGCGCCAAACGAAGCACCTGCTCATACTGCGGATAGGCCACATGCACGTCAACCGGCACGACGCTTGTCATCTCAACGATCTGCCCGGCCTCCTGAGCCGCGGCCACTGCCGCCTGCGTCGCCGCGGTATAGGCGCGCACCAAGCCACCCGGCCCCAATAACGTGCCGCCAAAATAGCGCGTCACCACGCAGCAAACATTTTTGAGCTCTGCGCCGCGCAGTACCTCGAGCGTCGGCATGCCGCTCGTGCGGCTCGGCTCACCGTCATCGCTCTGACGCTCACGCCCATCGACCAAAATCCACGCGGGAACATTGTGTCGAGCGTCGTAATGACGCTTGCGAACCATCTCGATAAAGGCATTCGCCTCATCCTCGGACTCAATATGGACAAGCTGGGCAATAAACCGGCTCTTGCGGTCCACAAACTCGCCCGAAGCCTCAATATTCGACTGCAGAGTAAAATAGCTGTCCAACAAAGCCCCTCAACAACAAGCAAAGCAACAAACAGCCTCAATAATACGGCAAAGGCCGTACCGATAACCTCGGTAAATAGAACGGAAACGCCAATGATACCGTCACCAACAGCGAGAACCCGTCAGCGCGAGCAAGGTGCCTTGAAAGACAAGGGCATTGACCTTATGGTCATGCCCGAAGGCTTGAAAGGCAGATTGCCGCGCTGACGGGTTCGCAGCGTCAACATAGTTGCCAAGTGGGCCTATAAGCCGGGTTCTGTCGTGAACGGTCATTTATCTTGTCTGCACGTTACCGTGCAGCTCCACGCACGCTACCCGAACGCGGACCGGGCCGGCCCATAGCGTTCCTATTCGCGCTTGCTCCGGATGGGGCTTGCCAAGCCGCCGTGTTGCCACGACGCTGGTGGTCTCTTACACCACCGTTTCAGCTTTTCCCTTTACGCCTTGCGGCGCAGGTGGGAGTCTTCTTTTCTGCGGCGCTTTCCGTCGGATCACTCCGCCCGGCCGTTAGCCGGCATCCCGCCCTCTGGAGCCCGGACTTTCCTCACGCGTACTGCAAGCAGCACATCGCGCGACCGTCTGGCCCACTCAGCAGTGCAAGAGTGTAGCACACCGTTGCCGCAGGCAATGGCACAACACAAGCGTTCGACACGATAAACCAAGAACCACGCTATACAGTACAATAGGGTCGTCGATGGGCAACGTCGTCAGTCGAGACGCGGCCGCGCTCCGCACCCATCCGTCTACTCGGTGCGTTCCCGCCTCCTCCCAGAGGCGGGATGTCGGCATTTTTATGCACCGACAATCCACTAGCCCGTGGACAGCACGGCAGCATTGCGCATTTCGGCGCCAAATGCAAAAAGGGACCCGTCCATTGCGGACGGATCCCTTCAAACAAGTGATCGTCAAACCGATTTACTCGGCGTCGGTCTCCTCGTCCTTCTTCTCGGAAGGCAGCGGGGTAACCTCGATCTCGACGCCCAGAGTCTCAGCAGCGGACTTCATGGACAGGGAGATACGACGACGGTCGAGGTCGATCTCCATGACCTTGACCTGAACCTTGTCGCCCACGTGGGTGACCTGAGAAGGCTGATCGACGTGCTTGTTGGCCATCTCGGAGATGTGCACCAGGCCCTCGATGCCCTCGCCCAGGTCGACGAATGCGCCGAACGGGACAAGCTTGGTCACAGTACCCTCGACGATAGCGCCGACGGGGTACTTCTTGACCAGTGCGCGCCACGGATCCTCGGTGGTCTGCTTGAGACCCAGGGAGATGCGCTCGCGGTTGAGATCGACGTCGAGAACCTCGACCTCGACCTCCTGGCCGACCTTGACAACCTCGGAAGGATGGTTGACGTGGTTCCAGGAGAGCTCGGAGATGTGGATGAGGCCGTCGATGCCGCCGAGGTCGACGAAGGCGCCGAAGTCGACGATGGAGGAAACGGTGCCCTGGAGACGCATGCCAGACTTGAGCTTGGACAGGATCTCGGAGCGCTCGGCCTTACGGGACTCCTCGAGCACGACGCGACGGGAGAGGACGACGTTGTTGCGGTTGCGGTCCATCTCGATAACGCGGGCCTCGATGCGGGTGCCCATGTAGGAGGTGAGGTCCTTGACGCGACGGAGGTCGACGAGGGAAGCGGGCAGGAAGCCACGCAGGCCGATGTCGAGGATCAGGCCGCCCTTGACAACCTCGATAACCTCGCCCTCGACGTTCTCGCCGGAGTTGAACTTCTCCTCGATGCGGTTCCAAGCACGCTCGTACTCGGCACGCTTCTTGGACAGGACCAGACGACCGTCCTTGTCCTCCTTCTGGAGAACCAGAGCCTCGATGGGATCACCGAGTGCAACGATGTCTGCAGGGTTAGCGTCCTTGCGGATGGACAGCTCGCGGACCGGGATAACGCCCTCGGACTTGAATCCGATGTCAACGAGCACCTCGTCATGCTCGATCTTAACGACAGTGCCGTTAACGAGATCGCCCTCATCAAAGTCGGTAATCGTACCGTCGATGAGGTTGTTCATCTCCTCCTCGTTGACATCGTCAAGAGAGAAAATGGACGAGTTCTGAATCTCACTCAAAGGTGGACCCCTTTCGAACTACGGGGCCCCGATTGCTAGGACCTACAGAAGGGTGCGACAAGCACACAACGTTTAGGAACACTCGGGAGCCGACAGATACTAATGTGACGCTTATGCAATCACGTTCGTATAGGTTACGGGGAAATCATTTCGATTTCAAGCGTGAACTGCGATTTTTTACTCGTATGGAGACTTTTTCGCAATCTTGTGGACGACCGTCTCCATAAGTTGACGATAGGCAGTTAGGCATACGGCTTTAGGGTAAAGTATCCGGAGCAACGATTCTGGAACGATTTATCGAGAAAGGTGCCCGCGTGCTCAAAGCAGTCGTTTTCGATATGGACGAGACGCTTCTCAGCATCAACCTCAACGCGTTCATCCTTCGCTATTTTAAGGATGTCTCGTCGATGCTCGCGGATATCGGACGCCGCAGCCGCGGTGGCACGATGGCGCGCCTCGGCACCATTCTGGTCGACCTCAACGCCAACCGCCGAAGCGGCACGGACAACCGCACCAATCTTGAGTTTTACCGCACCGAGGTCGAGCGCCGATGCGGCATCTGCCTCTCCGATCCCCTCATCTACGAGGCGTTTACCTACTACGACCGCGAAGTGCTTCCGTACAAGAACGACGATGTCATCAACGCCCACGCCATGCCGGGCGCACACGCCGCTCTCCAGGCCGTACAGGACGCAGGACTGCGCTGCGCGCTCTTTACCAACCCCAGCTTTCCCCAGGGGGCAATCGAGTGCCGCATGGGTTGGGGCGACCTGGCCGACGCCCCCTTTGAGCTCGTCACGCACATGGGAAACACCACCCGCTGCAAGCCCGATGCCACCTACTATCTCGAGCAGCTTCAGGTGATGGGACTCGAGCCACACGAGGTCCTTATGGTGGGCAACGATCCCAAGCGCGACTTCCCTAGCCCCGCCTGCGGCATTCAAACTGCCTATGTTGGCCAGGGAAAACCCGGCCGAGCCACCTGGCACGGAACCATGGAAGACTTCGCCCGCGATTTCAACGCCGTAGTAGAAGCCTTCTACGAACACCAAGTAGCCGACGAACTGTCATAGGACCCCTCCCACCAAACAAAATAGCGCCGCAGGTTGAGAAAAATGTGACAAATAGACCGTCCCTTGTCACATTACAAAGACAACGCCGATGTTATGGCAACGACAGCGAAAGCCCGCCAGAGCGAGCAAGGTGCCTTGAAACAAGGCGGCATTGACCTTCTGGTCATGCCGCCGAAGTTGAAAGGCAGATTGCCGCTCTGGCGGGCTTGCAGCGTCGGCCGGTCCGCCGTTCGGTAGAACGGCGGAACCAATAACTAACAGACTCGAGTCTTGCCGATCATGATGTTGAGGATCTCGACATCGGTATCTTTCATACCCACACGGCCCACGTAGCCCATGCTGGCGATTGTCTGCTCGACGGTATCCTGGATCAGGCCCTCGCCGGCGCGGAAGCCACGACCCTGCATGGCCATATCGTGACCTAGAATCGCCGCATCAACGGCAGCGGAAATCTTGGCGGCACAGCTTGCCTTGGCGCCATCGCACACGATGCCGCCCACGTTACCGAGTGTGTTCGAAACCGTCGCGCCAATCTGCTCGCGCGTGCCACCACACAGCCAGGTAATCGCAGCGCCGGCGCCACACGCGGCGCAAATAGCACCGCAAAACGCCGAGAGCGCACCAATATAGCTCTTGATATGCACAGCGATAAGATCGGACAGCATCACGGCGCGCACCAGGCGATCGTGGTCGCAGCGCAGGTACTCGGCATACTCCATAACGGGCAGTGCGCAGGTAATGCCCTGGTTGCCCGAGCCGCACACAATGGCGACCGGCAGCGCACAGCCGTTCATGCGGGCGTCGGACCCGGCGGCCGCACGGGCGCGGGCACGGCAGGCGACGTCATCGGCACGAGCACCCAGCAGCGTGCGGCCAACCTCGGCACCCCAAGCGTGCGCCAGGCCCTCGGCGCTGATCGCGCCGTTCAGCTCAATCTGACGCTCAACGGCAGCGCGGGCACCATCGATGTCGCCGTCCTCAATAAAGTCGATGATGGACTCAATCGACATGGGCGTGTCAGCGCTATCTGCCGCACGCTCGGCCATAACGCGCTCGGCGCAGGCGGCACACTCCCCCGCCGACTTGCCGCATACCGGAATACCGTCGAGCGTATGGCACGTGACATTGGTGTGGTGGTCGGTAATCTCGACGACTGCGGTATGGCCCCCGGCTGTGGCAGTCACCTTGATGTAGAGGTTGGGCACACCCTCGACAAGCGACACATCGCAGTAGCCGGCATCGGCGAGGAGCTCGGCCACACGAGCACGGTCTTTATCGTCAACGCTCTCGAGCACCTCAAGCGCGCTCTTGGCGTCGCCGCCCACGGCACCCAGCACGGCCGCCGCCTCAATACCGTGCATACCGCCCGAATTGGGCACGGTCACGCTCTTAACGTTCTTGATGATGTTGCCCGAGCAGGCGACATCCATATGATCGGGTTCGCAACCGAGCGTCTGGCTCGCCAGCGCCGCTGCATAGGCAACGGCAATAGGCTCGGTGCAGCCGAGCGCACAGACAAGCTCGCGGTTCAAAACATCGCAAAACGCGGTATCACGAAGGGAATCGGCAGGCATAGGTATCTCCTACTTGTATAACGGACTGGGCTCTCAAAAAGAGTTAACTCTTTTATTTGATAACAATGCATCAGAAACCGCAACCATGGTTCCGACGGACGGCGCTTAAGCGCAATCTGACGGCATTCATTCATGAAAAGCCGGTCTTGTTGCATGCTAAAGCGTTTGACCAAAAAACGCCCGAGCGTTTACACAAAAGTCGCGCTATCATGCAGTCGAACGCGGTAAAACCTTTAGCAATTCCGCCGCACGGACCAGAGAGGAACCACTCATGAAGATTGGTATCGGCAACGACCATGCCGCCGTCGAGCTCAAGAACATCATTTCCGAGCACCTGAAGGAGCGCGGCTGCGAGGTCGTGAACTTTGGAACCGACACCTCCGAGAGCTTTGATTACCCCATCGCCGGCTACAAGGTGGGTAAGGCCGTTGCCAACGGTGACGTCGACCTGGGTATCCTGATCTGCGGTACCGGCGTCGGCATCAGCCTGGCCGCCAACAAGGTCGAAGGTGTTCGCGCCGTCGTGTGCTCCGAGCCCTTCAGCGCCAAGCTCTCCCGCATGCACAACAATACCAACGTGCTCGCCTTTGGCGCCCGCGTCGTGGGCTCCGAGCTCGCCAAGATGATTGTCGACGAGTGGCTCGACGCCGAGTTTGAGGGCGGTCGTCATGAGCGTCGCGTTAACCTCCTCAACGAGATCGACCACACGCGCGGCCTCAAGGTCGTCGACGAGGCCTAAAGACCTACAAAGCCATACGCTAACGCCAGCCCCCGCCCGGAAGAAACATCCGGGCGGGGGCTCTTTAGTAGATTTCTAAGCGGTTACCAAAAATCTACTGGAATAAAAAGGGCGCCGCGGATGGAATTCCGCGGCGCCAAAGCCACACGCTAACAGCTTTAAGGAGTCAAAGCTGGTTTAGCCAAAGAAGCGCTTGATCTCGATCTCGGCGTTCTCCAAGCAGTCGGAGCCGTGGATTACGTTAGCGTTGACATCGACAGCGAAGTCGCCGCGAATGGTGCCGGGAGCAGCATCAAGCGGGTTGGTAGCACCCATAAGGGTGCGCATCTTGGAGACAGCGGAGAGACCGGAAACGACCATCTTAACGACCGGGCCGCTCGTCATAAAGTCACAGAGACCACCAAAGAAGGGCTTGTCGGCCAGATGGGCGTAGTGCTCCTCGACGGTAGCGCGCTCGAGCGTGGTCATCTCCATGCGCTCGATGACAAGGCCGCTACGCTCAATGCGAGCGACGATCTCGCCGATCTTACGATCGCGCACAGCGTCGGGCTTAATCATGATGAAGGTCTTCTCGATAGCCATAAGGTAGCCTTTCAAGTAGGTTCGCGCGTGCCCAAGTCCCATTCCGGCACCCGCCCGGACTGCATCGTAACAGAGTTTTAGCTGCAGTTAAACAAAAAGCTGTTTTTTGAAACGTTACAATTTATTAAAACGTTCCATTTGTGTCACTTCTGTTTCGAGGCCCGATTAGAGTACCATCCGACCGCACATCAACCGCATCGAACCGAGCGGACGGTCGGTTGCCGCCCGTGAACGTACCCCCTTCACAACCTGCCCAAAGGTCCTACAGAAGTTCTCGACAAGCCCCTCCCCCATAGCAACAAAATACGGACGCCCACATCAGCAGACGTCCGTAAAGCAACAACGATTTATCAATAAATAATGGCCAAAACAGCTTCAGCCAAACCCCTACTTTACCCCGTGGCCCATTTCGACGACCTTGGTCAGCGATCCAAACACGCCTTTGTCGGCCTCAAGCTGTGCCTCGGCACGCTGCAGCTGCACGGCAACGGCGGCAGGGGCGGTGCCGCCCTCGGTCGTGCGCGCGGCGACAATCGACGGGATGTCGAGCGCCTCGGTAATATCACGCTCAAAGAGCGGGCTCGCCTCCTGGAACACCTCAAACGGCAGGTCCTCAAGGTTGCAGCCGCGCTTCTCACACATCAGGACCAAATGGCCCACCACGGCATGTGCCTCGCGGAACGGCAGGCCACGCTTGGCCAGGTAATCGGCAACATCGGTGGCGGCAAGGTGCCCCACACCGCACTCGCGCGCCATGGCATCCTCGTTGACGGTCCAGGTCGAAATCATACCGGCCATAACGGACAGGCACTGCATGAGCGTATGGGCGGTATCGAGGGCGCCCTCCTTGTCCTCCTGCAAGTCCTTGTTATAAGCAAGCGGCAGGCCCTTCATGGTCACGAGCAGCTGCACCAGGTTGCCATAGACTCGGCCGCTCTTGCCGCGGATAAGCTCGGCAAAATCGGGGTTCTTCTTCTGCGGCATGATGGACGAGCCAGTGGAGTAGGAGTCGGAAAGCGTGATAAAGCCAAATTCGGAGCTCGACCACAGCACGATCTCCTCGGAAAGACGCGACAAGTGCATCGCCATGACGGAGCCGGCGTAATGCAGGTCGAGGAGGAAATCACGGTCGGAAACCGCATCGAGCGAGTTGGGGATCACGCCCGCAAAGCCAAGTTCGGCGGCCGTCATCTGACGATCGAGCGGATAGCTCGTACCGGCAAGCGCGGCAGCGCCCAGCGGGCAGTTGTCGGCAGCATCAAAGGCGACCTTCAGGCGTGTAAAGTCGCGCACGAACATCCAGGAATACGCCAGCAGATGGTGCGACAGCAGCACGGGCTGAGCATGCTGCATGTGCGTGTAACCCGGCAGAATCACCTTGTCGTACTTTTTAGCCGCATCCACCAGCACATGGCGCAGCTCAAGATTGGCCTCCATGAGCTCCTTGGCCAGTGCCTTGACGCCCAGGCGCGTATCAGTCGCAACCTGGTCGTTGCGCGAACGCCCGGTATGCAGGCGCTTACCGGCCTCGCCGATGCGGCGCGTCAGCTCGCTCTCGATGGACATATGAATGTCCTCGTCGTTGATGTCGAAGGTGAAGTTGCCGGCATCGATATCCTGTTCGATTCCGGTCAGACCCTCGGCAATCGCCTGCTCGTCCTTGGCGCTGATAATGCCCTGGGCCGCCAGCATCTTGGTATGTGCCTTAGATCCGGCGATATCCTGCTTATAGAGATGTTTGTCAACCGGCAACGACGCGCCAAATTCCTGCGTGACCTCGGCCACGCCTGCCTCAAAACGACCGCCCCAAAGAGCCATGGAACCGTCCCCTTTCATCAAATCCCAAAACAAGCGCCCAAAGCAATGCGCCCTGTCGCTAAAGCGATTTCTCAACCGCTAGTTTTGCACATTCCCCACCGCGCGCAGGGCCATGTAGCTAATTTGCAAAGAAGTGACGCGCCATGCACTTGGCGCCCAACGTCTCCCTCCGGATGTTGCCCTGCGAACCATCGATCCAGGCCTTCAGGCTCATAGGGACGTCCTCGACCTTTGCAGCATCGAACTCGGGCACGAGGGAAAGCAAAACATGCGCGACAGCATTGAACATAATGGATACTCCTCATATATAGGCGCAGAGCCGCCAAATTGATAGAAGGAGCCCCGCCGGACAACCCCGGCGGGGCTCGGACTCAGCCGCAGACGCGGCATCATATATGCGGGCGGAACGTAGGGGCCACCGATGTTAAGAAGTGTCAGCAAGCATAACGAAAGGTAGGGACCCCATGCGCCCGTTATGTATCACGCGGATGGGCCGCGCGGATACCAAGGAAAGGAAGACTTAAGCCTGGGCGGCAGCAGAGCTGGGACCCTGGACCTTGGCCCATGTCTTGAGCGACAGCGTATCGATCTCGATAAAGCCGGCGCTGGCTTTCTCATCAAACGTGGTGTCGCGGTCGTAGGTGGCCAGGCCGTAGTCGTAGAGGCTGAAGGGGCTCTTGCGGCCGACGACATGGCAGTTGCCCTTAAAGAACTTCAGACGGACGGTGCCGGTCACGAACTTCTGGGTGTCGGCCATAAAGGCGTCGAGCGCGTTTTTGAGCGGGCTGTACCACTGGCCGTTGTACACGGCGGTGGCCCAATCCTGCTCGAGCTTAATCTTAGTCTTGAGCAGGTCGCCCTCGACGCAAATGTCCTCGAGCGCCTTGTGGGCGGTGATGAGCGTCAGGGCGCCGGGAACCTCATAGCACTCGCGACTCTTGAGGCCCACCAGACGATCCTCAACCAGGTCGAGACGGCCAAAGCCGTTGTCGCCCGAAATCTTGTTGAGGGCGATAACGATCTCGGAGAGTTTCATCTTCTTGCCGTCGACGGCGACGGGCTTGCCGGCCTTAAACTCAATCTCGGTATACGTCGGGGTGTCCGGCGTGTCCTCCGGATTCTTGGTCATAACCCAGGCGTCGTCGAGCGGCTCGTTCCAGGGATCCTCCAGGTGGCCACACTCAATGGCACGACCCCACAGGTTGTCGTCGATGGAATAGGGGTTGTCGTTGGCACCCTCGGGAACCGGCACGTTGTGGGCATGAGCATAGGCGACCTCGTCGGGACGGCACTTCAGATCCCACTCACGAACCGGGGCGATAACCTTGAGCTCGGGGTCGAGGGCCTTGACGGCAGCCTCAAAACGAACCTGGTCGTTACCCTTGCCGGTGCAGCCGTGGGCGACGTAGGTCGCGCCAAACTCGTGAGCGACCTCGACAAGCTTCTTGGCGAGCAGCGGGCGAGACAGGGCGGAAAGCAGCGGATACTTGTTCTCGTACATGGAGTTTGCGGCGATGGCCTTAGTCAAGAACTCATCGGAGAACTCGTCGCGCAGGTCGAGCACCTGGCAATCGAGAACGCCCAGGTAGAGGGCCTTCTGCTTCTTGGCGTCCAGGCCGGTCTCCTCCTGGCCCACGTTGCCGCAGACACAAACGACATCGAGATTCTTCTCGTCCTGGAGCCACTTGACACATACGGATGTATCAAGACCACCGGAATATGCGAGAACGACTTTTTCCTTGCTCATGGCTGTTTCCTTTCGCCCTTGGTAGCTAGTTAGAACATCGGTCAGTTGCAAGTCATTTCAAGGTCATATACCGTGCAATATCAGCTTAAATAGCAAAAATCAGCACATACATGCCCTAGAAACATGCAGCAATGTCGTGCTAAAACCCAACGACCTCAAAATGACTCTGTTGAGGCAATTCGCCCCATGCGAACAGAGACGATTGTTATCGTCGTCGGGAAATTGCGCGCTGGCGTCGGATGGCATTGTCTGCAGTAGTGATGATCTTTACGAACTGCATCTGCCTCTCCTTTCACCTATCGCCGAGCGCAATTCAAATATCGTAAACGGTACCTTTTTCTCGGTAAGCGGCTCTTTTGCCGTCTCCGTTTTCGATGGTCGCTATATTACGCTAAAGTGTCCGCAGCACAAGCGACAAATTCAAATTTCTGAAAAGTTTTTTCATTAGTTTGTGAAATGCAGTGCAAATACGCTGCGTTCCTGCGAAAATACGCCTGACTACGAGTTGATGGTTATAACATCTGAAACAATTTCGAAACGAAAGGCTCGCTTTTATGCAAACTTACGAATCGGACGCCAATATTGGAAACATTAAGATTCTCGCCGTTGATATGGACAAGACGCTTCTCACCGACGAGCGCGTGCTACCTCAGGGTCTTGATGAGCGCCTGGACAAGCTCGCCGAGGCTGGCATCGTGTTCTGCCCCGCTAGCGGACGTCCAGCCCCCAAGCTCGAGGAGATGTTCGAGGGCATCAAGAACCGCCTCGCCTTTTGTCCCGACAACGGAGCGTGCGTGATCTATCGCGGCAGCTATATCTATAAGAGCAATATTGACGTGGAGCTGTATCAGCAGGTCTTGAGCCGTGCCTCGGAGGATCCTCGCGCTGTCCCCGTCCTGTGCTGCTTCGACGAGTTCTACGTGCTTGCCCGCGACCATCAGTACCACGACGAGATCAGCGTCTACTACAACACAATCAACTACGTCGACAGCTTTGAGGGCATTGATTTCGAGTCCAACAAGATTTCGGTCTTCTTCCCCGGCTACGACGCCGAGCCCGCTTTCCGCGAGACCTATAGCCCCGAGTTCTCGGACAAGCTCTACGTCACCAACGCCGGGCGCGAGTGGATCGACTTTATGAACTTGGGCGTCGACAAGGGCGCCGGCGTCGCGCACCTGTGCGAACACCTGGGCATCGATATCGCCGACGCCGCCGCCGTGGGCGATACGTACAACGACATCCCCATGCTGGAGCGCGTCGGTCACAGCTTTATCGTGGACAACGCCGAGGAGCACATGAACGCGCATGCCAAGTGGCGCATTCCGAGCAACAACGACGGGGGCGTACTGACGCTCATCGACGCCATCTTGGCGGCTCGTTAACGTGGCTCGTCGGACCTGGCCGGGCGAGACGGGTAAGTTTTTCGTTCGGTCAGGTCCTGGGCTCGCTCGGAAAGCACATTAAGTGCTTTCCGGCTCGTGCGGAATCTACGAAAAACTTACCCGCCTCGCCCGGCCAGGTCCTAGGGTGACTTGCTTGCCGCCTAGATGGCGTCTTGGCGTCTAGATACTTGGCTGAATAATTATGGATGAAGGGAGTTCCTTGCTGAAAGGGACTCCCTTCTGGTTTGGCTGCTTTGGACCTGTGGCTGTTTTTCTATTTCGCGTCGGCCCAGGTTATGCCGATGCTGGCTTCGGCGATTAGGGGGACGCGGAGGTCTACTACGTGCTCCATGACGTCGCGGACCATGGTGGTTAGGCGCTCGACTTCGTCGATGGGGCACTCAAAGTCCAGTTCGTCGTGCACTTGCAGGATCATGTGAGCGGCAAAATCCTCTTCTTCCAGACGGCGGCTTACGCGGGCCATCGCGATCTTGATGATGTCGGCGGCGGTTCCCTGCATGGGGTGGTTCATGGCTGTGCGTTCGCCAAAGCCGCGAAGCTGCGGATTTTTGGCCTTGAGCTCGGGAATATGGCGTCTGCGGCCGTACATGGTCTCGGCGTAGCCCGTCTGCTTAGCACGCGCCACCACGTTGTCGAGGAACGTGCGCACGCCCGGATAGGCCTCGTAGTAGCGGTCGATCATGTCGCGCGCCTCGGCCATCGAGATATGCAGCGACTGCGACAGACCGTAGGCCTGCTGGCCGTACACGATGCCAAAGTTCACGGCCTTGGCGCGGCTACGCAAATCGGGCGTTACCTCGGACACGGGAACGCCAAACACACGCGCGGCCGTCTCGGCGTGGAAGTCCTCGCCCTCGTTAAAGGCGCGCACCAGGTGCTCGTCACCCGAAAGATGCGCCAGCAGACGCAGCTCGATCTGCGAGTAGTCCACCGCCAAAAAGACGCTGCCCTCGCCCGCCGAGAACGCCGTCTTGACGGTACGCCCCAGCTCCGAGCGCGTCGGAATGTTTTGCAGATTGGGGTCGCTCGAGGACAGACGCCCCGTCGCGGTGATGGTCTGGTTGTACGTGGTGTGCACTCGACCGTCACCACGGCGCAACGGACCTAGCGTGTCCAGATAGGTCGACTTAATCTTGGACTTCTCACGCCAGTCCAAAATCAGGCGCACAATCTCGTGGTCGCGGGCAAGGTCGCTCAACACCTTGGCGTTGGTCGAATAATAGCCGCGCTTAGTCTTTTTGAGGCCCTTGGTCGGAAGCCCCATAACGTCAAACAGCACGTGCGACAGCTGCATGGGACTGCCAATATTGAAGGTCTCGTCACCCGCCAGGTCGCGAATGCTTCGCTCGACCTCGGTGATCTGGGTCGCCAGGCCCTCGGACAGGCTGTGCAGGCGATCGGGATCCACGAGCATGCCCGCGCGCTCCATCTTGGCAAGTACCGGCACGAGCGGCATCTCGATGCCATCGAACACGTTGGCGGCGTTCTCGCGGGCCATGCGGTCGCGCAGCGGTGCGACCAGCACCAGCGTCAAGGCCGCCGTGCGAGCGGCAGGCGCCGGAGCGTCCTCACCAGCACCCTCTGCGCCGCGCGCCGCAGGCAGCGCCATCTGCAGATAGGTATCGGCAAGATATGCCTCATCGAACTCGGAGCGATCGGAATCCAACAGGTAGGCGGCAACAACGGTATCGAAGATGCGCGTGGAATCGACTGCCAGCGGATCCATGAGCTCGGGCTCAGAGGAATCGATAGGCGAAAGCTCGTGCAGCAGCGCCTTCATATCCGGGCTCGCCACGCGGCCCTCCATAAACAGGCGCGCGAGCACGCCGGCAATCACGCCGTGGGCGAAGTTAAAGCCCTCAACCTCAACCGCCGCATCGCTGTCGCCCTCCTCGAGCGCGAACAGGCCCTTGGACGTCGCCAGCCACAGCGTGCGCGTCAGCCCAAAGAGCGCGCCCTCTTCCTTGTCGTCGTCCACCACGGCGGCGACCCACTCGCCGGCATCAACCGCGCGGGAAACCTCAGCCGCAACGGCACCAAGCGCCTCAGCATCGCCGGCGGTTGCGCGAACTATCGCAGGTATCTCAAACACACTGGAGGCAGCAGCAGCCCCGCCCTCGCCGCCGATCAGCGCCAAGAAACGGTTCTGCATAGCGGTGATACCAAGCGTACCCAGCGCCGCGGAAACCTCATCGGCAGAAAACGCCGGGAAGGACGTCGACTCAAAATCGAGCTCAACGGGCGCATCGGTGCGGATGGTCGCCACCTTACGGCTCAGCAGCGCGTCGTCGATGTGTGCGCGCAGGTTTTCGCCCATCTTGCCCTTGACCTCATCGGCGTGTGCGATGACCTCGTCCAGGCTACCGTACTGCGCAATGAGCGCGCTCGCCTTTTTGGGGCCGATGCCCGGCACGCCGGGGATGTTATCGGACGTGTCGCCCTTCAGACCATAAAAGTCGGGCACGAGCGCCGGCGTGATGCCGTGATACAGATCGTCCACGCTCTCGGGCGTCATGATCGCCACGTCGGACAGGCCCTTGCGGGTCGAGACCACGTTGACGTGCTCGGTCACGAGCTGATACATATCGCGATCACCGGTCACCAGCAGCATGTCACAGCCGGCCTGCTCGCCCAGACGCGCCATAGTGCCCAGGATGTCATCGCCTTCCCAGCCCTCGGACTGCAAAATCGGCACGTTGAGCGCGGCGAGCAGCTCCTTAATCATGGGAAACTGTGCGTGCAGATCGGGGTCCATGGGCGGGCGTTGGGCCTTGTACTGCGGCAGCATCTCCATGCGCACGCGCGGCTTGCCCTTGTCAAACGCCACGACAACGCCGTCGGGATTAAAGGCGTCAATCATCTTGAGGAACATATTCAAAAAGCCAAAGATCGCGTTGGTGGGACGACCGTCCGGCGCGTTCATGGTGGGCGGCACGGCGTGGAAGGCGCGGTGCATGAGCGAGTTGCCGTCGATGACGGCAAAGGTACGGCGCTTGTCAGACATATTGAATACCTCGCTTTGGGCTGGGCACGGTTTGCTCACACCAGTTTACACGCTCCCCGCCCCGCGGCCACCGCACATCAAGCTCCCCCGCCACCGTGAGCCCGCGCGTGATACGATGGCTCACGGTACATTAACCAGCACGATCGATCCGAAAGGAGCCTGCGTCATGGAGCGTCCCTGCGCATGGAAAAAGTACACGCCACAGCAGATCGAGGAGCTCGAAGAGCTTTGCCGCGGCTATAAGCAGTTTTTGAGTGAGAACAAGACCGAGCGCCTGTGCGTCAAGACCGGTATCAAGATGGCCGAGGAGGCGGGCTACGTCAATCTAGAGACCGTGATCGCCGAGGGCCGCGCGCTCAAGGCCGGCGACAAGGTGTACGCTGCCAATCACGGCAAGGACCTCATGCTCGTCAACCTGGGCACCGCCCCGCTCGAGCAGGGCTTTAACATCCTGGGCGCCCACGTGGACTCACCGCGCCTGGACCTTAAGCAGAACCCCGCTTTCGAGGCCGGCGACATGGCTTATCTCGACACGCACTACTATGGCGGCGTCAAGAGCTACCACTGGGTCGCTTCCCCGCTCGCGCTCGTAGGCGTCATCTGCAAAAAGGACGGCACCACCGTCGACATTAACATCGGCGACAAGGCAGACGACCCGGTCTTTACCATCTCCGACCTGCTGATCCACCTCTCGAGCGAGCAGATGGCCAAGCCCGCCAAGGACGCCGTCGACGCCGAGATCCTCGACGTGATCGTGGGCGGCCGCCCCGTCAAGTTTGACGAGGACGACAAGGACGCCCCCAAGGAGCCCGTCAAGCAGATGTTCCTGGACATCCTCAAGGAGCAGTACGACGTCGAGGAGGAGGACTTCCTCTCTGCCGAGATCGAGGTCGTGCCCGCCGGCCCGGCCCGCGACATGGGCCTCGACCGCTCCATGATTCTGGGCTATGGCCACGACGACCGTGTCTGCGCCTATCCGTCCATGCTCGCCCAGATCAACGTCGCCAACGTGGAGCGCACGAGCATCACACTCATCGTCGACAAGGAGGAAATCGGTTCCGTGGGTGCCACCGGCATGACGAGCCGCTTCTTCGAGAACACCGTCGCCGAGATCATGACGCTCGCCGGCGAGGATAGCCCGCTGGCCCTGCGCCGTGCACTCGCCCACAGCCGCATGCTCTCCTCCGACGTGTCCGCCGGCTTCGACCCGGGCTACGCCGGCAAGTTCGAAACCAAGAACGCAGCCTTTATGGGTCGCGGCCTGTGCTTTAACAAGTACACGGGCAGCCGCGGCAAGGGCGGTTCAAACGACGCCGACGCCGAGTACGTGGCCCTCGTCCGCGACATCATGGACGAGGCCGGCGTGGACTTCCAGACCTGCGAGCTCGGCCGCGTCAACGCGGGCGGCGGCGGCACCATCGCCTACATCATGGCCAAGTACGGCATGAACGTCATCGACTCCGGCGTTGCCGTCCTGTCCATGCATGCCCTGTGGGAGGTCGCCAACAAGGCCGATATCTACGAGGCCTATCGCGGTTACAAGGCCTTCATCGAGCGCGCCTAACAACCCTTCATCAGTTGCGGTGAAATACGGACTAAACTGGCCCATACACGGCCAAAACAGACCGTATTCCACCGCAACTTCTTTTTTGGCAGAGGAGAGTCCATGCTGCAGGTCATCATTTCGCCCGCAAAGCAAATGAGCGCGGCCCAAGATGCTTTTGAAGTCCTGGGCATTCCGCCTTTTGCGCACGAGACGACTCGCCTCCACCGCGCACTGCTAGATATCGAACGGGATGAAGGCAGCGGCGGCCTGCAGGCGCTGTGGAACGTAAGCGACAGGCTGCTTACAACATGCCTGGATACGCTTCACGAATTTATGCCCGTCCTGAGCGATGCCGACCTCGCCGATCCCGATATCGCGCGTCGAATCTCCCCCGCCGTCATGTCCTACCACGGCATCCAATACCAAAGCATGGCGCCCGAGGTCATGGATGCCGCTCAGCTCGACTGGCTGCAAAACCATCTCTGGATCCTCTCGGGACTCTACGGATGCGTACGCCCCTTCCATGCCGTTGAACCGTATCGGCTGGAGATGGGCGCGAAGCTTGTCGTCGACGGTGCCCGAGACCTCTACGCATTTTGGGGCGACAAGCTCGCACGGGCTATCGCTCCGGCAGACTCCAACGCTACGATCGTCAACCTCGCCAGCGCGGAATACGCCAAAGCCGTTCTGCCCCGCCTCACCACCGATGTCGCGGTCGTCACATGCCTCTTTGGCGAAGGCGTCCGCAACGGCAAGCCCATCCAGCGCTCGACCGCCAGCAAAAAGGCACGCGGCTCCATGGTGCGCTGGATGGCAGAAAACAAGCTCAAGGATGCAAGCGAGCTCACCGCGTTCGACGTAGGTTATCGACACTTTCCCGAGCTTTCAAATAAAAACACTTTGGTCTTCCTGAACGAACAGGCCTTGTAGGACCACCGCTACTTTTGAATGTGCTGCCTAGGCACGGCGTCTATTCCGCCAGACCGTCGGCTTTGGCAATTTCATTTATCGAGCCGTCCTGATAGGTAATCTTGACATGCTCCACCTCGGATACCTTGACGCCCGACGGGGGCTCCAGGCGCCATTCCGTCAGCGCGATATCCATCGTCGTCGGCACATCCCCTTTATCTTTGAGCTCGACTGACAGCGTCTTAAGCGACGCATCGAAGGTCACGCGCTCGATCTCTTCACCAGGAATGGATCCGCCACTCAGCTGCAACTGCACAAACTCGTTGCGCGGATACCAATAGTCGCCCGGCGCGGCAACGGTATTGCCGCCCGCGACCTTCACTGTCATGATCGGCAGGGCATCGTCGGCCTCAAACTCCCACGCAGTGCCGCCGCGACCACCAAACGTCCAGATACAAAAGGCAATCACCAGCACGGCAAGCACCGCAAAACCAATCGCGACCAACCCATGGTGCGCGCGGCTTTCCTCGGCCGATACATCCCATTGCGTCTCTCGATATAGATGCTTGTCTTCCATGTTCGCCTCCCCACAGGCACGCTCGTTGGCCCAATCGTACCCATTCAGGCTATACTTGAGCCCATGACATAACGGGGAGCTTGCAGGACAAGACGGCAGGCTGAGATTGGGCGCGCCCGCCCTGACCCGCAAACCTGATATGGGTAATGCCAACGAAGGGAGCCGTGCCAATGAGCACACAGACCGAGCCCAAGCTCGTCACGCAAATCGACTTCGCCCGTGCCGGGCAGATCACGCCGCAGATGAAGGAAGTCGCCGAGCGCGAGCATCGCGACCCCGAGTACATCCGCGAGCGCGTGGCCGACGGCCGCATCGCCATTCCCGCCAATATTGTGCACATCAAAAAGGGCATGCGCGCCTTTGGCGTCGGTGAAGGCCTGTCCACCAAGGCCAACGTGAACTTGGGCATCTCGGGCGACAAGGCCGATGCCGCCGAGGAATGGAAGAAGGTTAAGATCGCCGAGGACTTTGGCGCCGACGCCATCATGGACCTCTCCAACTCGGGCAAGACGCGCCAGTTCCGCCAGCAGCTCATCGACGAGACGCCGCTCATGGTAGGCACCGTCCCCATGTACGACGCCATCGGCTACATGGAAAAGCCGCTGGTCAAGCTCACCAAGGACGACCTGTTCGAAGTCGTGCGCGCGCATGCCGAGGACGGCGTGGACTTTATGACCATTCACTGCGGCATCAACAAGTCGGTCACCAAGACCTTTAAGGAGACCGGCCGCCTGATGAACATCGTGAGCCGCGGCGGCTCACTGCTGTTTGGCTGGATGGAGGTCACCGGTAACGAGAACCCGTTCTATGAGTTCTACGACGAGTTGCTCGAGATTTGCCACGAGTACGACGTGACGATTTCGCTCGGCGACTCCTGCCGCCCGGGCTGCCTCTACGACTCCAACGACGCCACCGAGACCGCTGAGATGATCGAGCTGGGCAAGCTGTGCAAGCGCGCTTGGGCCGCCGGCGTCCAGGTCATGGTCGAGGGCCCGGGTCACATGGCGCTCGACGAGATCGCCGCCAACATGAAACTGCAGAAGCGCCTGTGCCACAATGCTCCGTTCTATGTGCTCGGGCCGCTGGTGACCGATATCGGCGTGGGTTACGACCACATCACCGCTGCCATCGGCGGCGCCATCTCCGCCAGCTCCGGTGCCGACTTCCTGTGCTACGTGACACCGGCAGAGCACCTATGCCTGCCCAACGCCCAGGATGTGCTCGACGGCCTCATGGCCACCAAGATCGCCGCACACGCCGCCGACATCGCCAAAAAGGTGCCCCACGCCCGCGACATGGACGACAAGATGGGCCAGGCACGCCGCAAGCTCGACTGGGACGCCATGTGGAAGTGCGCGCTCGACCCGGTTACGGGCAAGAAGCGCTACGAGGAGTCCCCCGCCGCCACCGAGGGCACTTGCACCATGTGTGGCAAGATGTGCGCCGTCCGCACCGTCAACAAGATCTTCGAGGGCACCACGATCGACCTCGGCATGGAGGACTAGCCTGTCGCCGCGGCCGCTTCTGTCGGCGAGCTGGTGCCTATCAATTGTTGACGTGTGAACATTTGCTTGCATTTGCGTAAAGATTGCATCGCCCGCCCGGGTTCGGAATACAGCCGGCCCGGGCATCTTTATAATGCGGGGTAAAAGACCCATTTGAATCCGACCGGACAAGGGAGCGAACATGGATCGTAGCAAGGTACCCGCCGTTCTATCCATCGCAGGATCCGATTCCAGCGGTGGCGCCGGCACTCAGGCCGACATCAAGACCATCACGGCGCACCGTCTGTATGCCGAGACGGCCATTACAGCCATCACCGCACAGAACACCCTGGGCGTCACCGCCGTGCAGGATATCTCGCCAGATATCGTAGCCGCGCAAATCGACGCTGTCTTTGACGACATCCGCCCGAGCGCCGTCAAGATCGGCATGGTTTCTTCTGTCGAGATTATCGAAGTCATCGCCGACCGCTTGAGCGCCTGGAACGCAACGAACGTGGTCGTCGACCCCGTCATGGTCGCCACCTCGGGCGCTCGCCTCATTGCCGAGGATGCCTCTGAGGCACTCACCCGCCGCCTGTTCCCGCTGGCAACCGTCATCACGCCCAACATTCCCGAGGCTATGGCGCTGCTCGATTACGAGGTCGATTCCGAGCGCACGCAGCAAAATGCCGCCATGCTTCTCACCCGCCGCTATGGCTGCGCGTCTCTCGTTAAGGGCGGGCATTTTGTCAACGAGGCAAACGATGTGCTAGCAGAGCCCGCGCCGCTCGATGACGAGGGCAACCACCTGGGCGATCCACTCACCACGTGGTTCCGCCACAAGCGCATCGAGACCGGCAACACGCACGGCACTGGCTGCACGCTCTCGTCCGCCATCGCCTGCGCATTGGCACAGGGCATGGAACTTGCCGACGCCATCAACGCCGGCAAGGCCTACCTAACCGGCGCTCTCGCCGCCGGCTTTGACATGGGCAAAGGTTCCGGCCCCGTCAACCACATGTGGCAGTATTAAGATTCGCAGCCCAAAGCCGCCGCAAAGGGGACAGGCACCTTTGCGGCGGTTCCCACAAACATCCCGATCTGTAACAGTTAGAATCCATTTTTCGGCCCACCTGTTACAAATCGAGACATCCAAATTCCACTGAGAAGATAATCTCGATGTGTAACAGTAACTCGGCAAAATCGACCCTAGATGTTACAGATCGAGACAAACGACCGATATCGGCCTAAATAATCTCGATCTGTAACATCTAGCCCGTTTTCGGCCTTACAACTGTTACAGATCAAGACAAACCAACGAAACAAGCCGCCGAAAGGGGAACTTTTGTACTGCTTTGGGCCGTACTACTCTCCGATCATCTCTTTAAGCTTGGCTGCCACGGCATGGCCGAGGCTCTCGTGGCTTTCCGGCATCATGTGCAGATAATCGATATCGCCCGGCTCGGCAAAATCGGCGGCATTCAAAAAGTCGCAGCCAAACTGTTCGGCAACATACGCATAGTATTCGGCAAAATGCTCCGAGGCCTCGACGGAGTGCTCGTCAAAGTCGGTCATATACACATCGGCGATCTGCGGCTTGATCTTGATAGGAGCCATCAGCAGAATGCGCGGACAAGGCGCAGCGTCGGTCCAGGGAAACGCGCGGACGGTGCGAATCAGCGCCATGGCACCGTCAGCGATATCGGCAGCCCCCACGCTAAAGACCGTCTTGCAGTCGTTGGTGCCCAGCATAATCACGATCGCGTCCAGCGGCTTATGGGACTCGAGCAGCATCGGCAACGCGCGGATGCCGTTGAGATTGGTGTCCAGATGGCACATGTCGTCGCGCACCGTCGTGCGGCCGTTTAGGCCTTCCTCAATCACGTGCCAGCCCTCGCCCAGGTCGCGCTGGGCCACGCCGCACCAGCGCACATCGTGCGCATAGCGCACCGCGGTGCCGTCGCGCATGCCCGCCGGATCATAGCCATAGGTATTGCTGTCGCCAAAGCACAGAACGTTTTTCATCGTAAGCCCTTCCTCTAGTAAAAAGCCGGCGGGAGCAGTCTCTCCTGCCGGATCGACCTATCTGTCAGCACATACCGATTACAGGTATTTGCGCCAGTCGTCGTCATCCTCATCGTCCTCAGCAGCGGCCTGAGCCTGCTCGGCGGCACGGGCGGCCGCGGCGCGGGCGGCCACCTGAGCATAGGACTCCTCGTTACACTCGGGGAAGCTTGCCAACACGTGCTCAAACTTGGCGAAGTCCTCATCCCAGCGCGTAGAGGGCACGGCAAAAAACACCTGCTTGACCTTGAAGTCGCCCGACGCAAGCTCCTTGCGGAAGAGCTCAGCCACGGCCTCGGCGTCAAAGCCGTTGTTGTCGCAGCCCCAAGCGCCCAGCACGAGCTTCTCGCGACCCAGCTCATCGCAGATGGCAAGCACAAAGCGGATGCGATCGCGCAGGGCATCCAGCAAGGCATCGTCACCCACGCGATACTCCTGGCGAGCGCGCTTGGCGTTGGGCGCGGCGGCAACGATCACGTCAGCATATGCATGTACGTGATTGCGGTCGAAGCGCACCGCAGGCACCACCAGCGCACGGTTGCGGTAAAGCTCGCAGTTGATGTTGCGACGACGGTTCTCGCCGTACCATTTGCGCTGCTTATCGAGCACGTTGTACAGGTACGAATCGGCACAGAGCGTGGCCTCCTGGCCCAGATAGCCCTGGATGTAGCCACCGCCCGGGTTGGTGAACGAGGCAAAGGCAAGCACGGCCATGTCACAGAACTGCGCGTAGCCTCGGCCGTTATCCAGAATGGCCTGCGTGGCAGAGGCGTCGAGCACGGTGACCTCGGGCAGGACCGGAGCGGGCTTTTCGGCGGCAGGCGCGGACTCGGCCTCCGTGGCCTCCTCGGCGGGTGCAAGCTCGGCCGCAACCTCGGTCTCGGCGGATGCAACCTCGGCGGCCTCGACCTCGGGCTCCTCGGCGGCCTCAGACTCCTCAGCAACCTGTTCCTCGGCAGCGTCGGCCGCTTGGGCCTTGGCCTTCATCGCCGCGACAAATCCGGCAGGCATACCATCGAACTCGCGCACGCCGGCAATCGAACGCTCGATGTCCTTGGCGCAGGCCTCGGACACAGCCACCACATGGCGCTCGGCGGCCTTGGCACGCGCCTCGCGCTTGGGATTGGGCTGACCCGCTCGGTTAGACCTGCGGTTACGGTTCCTGTTGTCGACATCTGCCATTCGTGGCCACCTTTCCTGTCGCTGCCGCTATCGGCTTTTTCCCATCCATCATACCCCGCCGCGCACAAAAAAGACGGCCCCGAAGGACCGCCTTTCGCATCGTTTTACCGTGTCCGGCAGGAAGCGTCGCAATGCCGCGCTTTAATCGCGACGACCAAGGATATTCAGGATGCGCAGGAACACGTTGATGATGTCCACGAACAGGTTGGATGCCATGAGCACGGCGTTGGGCAGCGTGGGCGGCACCGTCGTGGCCACATAGGTGTCATAGCCAATAAAGCCGGCGAACACCACGATCACGATCAGGTCGGTGATGGACTGCGAGACGCCCATGAACATCAGCACGATCTCGACCAGAATCGTGGCAAGTAGGATGCCAAAACCAATGCCGTACACACGCTGGAAGAACTTGGGAAAGGTCACGCCCAGCGCACCAAAGACAAAGGTGATGGCGGCCGTGGCGATAAAGGCGGTGTTAATGGTAGGCAGGTCGTAGTTGGCAAGGCCAAACGACGCCGTCAGGCCAAAGGTGCTCGCAAAGACCACGTAGCCCACGAGCGACAGGCCCACGGACTGTTTGCTGGCAGCAGCCGACATCATGACCATGCCGACGATGGTCAAAATAAATGAGCCAAAGACCAGCGGCAAAGCGGCGCCGCTCATCATCATGCGCGCAAACGACATGGTGCTCGTAAAGTAGGCACCGGCGCCCATGGCGCAAAAGCCCAAAAAGATCAGGGCAGACATGACAAGGTTGTACGCGCGCGGCGACATCTCCTTGGCACGGCTTGCGCCGGTTTCGATGGGGCCGTTCTGATAGCCCTGGATATCGTTCATACTTCGTCCTTTCAAAAAGCGCCGCGACGGCGCCGTAGCTGACAAGTTTCCTGCCATTGTACCCGAACGCCACGCGTTCTTACCTGCGACGCTCGCTCTCGAGCGTCCGGTCGAACGCCCACACCCACCAACGCATCAGATGAGTCTGCGAGCCATCCGGTCGCTCGCGTGCCTGTTCTTCCAGATACAGTTCGGTCGCATGTCCGCCAAAACGAACCTTATAAGTCGCCGTACGAATGCCGTGGACCGTCAGGCCAAAACCGGTGGACGAGACAATCTCGTCAATCGTAAAGCAACGACCATCGACCCAGCAGACGGTAACCGGCACGACCTGTCCGCCCGCGAGGATGCGAGCCACGATGTCCACATACTGCTTGTGCACGCGTCGAGTTTTACCATCTGTCTGTCGATATTCCATGCCTCCTATTATCGAACGCATGTTTGCACATTGTAAAGCGAACAGGCTGTGGTTTTGGGATGTTGGGGCGCGCACGTGTCCTCATGGCGTGCTAGCAAAAAGAACACCCGCGGTCAACAGGGCAAATATTCAATGTTAGTGCCAAAAAATTCACTTCTCCCATCAGAACTCGGTAAAGAAACCCGCAGGAGGTGATACGATTTATCATGTTTTTGTAACGTGCCTGCAAACTTCGAGAAAGCCCATATATGGACGTAACGTTCTCAGCCTTCCTCGGCCAAATTGTGTCGAACCCAGTCCTTGCCGTCACCGTGATCCTCGCACTCGGCGCTATCTTCGTCAACGGATGGACCGACGCGCCCAACGCCATCGCGACCTGTGTCACCACGCGCTGCATGCCCGCCCGCGCCGCCATTCTCATGAGCGCCGCATTCAACTTCCTCGGCGTGCTCATCATGACGCACTTTAACGCGAGCGTCGCCAACACCATCTCACATATCGTCGACTTTGGCGGAAACAGCACCATGGCGCTCGCATGCCTCTGCGCGGCGCTGTTCTCCATCGTCGTCTACGGCGCCACGGCATCGCGTTTTGGCATCCCTACCTCGCAAAGCCACAGCCTTATCGCCGGCCTGACCGGTGCCGCAATCGCCCTCGGCGGCGCGAGCAGCGTCAACGTCCACGAGTGGATGAAGGTCATCTACGGCTTGGCGCTCTCCATCGGCCTGGGCTTTGTCATGGGCTGGGTCCTGTGCAAGCTCGTCTCGATTCTTTTCGCCGCCGCCAACAGGCGACGTGCCAACGTCTTCTTTAAATACGCTCAGATCGCGAGCGCTGCGGCCATGAGCTTCATGCACGGCGCGCAGGATGGACAGAAGTTCATCGGCGTGCTCTTTTTAGGAGTGGCCTTCGCCAGCGGCCAGACGAGCGTCGGCGATGCCGGCATCCCCATCTGGATTATGCTGCTGTGCTCGGCCACTATGGGTATCGGCACCAGCGTGGGCGGTGAGCGCATCATCAAGTCTGTCGGTCAGAGCATGGTCAAGCTCGAAAAGTACCAGGGCTTCTCCGCCGACCTGGCGGGCGCCGCGAACCTGCTACTTGCCACCCTTACCGGCATCCCCGTATCCTCCACCCACATCAAAACCTGCGCCATTATGGGTGTCGGCGCCGTCAAGCGCCTCTCGGCCATCAACTTCGGCGTGGTCAAGGACATGATGTTCACGTGGTTCTTCACCTTCCCCGCTTGTGGACTCATCAGCTTTGTCATGGCCAAGCTGTTCATGATGTTCATCTAGTCAAACCGAACGGCCATCCGGACCGCAATACCTCGCCCACCCGTCTTCGCCTCGAAAGGACCCACTCATGGCAAAGAAACCCGATTCGTTCTACTTTGACAACTACGTCGCCTGCGCCGACCTTGCTGTCCAGGCCGCAGAGTTGCTCATCAAGATTTTTGAGAACTTTGATCCCGCGCAGATCCACGGCATGCTCGAAGAGATGCATGCGATTGAGCATGCGGCCGACAAGAAGCACCATGAGCTCGAGGATGCCCTGCTCACTGCCTTTATCACCCCGCTTGAGCGCGAGGATCTGGACCTGATGAGCTGCTCGCTCGACACCGTGCTTGACCGTATCGAGGGCGTCGTGCAGCGCGTCTACTTCACCAACATCCAGAGCATCCACCCCGATGCCATTGTCATCGCCCACAAGGTGACCGACGCCTGCCGCGCCATGAAGGACCTTATGGTCGAGCTGCCTAATTACCGCAAGTCCAAGACCCTGCGCGAGCTGGTCATCCAGATCAACACCATTGAGTCCGAGGCCGATGAGCTCTACATCAACGCTATGCGCAACCTGCACGTCAATGGCAAGGACCCGCTCGAGGTCATCGCCTGGCGTGACGTCTACGCTTTCCTGGAGTACTGCGCCGACTGCTGCGAGAATGTGGCTGATGTCGTGGATTCGATTGTCATGAAGAACAGTTAATTGGGGGTACGTGTCCCGGCGGTCGCGGGCCCGACCACTAATAACCTTTTTCACTCCGGCTGCAAGCAGAGTCGTTCAAAAGGTTATTAGTGGTCGGGCCCGCTCCCTTACGTACCACCATTGGTAACTTTGGCTGATACTTTGAAAGCGATGAGGCTTTGGTTGGCAGGACCTTGGGGCCCGATTGGAAACTTTGGGACCGCCTTAAACGTTTGGCTGGATGGGGCTTTGGGTACCCTTTTGCTTAGTTTTGGGTTGTTTTATTAGCTTTGGAGGGTTTGGTTATGGGGTATTTGGATCTGGCTCGGTCTCGGTATTCTTGTCGTTTGTTTGAGGCTCGGGCTGTGGAGCAGGCTGTGGTGGATGCCATTGTTGAGGCTGGGCGTATTGCTCCTTCTGCTTGTAATAATCATCCAACCCGTGTGATGGTGTTGGATACGCCCGAGCTTTTGGAGAAGGCGGCTGCTTGTCAGCCTCGGTTTGCTCGTGATGGGTCCATCTTTGGCGCTCCGCTCATCTTCCTCATTTGCAGCGTTACCGACGACGCTTGGGTTCGCCCCTATGACCAGATGAACTCCAGCGCTATCGACACCTCGATTGTTTGCGATCAAATGATGATGGAGGCCGAGGAGCAGGGTCTGGGAACGTGTTGGGTATGCCATTTTAAGCCCGAGCTAGCCCGAGAGCGGTTCAACCTGCCCGAGGGCGTCTATCCCTATCACATGCTCGTCTGCGGCTATCCTGCCGACCACATCGCCGATCCCGAGCATCGCGATGCCCGCACCATTCCCCTCTCCGACTTCCTCCTCAAGTAGTTTTTGGCACATGCCCTAAAATCTACCTTTTACCGCGCACCCTTTCGCCGAGTTCTGCCCTATCGTACGCAGAGCTCGGCGTTTTGTTTCCCAACCCGTATGCAGCCACAAAAAAGGAGCCCGCAGGTGCGAGCTCCTCTTAAGGACACGAGATTGTAGCTCTGGCGCTAGTCCAGGTCGTCGGCGGCAAAGTTGTCGATCGGGGCGAAGGGGTCAGCCACGGGGACAACCGGATCAGCGACAGGCAGCGGCTCGGCGGCGGGAACGGTCACTGCAGGAGAAGCCGCAGAACCGACCGGCGTGGAGGCCATAAGGTCGGACGGGAAGGAATTCTGCGCATCGTCCATGAAGTGCTGGATGAGCTTGAGGTACTCGGCTTTGAACTCCTCACGGGAAGCCTTCAGACGGTCGATCTCCTCGAGCTCGGCCTGCTTCTCGGTCAGGGCCTGACGGATGACCTCGCGGGCCTTGGCGTCGGCTTCGTTGCGGATGCGCTCAGCGTTCTCGTTGGCATCGTTGACGATGCCCTCGGCGGTCTGCTGGGCAGCAATCAGCGCAGCGGAGATCTGGCGCTCCTGAGCGGAGAAGTCGGGTGCGGGAGCGGCCACAGGAGCGGCGGGAACGGCCTGAGCGGCAGCGTCCTGAGCCTGGGCAAGCTGGGCCTGCGTGTCGGCAAGCTGCTGCTCGGTGGCAGTCAGACGACCCTTAAGATCGACAATCTTGGCAAGCATAGCGTCAACCTCGGAGGACAGCGTCTCCAAAAAGACGTCGACCTCGGCGGGATCATAGCCGCGCTTGGCCTCAGAGAAAGTCTGAGCCTGGATGTCAGCAGGGGTAATAGCCATAACAAGTTCTCCTTTATCATCGCCTTGGCGCCGGGCGCCCGACGTAAGTTACTGAGCCAGTACTATACGAGTATACCTATAAGAAGCTGCAGAATCAGCCTCTGCACCAACTGCAACGCAATAATCGCAACGACCGGCGAAAAATCAACGCCGCCCATCGGCGGAATAAACCGACGAAACAGGTTGAGCCACGGACCGCAGACGCTATCGAGCACCGCGGCGATATCCTGCAGCAGGCCGCCCTGCTTCATGGGAATCCACGTCATAAAGCAATAGACCACAATAAGTGTGGAGTAGAAGTTGAACAGCGTGTTGACCAGCTGGACAATGGTGTAGATGTTGATGAGAATCTCCTCGTCTTGGGTTTACTTAAGGTAGCCGTCGGCGCGCAGCTTCTTGAGGTCCGAATCCTTGACCTCGCAGCCGGCGGGCAGCACCATAAACACGCGATCGCCCACCTCTTTGACCGTAGCGCCCAGGCCGCAGGCAAAGCCATAGCTAAAGTCCAGGACACGCTTGGCGACCTCGGTGCGAACGCCAACAAAAATCAGCGCAACGGGCTGCTTGGTGCGCACGCGGCGGACAACGGTCTCGACATCGTCATAGCTCTCAGGGCGCAGGACATAGGCAGGCAGCTGCGGCGTGGCGTTAATGATGTTGTTTGCATAGGCCGAGGCGTCGCTCGGCGCAGAAGCGGGCGCAGGTGCCGCGGCACGAGCGCGGGCGCTCTCGGCATAACTCGACGGCGTGTCGTAAGCGCCGGGGCGATAGCCGCCTGCGGCACTATCCTGAGAACGCGACGGCGGATTGTACGTCGTTGCATGACGCGAGTCATCGCCGACCAGCTGGCCGGAGCGCGTATACACGGCGACCGACTCGGCCTCACCGCGGCGCGTTTGGCCCAGCAGGCCGTTACTCGGCTCGTCCTGGGTATAGAAGCCCTCGCCCGAGGTACCGCTGTAGCCGTTGTTCTGATAGCCATCATCGTAGCCGTCATCGTAGCCGTAGTCGTCATCCTGGTCATAGCTCTGGTAGTAACCCTGCTGGCCGCCCAGGTGCATCTTATTTTTAATCTCGTCAAGGAAGCCCATGGTTGTGTCCTCTCACGGTTTAGTGCAGGTGCTCTGTAAACCAGTGCGCACTTCAGAGCCCTATTTTACTGCAAACTCCGGGCTAAATACTACCCTGCCCAGGCGAACGAGCGTAGAGCCCTCCTCAAGGGCAGGCTCAAAGTCCTCGCTCATGCCGCAAGAAAGCTCGGGCAGCCTCAGATCGGGATGCGCCGCCTCCAACTCATCCCTCAGCTCTCGCAGCCCGGCAAAGGTGCGACGCGCCACATCCTTGTTCCCCCGAGGGGCCATAGTCATAAGGCCCTGCACACAAATTCCCTCAAGTTCCGCAAGCTCGCCGGCAGCGCCACGAATCTCATCGGGCGAAAAACCGCCCTTGGACTCCTCGCCGCTTACGTTAACCTCGATCAGCACCTGCTGGGGGGCGGCGAGCTCGCCAGCTTCGATCTTGCGAATGGCACGGCTCGAGATCGCCTGCGCCAAATGAAGCGACCCCACCGAATGAATCAGCTCGGCCGAGCCCAACACCGCGTTGATCTTGTTGGTCTGAAGGTTGCCAATCATGTCGAAGCGCACCTCGGGCAGCTCCGGATGATCCGCCAGACCTGCAAGTTTGCGGACGAGCTCTTGCGGGCGGTTCTCGGCAAAATGGCGATATCCCACCTGGATGGCCGCGATGGTCTCATCGACGCCGACGGTCTTGGACACGGCAATCAAACGCGCGGCATCACGGGGCCTCCCGGC
Source organism: Collinsella sp. (assembly GCA_036550355.1). Taxonomy (GTDB): domain Bacteria; phylum Actinomycetota; class Coriobacteriia; order Coriobacteriales; family Coriobacteriaceae; genus Collinsella. The sequence continues at coordinate 90,488 of JAXKGN010000012.1, forward strand.
GCGATCGAGCGCGGCATAGAAACGCTCGAGTATCTGCTCGCGGCGAGCGCGCATTACATTCAAATAGTTATCCATTGCCAATCGCCTCCGCTAACAGCACAACAAGTAGTCCCATGCTAACGCAAGAGCGCAGCCCCGCATCCGCAAGGCCGCGCTCCCTTAGGTATTTACAATCTCTCAACGAACGGGGTACCCTACTCCTCGTCGTCCTCGGCATCATCCTCGTCCTCAAGATGATCCAACAGGTAGCGAAGACCCTCGCTCACCTCGTTAGCGGGCACCTTGGCAACAAAGCGTGCATCCACGGCGGGCCTCATAATGACGCCCTCGCCCGAAGGCACGCGCATGCTCTCGAGCTCGTCCTCATCCGTACAGGCGATATCGCCGGCAGTCATACGCTGTCCGGTCAAAAGGAAGGTCAGACGGCAGGCGGCATCGATGGAAATCGAGGCAATGCGATCGAGGTAGCGCGAAACCATGATGGCACGGCGCAGGTCGTCATAGTTGCTGTCGTCGTCCATAAAATCGCCGGTGTCCATGCGGTTAAAGGTACGGAAGAACTTCTCGTACGCCGCATGTACCGGCTCATCCTCAACGGCCAGGTTGCAGATGATGGACATGTCGTTGGTGACGAGCGCGGACAGCGACGAGCCCAGCACCTGGTACACGGCCTCGGCCTCGGCCTCAACCGTGCCGACGAGCTCCTGAGGCAGCGAGATGTCGGCCTTGACCATGTGACGCGTGGCGCGGCAGATCTGGCGAACCTTATCGGTCATGCGCTGCAGGTTAAAGTCGACGTAGATAATCGTCTGCAGCAAACGGAAGTCGGAGGCGACCGGCGACTGCGTAGCGATCAGGTTGTAGCACACGGCCTCCAAGTTGGCGCAGCGAGCATCAATCGAAAGCGTGCGCTTCTTGGTCTTAGTGGCGAGCTTGCGGTCGTCGGTCACATAGGCCTTCACGGCGTCGTGAAGGGCAAGATCGACGGCCTCGTAGATGCTCAACATCTCGTGACGGGCCTCGATGAGCTGACGGGAAAACAGTTTGCGCATGGTTCACTCCAATCAGTTGGGTGCGGTCATGCCGCCCGCACAGTGAATACGCACCGGACCAGGTCCGATCGGCTTGGGACTAGTCGCACCGATCAGCCAAAGCGGCCGGTGATATAGTCTTCCGTCCGCGAATCCACCGGGCTGGTGAAGATCGCGTCGGTTTGACCATACTCGATGAGCGTGGCGGGCTCACCGGCAACTTCCTGCAAGAAAAATGCGGTGTAGTCGCTAATGCGAGCGGCCTGCTGCATAGAATGCGTGACGATGATGATCGTCATCTCGGGCGCCAGCTCGGCCATCAGATCCTCGACCTTAGATACGGACGTGGGGTCGATGGCGGAGCAGGGCTCGTCCATCAGAAGGACATCGGGCTGCACCGCAAGCACACGCGCGATGCACAGACGCTGCTGTTGACCGCCCGAGAGCGCCAAACCATCCTTGTTGAGCTGATTGGATACCTCTTTCCAGAGGTTGGCGCGCTTGAGCGATTCTTCCACGATGTCGTCGAGGTCGCTTTTGCTAGTCACGCCCTGCAGACGAGGGCCAAAAGCGACATTCTCGTAGATGGATTTGGGAAACGGGTTGGGCTGCTGAAAAATCATGCCCACGCGGCGACGAAGGTCGACCGGGTCGACGCCCTCGGCATAGATATCGTTGCCGTCGAGTGTCATGGTGCCCTCGACGCGAGTACCCTCGATAAGGTCGTTCATACGGTTGATGCAGCGCAAAAACGTCGATTTACCACAGCCCGAAGGACCGATAAACGAGGTGATGGCGTTTTTGGCGATGTTGAGGTCGAGCCCCGTCAGCGCATGAAAGTCACCGTACCAAAAGTTGAAATCCTTGGCTGTGATGGCCGCTTGCTCCGGCGTGGGAGCGGACTGATAGACGGACATGGGACTCCTTAACTAGCGGCGCTTGCGCGACAGATAACGCGCAAACAGGTTGAAGGCCAGAATAATCGCCATCAGCAAAAGCGCAGTGCCGTAGGCTGCGTTCATGTTGATGCCGTCGTTGGCAAGCAAATAGAGGTGAACGGTCATGGGACGACCGGAATCGAGCGGCGAGATCGGCAGATTGATGGCCTGACCCATGGTGTAGAGCACCACCGCGGTCTCGCCGATGGCGCGACCGATGGCAAGGACGATGCCGGTGGCAATGCGGCCAAAGGCAGAAGGAAGCACGATCTTGGAGACGACCTGCCACTTGGTGGCGCCCAGGCCATATGCGCCCCAACGGATATAGCGCGGAACGGCGCGAATTGCCTCCTCAGTGGTGCGCATGACGATGGGCAGCATCAGAAGCGCCAGCGCCAGAGCGGCCGAAACCATCGAAAGGCCCAGGCCCATGGCCTCAACAAACAAGGCGTAACCAAAGAGGCCCATAACGATGGAAGGCACCGAGGCCAGGGCATCGGCAGCATAGCGAATGATGTCGACGACCTTGCCCTGCTTGGCGTATTCGGCCAGATAGACCGCAGCCAAGACGGCAACCGGCGTGCAGATGAGCATGGCGAGCGCCGTCACGTAGATGGTCGAGACGATCGTGGGCCAGATGCCACCCTCGGCGTTTACGCCCTGCGGCCAGCCGAAGATAAAGTCGAGCGAGATATGCGGAAGACCGTTGATGACCACGTAGGCGATGATGGCAAGCAACACCAGGGTGGTGATATAGGCCGCGGCGCGAAACACGCCGAGCATAATCTTGTTGGACAGGTCCTTGTTGATGCGGCCCTTCTTGCCATGGGAAAGGGCACGCTTGATGAGCTCGCGCGACGATGTCGTATCGACCGTCGTGTCAACGGAATCGGACATAGCCTACCCCCTCTTCTTTGAAATCAGGCGAACGATACCCACCAGTGCAGCTGAGATGATAAACAGGACCACGCCCATGCCAAACAGAGCCGAGCGATGCAGGCCCGAGGAATAGCTCATGTCGAGTGCGATCTGGCTCGTGAGCGTCGAGATGGGGCTCGAGATGCTATCTGGAATGACCGGGGCGTTGCCCACGACCATCAGCACGGCCATGGTCTCACCGATGGCACGCCCCATACCCAAGACAATTGCATCGACAATGCCCAGCTTGGCTGCAGGCAGCACGACCTTGTAGATGGTCTGCCACTTGGTGGCACCCATGGCATAGGACGCCTCGCGAATGCCCATGGGGATGGAATTGAGGGCATCGATCGTGAGCGTGGTAATGGTGGGAACGATCATGATGGCAAGCACAAACCACGCCGTCAGCGCGCCAAAGCCAAGACCGCCGGTCAGCTGCGCGATAAACGGGCGGATGATGACCATGCCAAAGAAGCCGTAGATGATGGAGGGGATGCCCGCCAGCAGGTCGACGGCGGGGCTGATGAGCCTGCGCACGCGCTTGCTGGCGATCTCGACCAGATATACAGCCGTGCCCACACCCAGGGGCACGCCCATGGCGAGCGCACCGACCGTCACCAGACCAGAGCCCGCCAGCAGCGACATGATGCCGTAGTGGCCCTCGGATGGCGCCCACGTAAAGCTAAAGAAGTCCGCCAGGCCGATGTCGGTAAAGACGGGCAGCGCCGAGTACGTGGTAAAGACAAAAATCAGGATGACGGTGACGACCGCCAAGAACGCACAGGCAAAGAAGATCCACTGCAGCGCCTTCTCCTTGAGATAGGTACTGCGCGACACCAACGCCAACTCACGCTTTTTGGGCGTCTGAGCCTCCTGCTCAATCTGGGGGGTTTCCTGCACTTCCACGCTACTCACTCCCCTTTCCGTCGTTGGTGACGGGAATAAAGCCCGCCTCGCGAATCTGCTTGTCCATCTTCTCGGACGTCACATAGTCAATGTAGTCCTGCGCCTGCTGCGAAGGCGCACCCTTCACAAAGAAGTAAAGGTCGCGCGAGATGGGATAGCCGCCACTTGCGACCGTCTTCTCGGATGCCTCAACATGGTTGACCGAAACGGCCTTAACCGAGGTCTTGGCGTTGAGGCTCTCGACAAAACCAAGCGAGATGTAGCCAATGGCGCCACGCGAGCGGGACACGACATCGCGCACCTGGCCCGTACCCGAAAGAACAGCCGAGCGACGATCGAACGGCGTGCCGCCCATCACGATGGTACGGAAGGCCTCGCGCGTACCGGACGCCTCGTCGCGGTTGATAACCTGAATCTTCAGGTCCTCTCCGCCGACTTCTTTCCAGTTGGTGATCTTGCCGGCGTAAATATCGCGGAGCTGCTCGGTCGAGAGATTCTCGACCTGGTTGTCGTCGTTCACGATGACTGCGATGCCGTCGTGCGCGATTACGATCGGGGTCAGGCCAAGGTCTTGTTCGTCGGCATTGAGGCCACGAGACGAACTGGCGATGTCGGCCGTGCCGTTGCTGACGGCCTCGATACCCGCAGAGGAGCCAAGGCCGGAGACGAGCACATCGGTGCCGGCCTCTTCCTTAAAGCCCTCGGCTGCGATCTCGGCAATGGGAAGGCACGTGGTCGAGCCGGCCACGGTAATAGAAGATGTGGAAGATCCCGAGGAGCAAGCACACAGCGTGAGCGTAAGCACTGCAGCACTCAGGACCGATGCGATCTTTCTCATAGCATCACGCCGATCGCAGCATGGCGCCCACAGGTGCCGCCCTCGTTGCGGTAGGAATAAAAGCGGTCGTTCTGACGAACGGTGGAAAGCTTGGTGTCCACAATGCTGCTCGCCTCGACGCCGGCGTCCATCAGCGCCTCGCGAATGGCGGCGGAAAGATCGAGCATGCGAGAAGCAGAGGCATCGATGCACGCGAACTCGGCGGCAAAGCGATCCATAAGTTCTTGGGACACCTCGTACTCGTCGCCCAGGATATGGGGCCCAATGTAGGCAGAGATGTCGTCCGGCTTGCAGCCAGCCGCCTCGCAGAGCGCTTGGCACGCCTTGGCGGAAATGCGCGCAATCGTGCCCTTCCAGCCAGAGTGCACCACGGCAAAGCCGCCGGGAGCCACCAGCACCACGGGAACGCAATCGGCAAAGCAGAGCATCACGGGTACCTCACGGGCCATGCAGACGATGGCATCGCAGCCCTCGGCAATCTGCTCGCGAATGTTCTCGAGATCATCAGCACCGTTCGAGGTCACCGTCACGACATGGTCACCGTGTACTTGATTGGGAACAAGCAGGTTGTGCTCGCACTCGGCGGCACCCAAGGCCTCGAGTGCGCGGCGACGATTTTCTTGAACGGCAAAGGGGTCATCGCCAACATGCGAGCCCAGATTGAGTGAGGAGTACGCATCTTCGGAAACACCGCCGGCGCGTTCGGTAAAAGCAAAGCGAACATCGTGCGTCGCGCCCTCTACCAACGTAACTCCATCATGGTCGACACGCGAAACGCTGTCCGCACGTGCTGCCATACTAAAGCCTCCTAATAACACAAGTATCGCGGCGACGCCGCAGCAGTCCGTGCCACACGGCTGCCATACTTCATCAAAAGGATACCCGCAGCGGTAGGGGCTAAACGTAAGGGGAACGTAAGGAGATTGGAGGCTTTCGTTTACAAAGGCGAAACGCAACAAAAAGGGGTGCGCCCAATCGGACGCACCCCATACAGGTCGCTGAGAAAAACGAACTAGAAGCTGCCGCGCTTGAGGAAGTCAGGAAGCTCAAACTGGTCGTTGCCAAAGTTGGGGAGCTCGGTACCACCGACGTTGCGAGTCGGGGCAGCCTGAGCCGGGCTCGTGGCAGGAGCGGTGCGCTGCGGCTCGGCAGAAGCAGCGGCCTTGCTCTGGGACTGCTGAGCAGCGAAGAGCTCGTCCTGACGGTTGACGTTGGAGTCGGAGAAGCCCGTAGCGATAACGGTGATACGCACCTGATCGCCCAGGGACTCGTCCACAACGGTACCGAAGATGATGTTGGCCTCGGGGTCGACGGCGTTGGCGACAACGTCGGCAGCGTCGCTGATCTCCTGAATACCCAGGTCCTTGGAACCGGCAATGGAAAGCAGGACGCGCGTAGCGCCATCGATGGAGCTCTCGAGCAGCGGGCTGGAAATAGCCTGCTGGGCAGCGTCGACGGCACGGGTGTCCCCAGAAGCGGTACCGATACCCATCATGGCGGTACCGGCCTGCTTCATGATGGTCTTAACATCGGCGAAGTCCAGGTTGATGATACCGGGGACGGTGATGAGGTCGGTGATGCCCTGGGTGCCCTGGGAAAGGACGCCATCGGCGATTGCGAAGGCCTCAAGCATGGTGGTCTTCTTCTCGGCGATGTCGAGCAGCTTGTCGTTAGGGATAACGATCATGGTGTCGACGCAGTCGGAAAGCGTCTTAATGCCTTCTTCGGCGCTCTTCTTGCGCTTGCGGCCCTCAAACGTAAAGGGCTTGGTCACGACGGCGACGGTCAGCGCGCCGACCTCGTTCATCGCGATATCGGCAACGATGGGGGCAGCGCCGGTACCGGTGCCGCCGCCCTCGCCGCAGGTGATGAACACCATATCGGCGCCAGCGAGCGCCTCGGCGATGTCGTCGCGGGACTCATCGGCGGCCTTACGGCCGACCTCGGGGTTGGCGCCAGCGCCCAGGCCGCGGGTCAGGTCGGTGCCGATGTGCACCTTGATATCGGCATCAGAGATCGCGAGTGCCTGAGCATCGGTGTTGATGGCAACAAACTCGACGCCGCGGATACCCTCTTCGATCATTCGATTGACCGCGTTGGTACCGCCGCCGCCGACGCCGACCACCTTAATGACGGCAAGGTAGTTGTTGATCTCTGTCTCGTGCATGTCGGTCCTCCGAACAAAGGTTATTGCCATAGCATGGGTTGACCCCTGCGCACATTAACCTTCAAGTTGAAAGTAAATGCAAAGGTAAACCGTATTATGTTTGCACATTATGAATGTATCAGTCAAATAATTGACGGTGAAAACCAAACAAACCAGATAAACGGCGCGGTATGCCCCGTCAACAAAGGCCAGAAAACGCTACGAGGTCGGTGCGTTCCTAAACGTATAGTTGCCAGGAGATCGAACGTTGATATACGTCACGCCCTCCACCTGCGAAAGCAGCTTGGTCACGATACGCTCCTTTTTGGCAATGTCGTCCGAATCTCCGAGCGACACCTCGATACCGTTATCGAGATTCGCCGAGATGGCCTCGACCGAGGGCGTGGAAATATCCTTGACCTGGCCCAGGAACTCGCTCGAGAAACCGCGGACGTAATCCAGGCCGGCCTTGACGGCCTTGGAATTTACGGCTTGCCCCGAAACCGGTGCGACATCGGCCGAGACATCGGTCAACAGCACGGCACCGTAATGTTTAGCGAGTGCCAGGGCGGCATCGATACCGTTTAGGGTGTTGGCACCCTCCCCCGTTGTAATGACATTGCCCTGGTCGTCAACATCGACCGAGGTAGACAGTGGTGCAATCCATGTGTCATCGTCCCCGATCGCCCAGGCAAGATCGTCGGAGCTAATGTAGGCGATTGCGATAACTTTGCGTTCCGTCGGCGTGATGATGAGCGTATGGGGAAATTGACGTTGGACATCCACACCCGAGACCCACGGGTTTTGCTTGAGGCCCTCGGTAATCTGATCGGGATCCACGTTAAAGAGCGACGTGTTCTCGGGAAGACTGATGAGCTGCATGGCGTCGTGCTTGGTCACATGCTCGCTGCCATGAATCTGAATATCGGTGGCGGAGAACAGGCCAGAGTTGATGACGACGATGGCAATAATGGCAAGTACGGCCACGGCTGCCAGGATGCCGCCCGCGATCTTGCCCTTACCCTTCATGGCAGAAGCGGCGTCGGTCGCCTTACCTGCCATGGCACCGAGCGATGACAGAGGATTGATGCCCTTTTTTGCCGAAGACGCCTTGGCGGCGGGTACCGATGTCAGTGAACGCGGCTTAGTGCCAGCCAACGTACGGCTGGCATGCGGCGCACGAGCTCCCAGCGAAGGCTTGGGCGTCGCCATGGATCGGGAGGTCTTGGTGCCCATCGCCGGCTTGGGCGTCACCGAAGGACGCGGAGCCGGACGACTCGTCTTTTTAGAAGCGGGGCGTCCCCCCAGCTGAGAGCCGACGACCGGGCGCTTGGCAGGACGGACGGACCCAACAGACTTGGAGGGCAAGGCGGGCTTATGTTGAGACTGGGCAGGTGCGCCGGAACGCCCTCCGGCGCGGCGGAAGGTTGGTTTCGATGCTCTAGAAGCCGAGGAATTTAACTTCCGGTCTGAGCTCGATGCCATACGCCTCCCTCACCTTTCCGTGCACATGCCTGATAACCGCGGCCACGTCATCGGCCGAGGCGGTTCCGTTATTAACGATAAAATTAGCGTGTGCGGGCGAAACTTCCGCACCGCCAACCGAAAAACCCTTTAATCCACAATCCTCAATCAACTTGCCCACGCTTGCGTCGGGCGGGTTGCGAAAGACCGATCCGCAGGATGCACGACCCATGGGCTGCGTGCGCTTGCGGCGCGTCAGGTACCGCTCCATACGCTCACGAATGTCTGCCTTGGGCGCGGGCTTGAGTTTAAGCACGCACTCGAGAATAATCTCGTTACGCGGCAAGCTGCACTCGCGATACCCCCAAGCAATCTCGGACCCTGCATAGTGCTTAATACCGGACGCCGGATCAAACGTGACCACGTCCTCGATAAGGGAGCCGATCCACTCGGTCCGCGTGCCTGCGTTCATGGACACGGCGCCGCCGACCGAACCGGGAATACCGACCGCGAACTCAAGGCCCGAAAGCCCGCGCGACAAGGCGTCGTTGACCAAACGCGCGAACATCACGCCCGCACCAACGGTCAGCGTGCAGCCATCCTCGGCAACAAGCGTGCGCTGAAACTCACGTCCCAGCGAAATGACGGCGCCGCGATAACCGGCATCGGCAACCAGCAGGTTGGACCCCTTACCGATAATGACCCACGGCACCTGCTCGCGGTCAAGCACCGCCACGGCGCGACGCAGAGCATGGTAGCTATGGCACGTCACAAAGAGGTCGGCCTTGCCGCCGATACGATAGCTTGTATGGCGTGCAAGACGTTCGTCCTCGACCACGTCCGTGTCGATCATGCCCGAAAGCGCCATGACGGCGTTAAACAGACCCATAGAGGTTAAGCGTCTTTCTTGGCAGTCAGATACTCGATGAACTCGGGGCCGACGGTCGTAACGTCGCCGGCACCCATGGTGAGCAGCAGGTCGCCCTCGCCCACGAGTTTCTCAAGCTCCTGGTTGAGCTCAAGACGGCTGGAGCAGTACACGACCTCCTTGCCGGGGTGCTTGGCGCGAACGGTATCTGCGAGCATCTTGGAGGTAACGCCCGGAATCGGCATCTCGCCGGCGGAGAACACATCGATCAGCAGCAGCTTATCGGCGTTGGCAAAGGCATCGGCAAAGTCATCGCACAGAGCCTGCAGGCGCGAATAGCGGTGCGGCTGGAACACGACGTCGACATGCTTGTAGCCCAGCGAAGAGGCAGCAGCGAGCGTCGCCTTGATCTCGGTGGGATGATGGCCGTAATCGTCAACCACCGTGATGCCGTCGATATCGCCCACGTGGGTAAAGCGACGGCGGACACCCTCAAAACTCGAAAGTGCCTTAGCGGCGGCGTCGATATCGAGACCCAGGACATGGGCGACGGTCAAGACGGCCGTGGCGTTGAGCATGTTGTGCCGACCGGGGTTGCTCTTAATCTCGACAGCGTGCTCGGTGCCGTCCTCAAAGCGAACGATAAAGTCGCTCTGGATGCCCTTGACATCCGGATGCACGCAGACGATGTCGTTGTTCTCGGCAAAGCCATAGGAAAGCACATGACGGCCCGTCGACTTGGCGAGCTCGACCAGATGCGGGTCCTCGCCGCAAACGATGACGGTGCCGTCCTCGCCCACCAGCCCCATAAACTTTGCAAAGGTGGCCTCGATCTCCTCGATACCCGAGTAGTGATCGAGATGGTCGGCCTCGACGTTGGTCACGATGACCACGTTGGGGTTCAGGAACAGGAACGAGCTGTCGGACTCGTCGGCCTCGGCGACAAAGTAGTCACCCGAGCCGTTCTTGCCGTTGGTGTCGTAGCCCTCGACGATGCCGCCGATTAAAAAGCTGGGGTCCAGACCCATGCGATCGAGCATCGTGGCGCACATCGAAGACGTCGTGGTCTTGCCGTGCGTGCCGGCAACGGCGACGGTGGTGTAGCCGTGGCCCAAGGCCGAGAGCATCTTGGCACGGGGCCACACGGGAATACCGAGCTCGCGGGCACGCACGAGCTCGGGGTTGGACTCGGGAATTGCGGTGGAGACCACAACCACGTCAGGCTTGACCTCGTCGATTGTCGAAGCTTCGTGGCCCACGTGGACCTTCACGCCGGCGCGGGTAAGCTGGCGAATATAGCGCGACGTCTTAAGGTCGGAGCCGGTAACGGTGTAACCGCGCTCGTGCAGGACGAGGGCGATGCCGCTCATGCCGGCGCCACCGATACCGATAAAGTGGGCGCTCTTGAACTCGGGCGCGGAGGTTGCAGTCTGGGAATCAGCCATGTGCTCGTGTACTCCTTGCGTAAACACTGCCTGTAACCCGTTAACTGTACCGCACCTACCGCATCCGCGCGAGGGCGACCGGCGATATCCCGTCTAACTAACGCAATCCCTCTACCGCGTCGGCCAAAAGTGCGGCGGCACGGTCCTGGGCCAAGCCACGCGCCGCCTGACGCATGGCATCACGCGCCGCAGCGTCATCGATCAGGTGCAGCAGCTCGTCGGCAAAGGCAGGGGCATCGATATCGGCATCGGCGCAAAGCACGCCGGCACCGGCATCGACCAGGTAACGGGCATTCGTGGTCTGGTGGTCGGCCGTCGCGTGCGGATACGGCACGAGCACCGAGGGCACGGCAAGCGCGGCGATCTCGGCCACGCTCGAGGCACCGGAACGCGAGAGCACCAGATCGGCCGCAGCCAGCATATCGCCCATGTTGTCGATGTAGGGCTGGACACGATAGCGCTTCGCCTCCTCGGGCGTCAGCGCCAAAGCGCGCTCGGTCTCCTCAAAGCCGTCGGCACCCGTCGAATGCGAAATGTAGAGATTCTCGCGGGTCAGCAGCTCACTCTTGAGCGAGGCAACGCGCTCGTTGAGATGCTGAGCACCGAGCGAACCACCAAAGACGAGCAGAAGCGTCGCGTCCTCGGGCACACCGAGCGTCTTGCGACCGCGAGCGCGATCGCCCTCGATCACCGAACGACGCACAGGATTGCCCGTCATGAGCACATGGTCGGGGTCGCCCTCGCGCTCAAAGACCGCGCGGGCCGCAGGTACCGAAATGCACACGCGGGCGGCATGTGAGTTCATCATCTTATTGGCCAGACCCGGAACAGAGTTCTGCTCGTGCAGCAGATACGGAACGCCGGCGTCCTTGCACCAACCCAGCAGCGGGACCTCAACGTAAGCACCAAAGCCGATAGCGGCATCGGGCTTACCGACCTTCGAGAAGTGACGGGCAAGCGCGCGCTTCGCCTTGTTGACGCGCCACAGCGAGGTCAGCGCCGTCCAGGGACGGGAGCGATCGAAGCCCGTGACCGTGATGGGCACAAAATCGAATCCGGCCTCGGGAACCAGACGACCCTCGAGTTTGCGCGACTGGCCCACGAACACAACGTGATGACCGCGGTCACGCAGCTCCTCGGCCAAGGCGAGCGCGGGGTTGATATGTCCTGCCGTGCCGCCGGCTGCAATAGCAACGGTCATCTTATCGGTCATGGTAATCCCTTCGTACACGCGGCCCCTGGTCATCGGTGCGCAAACGCGCCGACGGGTCCGAATTCAAATCGATTCGATTATATCCGCCGCCCGCATTGCGGGGAGTGGGGCGCTGCGGACGACCTTGCGGCGCCGTTCGCTGACGCGGACGGGCTGCCGGCTCGGTCGCAGAGCCATCCAGGACAGTAAAGCCGTTACGCGAAGATCGCTCGCCGCGCACGTGGGGCACGCCGGCGGTACTCTCATCCATAACGGCAAAGCTCTCGCGGCGACGGTCGTACTCATCGCGACGGGCGCTCTCATACGAAACGCGCAGGATCAGACCGGCGAGCATAAGCGACACGATAATCGACGAGCCGCCGTAGCTAATAAACGGCAGCGGCTTGCCCGTCATGGGAAACACATTGAGAATGCCCAGCGCGTTGATCAAAAACTGCACCGCAAGGATGACCGCGGAACCCGATGCCATAAGTGCTCCGCGACGGTCGGTCGCCTGCTCGGCAATGCGAAACGCCGAGTAGATCAGCATCGCAAACACCAAGAAGAACAGCACGGTTCCGATAAAGCCAACTTCCTCGCCGATGATAGCCAAGATGTAGTCGTTATGCGCCTCGGGCAAATACGAGTACTTCATGGTGGAGTTGCCGATACCGCGACCGAACAGGCCGCCCGAGGCAAACGCCATGATGGCAAGCGTGGCCTGATAGCCGTCGCCATATTCGTCTGCCCAAGGATTCCAAGCAACCTCGACACGCGTCATACGATACGGCTCGGCGATAAGGGCGATCGCAATGACGGCGATGCCGGCAACGACCGTCCAAACGATATATTTGGGGTCCAATCCCGCAAACAACGCCATGCACATGAGGGTAAGCAAGATGATCAGAACGGTGCCAAAATCGGGCTGAACAAAGATCAGAAAGAGCGAAATGCCCAGGTAGACGCCCATGTTGCGAAGAAACTCGTTGATGTTGCCGCCGGGCGAAAAGATGCGGTCGAGCATGATGGCCGAATACGCGATGGCGAACGGCTTTAAAAACTCAGACGGCTGGAACTGAATACCGGCGATGTTGAGCCAGCGCGTGGCGCCACGACTGCCGCTACCCATAAAGAACACCAGAACCAGTAGCCCTATCATGCCCATGAGGAAGATCCTGAGCACGTCTTCCCCAAACCAACTGTCCGGCAAGATGCGCACGATGGCAACCATAGCCAGCACGCCAACTCCGGCAAACGCGGCTTGTCGAAACAGGAAAAACGTCGCCGAACCATTCTCGTGCAGTGCCTCGACCGAAGATGCCGAGTACACCATCAGCAAGCCAAAGCAAACCAAGCTAAACAGGCAAGCCATAAATATCAAACGGGGGCGCATGATGCGGGCGGGGACGCCGACAATATAGCGCTCACTGAACGTCTGCCCGCCGCGTCCGGAACGCGGCGTGCTACGCAGCGAGGAAGCACGGTCCGAGTCGGGCCTCCTCATATCACTTCGGGGGCTCTCCTCTCTCACCGGCAACCCCTATTCCGTTTGCGATTTCGCCGCTGCGGCAAGCTGGGCCACGTAGTCCTTAAACACGCGACCGCGCTCCTCGTAGCCCGAGAACTCGTCGAACGAAGAGCAGGCGGGCGAAAGCAGGATCACGTCGCCGCGGCTCGAGAGCGAGCGGGCAACGTCAACGGCATCGCGCAGATCATCGGCCTGGGCGATATCCACGTCACCATCGACATCGGCCTCGTCCATAGCAGCGGTAAAGCGCTCGCGCGCATCGCCAAAGCAAACGACCGAGCGCACGTTGTCCATAACGACGCGGGCAAAGTCCGCAAGCGGCGTACCCTTATCGTGGCCGCCGAGCAGCAAAATCAAATCGTCGTCGGGAAACGCCGTCAGGGCCTTTTCGACTGCATCGGTGTTCGTTGCCTTGGAATCGTTGACGTAGCGCACGCCATCGATCTCGCCGCAGGGTTCCACGCGGTGTTCGAGTGGCTGGAACGATGTCAAACCGCGGCAAATGCCCTCGGGATCGGCACCGACGGCCAGAGCAGCCGTGGCGGCACATAGGGCATTGATGACATTGTGATGGCCCGAGATCTTGAGCTCGGACGTGGCGACAAGCTGAGTCTCGACACCCCTCAGGCGCACGACCATCTTACCGTCGCGCACAAAGGCGGCGTCTGCACCCTCGGGCTCGTCAAAAGCGACCTTGCAGATACGGCGACCCGGTGTGTAGATGTACTCATCGAACTCATGGATGCCGGCATCCTCGACGTCGATAACCACGAGGTCGTCGTCGACCATATTCTCGAACAACTTGATCTTGGCAAGCGCATAGTTCTTGTGGCTCTTGTGCCAGCCCAGGTGGTCGGGCGTGATGTTGAGCAGTACCGCCACGCGAGGATGAAGCTCGGCGGTCGTAGCAATCTGATAACTCGACAGCTCGGCCACAAACCACTCATTGTGTGCGCGGCCGTCGATCTCGTTCACCGGCGGCTCGCCGATATTACCGACGGCCACGCTGGCTTCACCGGCGGCCTTGAGCAGATAATCGGTCAGCGACGTGGTAGTTGTCTTGCCATTGGTGCCCGTGATGGCGATCCAATTTTGGGGAGACAGGCGATAGGCAAACTCGGGCTCGCCCATAATCTGAGCGGCATGCTCACGCCCAGCCTTAAAGAAGGCCGAAAACTCCGAGATACCCGGGCATGTCACGCACACGTCATAGGCACCCTCGACCTGCTCGGTGCCGTAGACAAACGACGCGCCCTGCGCCTCGAGCGCACGCGTGGCTTCATTGGGCTCGGAGCTACCGCCGCCATACACGGTCGTGGCGCTCACGCGCTCGGGGTGAGCCAACGCCCAACGGGCGACATCGAGACCGGATTTACCCTGCCCCAAAACAAGCAGGCTAAAGACATCAGCAAGAGGCATGAAAGACCACTATCCCAACTGGAAGAACAGGGCAAGGCCAACGGCGCCAAAGGCCGCGGCGATAATCCAAAAACGGATAACGACCTTGGTCTCGGCCCAGCCCTTCTTTTCGAAATGATGATGAATGGGCGCCATAAGGAAGACGCGCTTGTGCGTAAAGTGGAAATAGACAACCTGGATCATGACCGACAGAGTCTCGACGATAAACAGACCGCCGATGATGAGGGAAACGACTTCGGTGTTGGTCATGATGGAGGTGCAGGCAAAAGCGGCACCCAGGGCAAGCGAGCCGGTATCGCCCATAAAGATGCTCGCCGGGTAGCAATTGAACCACAAAAAGCCCAGGCAGGCACCGGCGCACGCCGTGCAGAAGATGGACAGGTTCACGTCACCGTGCAAAAACGCCATGGCGGCCATGGCGAGCATGGCGATCATGGAAGTGCCACCGGCAAGGCCGTCCAGACCATCGGTCAGGTTCACGGCATTGGAAAGACCGGCGATCATCAGCCAGCAAAATACAATGTAGAGCCACGGGAACGAAAGGCCGCAGATGGTGGTCGAAAGAACACCGAGGTCAATCGTCAGGCCGCCGGGAAAACGAATCTCGGGGGCGACGCCGCACCAATTGACGGCGAGCACGGTAAAAGTGACGCAGATGATGGTCAGACCGATCATCTTGGCGTGAGGCGTCAGGCCGAGCGAGCGACCATGCGTGACGGAGGTCAGGTCGTCGATGAGACCCAGAACGCCGGTGGCCAGCGTGGCAAGCAGCACGAGCACGAGCTCGGTGGTGAGCTTGCCCATCAGCAGGCAGGTCAGCGAGATCGCGACAAGGATGATGACGCCGCCCATGGTCGGCGTACCCTGCTTAATCAAATGACGCTTGGGGCCGTCGGCTCGGACCTGTTGGCCGATACCCTCGACCTTCAGCAGCTTGATCCACCACGGCATAAGCAGCAGCGCAATGGCGGCAGCGATGCCAAGTCCCAAAAAGGCCTGATACGTAGGATACGAGGGATTGCCGAACATGGGCTAGCACACACCTTCCACAAAGCGGTCGAGCTCAACAAAACGGGAACCCTTGACCAGTACAACATCATGATTTTCAAGCGCGCCGCCCATGCGGTCGAGCACCTGCTGATAATCGGAGAATACCTGGATGCGGTCCTCATCCATACCCATCATACGCGCGGCATCGGCCATGAGCTGAGCCAGCTCGCCGCCAACGCACGCGAGCATGTCGAGCTTCTTGGCGGCGGCATAGGCTCCCACGAGCTCATGCATGCGGGGAGCCTCGTCGCCCATCTCGCCCATCTCGCCCAAGATCGCCATGCGCGAACCGTCACAGATGAGCGAGCACAGCAAATCGAGGCCGGCAGCCATAGACTCGGCACTGGCGTTATAGGAGTCGTCGATGATGCGTGCTCCGCTCTTGGCGCGCTTGATCTCCTGACGGTGACCGGTGATCGTAAGGCCCCTAAAGGCAGCATCGATCTGCTCGGGCGTCACGCCCAGACGATAGGCGACCGCGGCGGCCTTGACGGCATTGGGCACGGACTGCACACCGGGAATAGCCAACATGGTATCGACCGTGTCGCCCTGACCAAAGTCGAGCGTAAAGACCGGATGGCCCTCGTCGTCGACGCGAATGTCGCGCGCGCGGACCTCGTCGTCGTCCGAGACACCGGCCAGCATCACGTCAATACCCGCAGGCTGGGCGAACGTATCGCGAATGAACGGCGTAAAGTCGTCCTCGCCGCCCAAAACCAGCAACGGCGAGAAGTCGCCGGCGGCGCACATGCCCTGGACAATCTCGGACTTGGCACGGGCGATGTTCTCGCGGCTGCCCAGGATACCGATGTGGGAGGTTCCGATCTTGCTCACGATGGCAAGATTGGGGTTGGCAGACTGGGACAGGCGCTCAATCTCATGAAAATGGTTCATGCCCATCTCGAGCACCAGGACCTCGGTATCGGCCGGAGCGGAAAGCACCGTGAGCGGCATGCCGATCAAGTTGTTGAAATTGCCCTTCGTGGCCCAGACGCGATAACGCTTGGCGAGCACGGCGGCGAGCACGTCCTTGGTCGTCGTCTTGCCAATCGAACCGGTAATGCCGACGACCAGGCAGCCAAGCTCCAAGCGATATACGTGCGCCAGGCGCAGCAAGAACTCCACGGGGTCGTCGGTCAGCAAGATGGCGCATCCCTTATCCTGCGCCAACGAAACCAGCTCGGCATCGGGCTCGCGCGTCATCACGACGGCACCGGCACCCGACTCGATGGCACGGGAGGCAAAATCATTGCCGTCGACCTTTTCGCCGGGGAAGGCGACAAAGATCGTCCCCTCCTCGACCTGACGCGAGTCGATAACGCACCCGCGGCATACCCGGTCGACTTCTTCCGTCACGGTTCGGGCCCCCGTTGAGGCCGCGAGGTTGTTGACGGCGATCTCTATCATTGCAGCTCCCCTGTAAACCTAATAATGCTATCGGCGTATTGTATCCCAGTGCCATGCGCGCGTGGTGCAGGGCATGTGAACACCCTTCAGATCAAACGGCAGACCACGCTCAAGATTGTAACCCCCTACTTCGTCCGCGGGATTCCCAGCACGTCGAGCGCGTTGGCCATAATGGACTGGAATGGCACCGCGGCGGCATCCGAGCCGCTCGGCGTTCCATCGAGTGTGATATAGCACAGCACCTTGGGCGATTGTGCCGGCGCAAAGCCCATAAAGGACGACATGTAGTTCTCCTTGAGGTAACCGCCGTTCTCGTCAGCACGCTCGGCCGTACCGGTCTTGCCCGCCACGTCATAGCCATCGACCGCACCGCCAACGCCCGTGCCTTCGGACACGACCGTCTGCATGCACGATGTCACCTGGGTGGCAGCGTCCTCCGAAATCGCACGCTCGCCTTCGCCCCAGTCCTTCTCATCGCCCTTGCTGGACTTATAGAAGTGCGGAGTCATCATCACGCCGCCGTTCGCGATGCCGCCCACGGCACGTGCGACCTCAATCGGCGAGACGGACAGCGCCTGGCCAAAGCTCATCGAGCCCAGCGTGGCGCCGTCGTACTGGTCGCGCTCCTTGACGATGCCCAGACTCTCACCCGGAAAATCGACACCGGAGCTATGACCGATACCCCACTTGTCCACATAGGTGGCAAAATCATCGGCACCGATCTTGCGTCCCACCAGGACAAAGCCCACATTGGACGAACGGCGCATCATCTCGCGCACGTCCATGGTCATGGTGTAGTCGCGCTTATCGGCGTCGGTAACGGTGTCGTCGCCAACCTTAATGCTCGCCGGCACCTCAAACGACGTGCTCGAACGCACGGCGCCCAAGTCGAAGCCGGCACCGGCCACGAGCGTCTTAAAGACCGAGCCGGGCTCGTAGGCATCGGTAACCAGGCGCAAGTTCATGTCCTCGGTCTTGGCGTTTTCCAGATCGGTCTGGTCATATGTCGGATACGAGCATGCCGCCAGAATCTCGCCCGTCGTGGGATCGGTGACCAGGGCCGAGCCATTCTTGGCCTTGGTCTTTTCGACCGCCTCGGCCAGGGCGTCCTCGGCGGCACGCTGGATATTGACATCGAGCGTCGTCACGATGTCCACGCCGTCCACCGCGGCAACCTTCTTATAGGCGCCGCCCGCGATATAGCTACCGTCCCTCGCCCGCTCGCGCACCAGCGAACCGTTGGTTCCAGTCAAAAGATTGTTGTACTGTTTTTCGAGGCCCGTCAGACCGTCGTTGTCCACGTTTACCACGCCAAGCACCTGCGATGCCAGGTTGCCGTAGGGGTACACGCGCTTCATGGCCTGCTCAAAGAGCACGCCTGGCAGGTTCTTCTTCTCCAGCGCCGCGACATCATCCTCGTCCACCTGACGTTTGATATACACCCAGGTGCCATCCGACTCAACGAGCTCGCGACAGGTCTTTTTATCGATTCCCGTAGCTTTGACCAGCGCCGATACCGTCTTGTCAACGTCCTCGATAAGCTGAGGATTCACGGCGATGTTGCGGCATTCGACCGACGACGTCAGCACGTTGCCGTTACGGTCGTAGATGGTACCGCGCTTGGCATACAGCGTCTGCGCAAGCAAGCGACGTGCATCGGCGCGGTCGCGCAACTTATCGGCTTCCACGATCTGATAGTCGGCAAGGCGAAGGACGCCCAAACCCAAGCCAAGCCCGATGAAACGCATGACGGCTTTGCGACGGGGCAGCGGCGTGCCCGTGAGCCATTCGGTCGACGAGCTCTTGCGCGGTCTGGTGTTATGCATTTGAGGACCATTCGAGCCACGGAGACGCGACGCGGAGTCGTTGCCATAGGACGGCCTCGCGTTGTAAGATGGCCGACCCGTTCCTTGATAACCAGAACGTCCCCGCGATGAGGGACGTCCAGAACCGCGACCCCCGTCGGAGCCGCGGCGATAGTCATTTGTCATACTCAGCTACCGTCTTGTTACTGAGCGGTCGCGGTCGAGCTAGCGCCCGCGGCTGCATCCTGCGAAAAATCAAGTGTAACGCTCTCGCTGGGCTCCACCATGCCATAAGCGCCCGCAAGGTCGCGAATGCGCGTGTCGGCACCATAGACCGAATGCATGACCTCCAGGTCGGAGCTCTCGTCGGTCGCCTTCTCGAGCGTGTTGGTAAGCGCGGCGTTGCTGTTGAGCACCTGGGCCGTAACGCCGGCGAGCGCCACACGGGCGACGCCGATCGTCATGAAGATGGCCGCAATGATGCAAAACGTTTTAAGAACGCTCATGAAAACCGGGCTTACCGCCTGGTTTGCCTGACGGCCCGCGCCCGTGTAGACATCAAAGCGCGGCGTGCGCTGCTCGCGGGGAGCAGCGGGAGCCTGCGGTGCCTCACGATAGGCGGGCATGGCGTTCATATCATAGGCGAGTGCTGCGTTTGAGGTGTTGTAGCCCATGATATGCCGCCTCCCATCCCGAGTACGTTGGTAGTGTGTTTAAGCTTCGTTTGTGGTACGAGCGGGAGGTCCAATATCGCGCGGTCGCGTCTACAGACGCTGTGCCACGCGGATCTTGGCTGATCTCGCCCGAGGGTTGCGCGCAACCTCATCGGGTTGGGCAACCAGGGGTTTGCGGGTGATGACCTTGAGTATCGGCACGTTGCCGCACACGCACACCGGAATCTCCGGCGGGCACGTGCACCCCTGGCTCATCTCCTTAAAGTGGTTCTTTACGATACGGTCCTCGAGCGAGTGATACGAGATGACGCAGATGCGTCCGCCCGGGTTGAGCCACCTTGTGGCGGCGTCAAGCCCTCGCTCGAGCACATCGAGTTCGTGATTGACCTCGATGCGAATGGCCTGGAAACTTTTCTTGGCTGGGTGTCCGCCATGCCGGCGAGCGGCAGCGGGGATACCAGCCTTGATGATCTCGACAAACTGGCCGGTGGTTTCGATCGGCTCATGCTCGCGGCGGCGCACGATCTCACGTGCGATCTGCGAGGCGAACTTCTCTTCGCCATAGACGCGTAGAATCCGGGCGAGGTCGTGTTCGTTATAGGTGTTGATGACCTCAGCTGCGTTTAAGGTGTTGTTACCCGGATCCATCCGCATGTCCAATGGGGCGTCCTCGTTGTACGAAAAGCCCCTGCCAGGGATATCGAGTTGCGGCGACGAAACGCCCAAGTCGAACAGGAAGCCATCGACCCCGGGCACCTCGGCCGAGCAAAGCAGCTCGTCCAAGTCGCCGAAGTTGCCCTTCAGCAGCTGGTGTGGTACGCCGGGAACCTCGCGGTCCAGACGGGCGCCAGCGGCCTCAAGGGCCATGTCGTCCTGATCGACGCCGAGCAAAAGGCCGGTCTCCCCCACCTGCGCGGCCATCTTTACCGAATGGCCGGCACCGCCAAGGGTGCAGTCGCAGACGACGGAGCCGCTCTTTAGCTGCAGCGACTCAAGCACTTCGCCGAGCATGACAGGTTCATGCCGATATTCTTGTGTCAAGATCCCACGCTCCATCCGTTACTCGTGCCTTGCCCTTACGAGAAGAAGAGGTCCAGCAGGGCCTCGTCGTCATCGTCCTCATCGGCCGTAGCGCGGTCCCAAACCTCAAGGTGGTCGTAGTTGCCCACAACCGTGACCTCGCGGTCGAGGTTCGCCTGCTTGCGGAGAGACTCGGAAAGACCGATACGACCCGCGCTGTCCACATCCATCGACGTGGTGCGCTTGTTGATCGCCCTCATGAGCTTCTGGTCGTTGATGTCACGCGGGTTAAAACCCTCGTGGCCCTCACGACCCGCGAAGAGTCCTTCGACCCACTTATCGAAGGCCTCGGCAGAGAACACGTACAGAGCATCGACATCCAGGGCTTTGAACACGCGAACGTGCTCTCCAAGCTCCTCACGAAGGGGTGCAGGCAGGGATAGACGACCTTTTGCATCGAGATTGCGCTCGTATGCACCCGTCATTCCCATGTGCGCCCTCCCCTCGGTTACTCAGATGGCACGTACGCGGGGAACCACCCCGCCTGTCGACGTCATCAATAATATGGGGAACCGCCCCATTTTTCAACACCTTTCCCCACCCCTTCCCCCACCCCGCCCCACCACTCCACTCCCAATATGTTGTAAAACACCCCCGAGCATATGTTCGAAAACACAATATGTTGTGTTTACAGCAAAGGCGGGATGCCACCTGTAGAACCACGCCCGCGAACCTCAACCTTCAAGTTGACCTTGAGGCGATTTTTACGTCCCTTTACACGCCGTTCACATCGCCCCCAAACTCCTCCCACCCACGGTACACACGGCCCACCACCGCGTCGGTGTCTGGCGAAAAATGGGACGGGCCCCAGATTGCCCATGCGCGCAAAAGTGCGTCTCGGCAATCTGGGGCCCATCCCCTTTAATATTTATAAATATGCAGGTCAGCGAGGTGCTAGCGATGTGCCAGCGGATGCGCCGCCAGATAGACCTCGGTCAGTTGCGTGCGGTCGACATGCGTGTAGACCTGCGTGGTCGAAATATCGGCATGGCCCAAAATCTCCTGCAGTACACGCAAGTCGGCACCGCCCGCGAGCATGTGGGTGGCAAAGGAGTGGCGCAGGGTGTGGGGGTGGAGCCCCACCAGCCCCACCTGGCGCCCGTACCGCTCGCATATCGCATGCACGGCCTGGCGCGACAGGCGACGTCCGTTCTTATTTAAAAAGACCGCCGAGGTCTCCGTCCCGTGAGCATGGGCGGCCAGGAGAGTGCGCCCGTCACCTATATAGTGTGTCAGGGCGCGAGCCGCGCTTCCCACCAACGGGGCCAGACGCTCCTTGGAGCCCTTACCGCGCACCAGGACAAACCCGTCATCGATATGGATATCGCCCACATCGAGCCCAACCAGCTCACTCACGCGCAAGCCGCAACCGTAAAGCACTTCCAAGATGGCATGATCGCGCAGCCCCATCTCGCCCTCGGGAAAGTCTTGATCGAGCAGTGCCGAGACATCCTCCACCGAAAGGTATTCCGGCAGGCGATCTGCCTTTTTGGGCAGGCGCAACGCCGCCGTCGGGTTTTGGGCCACGGCCCCATCGCGCACCAAAAAGGCATGCAGGCCCTTCACGGCAGCAAGCGCGCGCTCCACCGAGGCGTCGGAATAGCCTCCGTCGCGGCGATCGGCAACAAAGCCCTCCACGACCTGACGGCTCACATCTTCAAAAGACGCAATGTCAGCCCGCTCCAGATAGGCGCAGTACGTCGTCAGGTCACGACGGTAAGCCGCAATCGTATTGCGCGCCAAACCCCGCTCGACCGCAAGGTAATCGAGATACTCCCCCGCCACCACAGCAAGCGACGAGGGAGTAGCTTCGGTATGTTCCTGGTTCTCCGGCACCCTTAGTCCGTAGCGAGGTTCTTGGGCGTCACCTGCAGACGGTCGACACCCTCATGCTGGCCAATCGAGGCGCGCACGAACTCGCGGAACAGCGGCTGCGGGTTGGTCGGACGGCTCTTGAACTCGGGATGAGCCTGGGTGGCCACATACCACGGATGTACGTCGCGCGGCAGCTCGACCATCTCGACTAGACGCTCGTCGGGCGAAAGGCCCGAGATAACCAGACCGGCGTCCTCGAGCTGGTCACGGAAGGCGTTGTTGAACTCAAAACGGTGACGGTGACGCTCGTAGACGAGCTCCTCGCCATAGGCCTCGCGCGCGAGGGAATTGGCAGCAAGCTTGCACGGATAGGCACCCAGACGCATGGTGCCACCTTTCTCGGTCACGTCCTCCTGCGAGCTCATCAGGTCGATGACACTATACGGGCCATCAGGATCGAACTCGGAAGAGCTGGCGCCGGCAAGGCCGACCACGTTGCGGGCAAATTCGCACACGGCCACCTGCATACCCAGGCAAATGCCCAGATACGGAATCTTGTGCTCGCGGGCGAACTCGGCCGCGAGGATCTTGCCCTCCAGGGCGCGCTTGCCAAAGCCGCCAGGGACCAAGATGCCCGAGGCGTCGCCCAGGACCTCGGAGACATTCTGCTCGTCGAGGCTCTCGCCATCGACCAGCTGCACGTCAACGTGGCGATCGTAGAACACGCCCGCATGGTGCAGGGCCTCGATAACCGACAGGTAGGCATCGGGCAGCTGCGTATACTTGCCCACGACGGCGATCTTCACCTTGTCGGCGTGCTGGTTGGCATGGTTCTGCTTGCGCAGGAACTCGTTCCACTGACTCATGTCGCGCTCACGCGGGTCCAGACCCAGACGCTCGCAAATGCGCAGGTCAAAGTCCTGCTCGGCGAGCAGCTGCGGAACATCGTAGATGCTCGCGCAGTCCTCGTTGGTAAAGACGCAGTCGGTGTCGACGTCGCAGAAGCTTGCGATCTTGCCGCGGATGGCATCGTCGATATGGTGATCGGAGCGCAGAACGATAATATCGGGCTGGATACCAAAGCTGCGGAGCTCCTTGACGGAGTGCTGCGTCGGCTTGGTCTTGACCTCGTGGGCGGCGGCGATATAGGGAACGAGCGACACGTGGATGTAGCAGACGTTCTCGGGGCCGGCCTCCTTGCGATACTGGCGGATGGCCTCGACAAACGGCTGCGACTCGATGTCACCGATGGTGCCGCCCAACTCAGTGATGACCACGTCGGAGCCGGTCTGCTCCTCAATACGACGGAACTTATCCTTAATGGCGTTCGTGACGTGCGGAATCACCTGCACGGTGCCGCCCAAAAAGTCACCGCGACGTTCACGGGCGATCAGGCTCTTATAGATGGCACCAGTCGTAAAGTTGGAATCGCGGGTCAGGTTCTCATCAATAAAGCGCTCGTAGTGGCCCAGGTCCAGATCGGACTCGTAGCCGTCCTCGGTCACAAAGACCTCGCCATGCTGGAACGGGCTCATGGTGCCGGGGTCGACGTTCAGATACGGGTCGGCCTTTTGCATCGTTACCTTGTAGCCGCGCGACTTGAGCAGACGGCCCAGCGAGGCCGCGGTAATACCCTTGCCCAGAGACGAAACCACGCCGCCGGTCACGAACACATGCTTGGTCATATTGAGTTACCTGCGCTTCCCGTAGAAGTTGTCCATACACATCTTACGGGTCTTCATTGTAATACTCGCGACGCGCGCCGCACACAATTTTTCTTACGCGCAATCGCATTTCTCCATCTCGAAACAAAACGCCGTCCGGTTGCCCAGACGGCGTCGTTTCCACTATGAATGCGCGCCATTATCGATCGGCGACTTCGTCCTTGATCAAGTCCTGCACGAGCATACCGGCACGGATGCCCTCCAGATACCATTCGCCACGCTCCGTAAGACAAATACCATTTGCGAGCTGGCCGCCGTCGTCGCTGTAGCGCGAGACGACCTCAATGATGTCTTCGGATTCCAAGCGTTCAATTGCCGCGCGGGCGCGATACGGAGACACCCCCACACGCTCGGCAAGCGTCTTTCGCGAAAAGCCATAAAATCCGCCGTTGTCTTCGGACTGCTGTGCGATCTCCATCAGCACCTGCACCTCGACACGCTTCATATCGTTGACACTCGCACGACCCTTGCCAGCCATGGCAGCCTCCTCAAACCGGGCACGGGCATCACTTGCACCGTGCGCGACCGGCACACCCCATGATGGCCGGCAACATCCATCATGCGGCATCCCCGCAAAAGGATGAAACAATTAGGGTTATTGTATACCGCCCAAATCGCTTATAGGCAGGTAAACGGGCTAATTTTAGGTTAAACGGTAGCTTTTGTTGATAAAAGGGGCACACCGAATGTATACCCGATGTGCCCCTTTCAGACCAATTTCTCCAGGCTTAGCGGTGGAAGAAACCACGACGCTCGAACTTGGGCTCGCAGCACACGTTGATGCCCAGCTTGCGCAACACCGTCTCGTCCGTCGGCGAGATGATCACGCTAAAGAAGGCATCGCAGCCGCGCAGCTGCTCCAAGCCCGAAAGGACGCGGGCCGCCGTCTCGCTCGTTGCCGAGGTGATCGAGAGCGCCATAAGCGTCTCGTCGGTGTGCAGGCGCGGGTTCTTGCTACCCAGGAAATGCGTCTTGAGCTTGCTGATAGGCTCGATCGCCTCATCGCTAATGACCTCGAGCTCAAGGTCAACGCCCGAGACATGCTTAAGTGCATTCATGATGAGCGAGCTCGCGGCGCCCAGGCGCGTGGAAGTCTTGCCGGTCACCACGGAGCCATCAGGCATGACCATGGCGCCTACGGGGCCACCTGTCAGCTGCTCCCTGGTAAGGGCGGCCGAGCGTGCCGGCGAGTAATTCTTGTCGATACCGGCCTTCTTCATAATGATCTTGAGACGGTCGACTTGCTCATCGCCCACGCCGGTACGGCGCACATTTTCGACCGCGGTAAAGTAGCGGCGGACGATCTCCATCTTGGAAGCGTCGCGGCAGGCATCGTCATCGGTAATGGCAAAACCGACCATATTGACGCCCATGTCGGTGGGGCTCTGGTAGGGGCTCTTGCCCAGGATCTTTTCCATCAGAGCACGGACCACCGGGAAGGCCTCGACGTCACGGTTGTAGTTGACCGTGGTCTTGTTGTAGGCCTCCAAGTGGAAGGAGTCGATGATATTGGCATCGTCGAGGTCAGCCGTGGCGGCCTCATAGGCGATGTTGACCGGATGCGTGAGGGGCAGATTCCAAACCGGGAAAGTCTCGAACTTGGCGTAGCCGGCGGCAGTGCCGTGCTTGTGCTCGTGATAGAGCTGAGACAGGCAGGTGGCGAGCTTGCCCGAGCCAGGGCCGGGAGCGGTGACCACAACGAGCGGACGAGTGGTCTCGACAAACTCGTTCTTGCCATAGCCGTCGTCGGACACGATCAGGTCGACGTCGTGCGGATAGCCCTCGATGGGATAGTGCAACTTGGCGGGAATGCCGAGCGCGTTCAGGCGATTGCGGAACACATCGGCGGCGGGCTGGCCGGCGTACTGGGTGATAACCACGGCCGCGACAGCAAAACCGTTGCCGCGGAACAGGTCGACCAGGCGCAAAACGTCCTCGTCATAGGTAATGCCCAGGTCACCGCGAGCCTTGTTCTTCTCGATGTGGTTCGCGTTAATGGCGATGATGACCTCAACGTCGTCGGCTATGCTCTTGAGCATGCGAAACTTGCTGTCCGGCTCAAAACCCGGCAGCACGCGGCTCGCGTGATAGTCGTCAAACAGCTTGCCGCCAAACTCCAAATAGAGTTTGCCGCCAAACTGCGAGATGCGCTCCTTAATATGAGCGGCCTGCAGCTCGATATACTTCGCGTTGTCGAAACCCTGGCGCATGTATGGCTCCCGTCCCGTTTCCATTTAGTGTTCTAGGCGATTATAACGGAGCAGGCCCTCCCCAACACCCAAGCAGCCAACGGGCATCAACCAAACACGTCATCGATAAGTTGCGGTGAAATAGTTCCCGTTTAACCCCTCAAGACGGCCAAACAGAAACTATTCCACCGCAACTTCCCCTTTTTGGCGCAAACTAACCTGACACCTTTGCACCAACAAGGGAAACGTCGCTGGTTGAGCATAAGTCAGCGAGCGACGTCCAGGACGTACAAGTTGGCATGAAAAAGGCAAGGCATAGACCTTCTGGTCATGCCTTGCCTTTTGAATGACAAATTGTCGTTCTGGGCGGCGCGCAGCGTCGACTGGTTGCGCGGTTCGTAGAACCGCGCAACATAAGTGCGCCCCCTCCCGCGCACGGAACGGGAGGGGGCTAAAGGTAGGAGTCTACCGGTGGGTTGACCCCACCGGACAGACGATGACCAGATGATCCTTTACAGGATCGTCAAGGTTTCCGTGGGGTACCCGTTGGGTACTTAGAGCAACACGCAGGCGACGGTCAGGATGATGGCGCAGACGACGGAGAGCGCGACGATGAGCTTAAGGGCAAACTTGAGCCAGGTCGTCCACTCGATCTTGGCCAGGGCGAGACCGCCCATGATGGCACCGGAGGTCGGGGTGAACAGGTTCACGACACCGATGGCGGCGGAGAAGATCATGACCATGACCTCGGGCGAGAAGCCGAGCTTAACAGCCAGCGGTCCCATGATGGGCATGGAGACGGTGGCCATACCGGAGGTCGAGGGGATCAGGAAGGACAGGCCGAAGTAGACCAGGAAGCTCATGGGAGCGAAGATCACGCCGGACAGGCCAGCCAGGGCATTGGCGGCAGCGTCGAGGACGTAAACGTCGAGGCCGGTGCTAGCCATGAGGACGGAGATGCCACGGGCGAGGGCGATGACGAGAACAACGGACATCATGTCGGCAGCGCCGGTGATGAAGGTGTTGACGATCTGCTTCTCGGACAGGCCACCGATGATACCGATCAGGATAGCCATGAGGAAGAACCAGGTGGAAGCCTCGTCGAAGTACCACTGGCCAATGGGCAGGCCGGTGATCAGGGCAGACCAGCCCTGGACGACGGCATTACCGTCGGCGTCGTAGACAGCGCCAGCGTCAAAGAAGTTGGCGACGCCCTCGTTGAGGTCGGCCAGCGGGATGAAGCCGACGATCATGACGACGAAGGTGAAGGCGAAGGCGATCAGAACACCCTTCTGACGACCGGTGAGCTTGACCTCCTTGTGGACCTCGGAAGCAGCCTTGCCATGTGCCTCTTCGGCGTCCTTGAGTTCCTGCATCGAGAGGATGGTGGAACCCTTGTCAGCCTTGACCTTCTTGGCATAGTTCATCACGAAGACGATGGACATGACGGTGGTAACAAGCCACAGGACGGCACCGAGGCCGATGATGATGGACTGGTTCACGGCAATGTCAACGCCGGTCAGGGCGTCGACGGCAGCGCCGACGGCGAACGGGTTAACCGTGGAGCCGAGGCAGCCGCAGCCAGCGCCGAGCAGGACGGTAGCGGCGCCGACCATCGGGTCGAAGCCGGCAGCCATCATGGTAGCGGCGAGCAGGGCGTAGAAGGGAACGGTCTCCTCGCACATACCATAGGTGGTACCACCGAGGGAGAAGATGAGCATCAGCACGGGAATGAGCATGATCTCGTTGCCCTTAAGCTTCTGCACCAGGACGGCGATGCCGTTGTCCAGGGCGCCGGTCTCGGTCATCATACCGAGGAAGCCGCCCAGGATCATAACGAAGAGGCAGACGGGCAGAGCGTCAGCGAAGCCCTTAATCGGGGCGGTGCAGAAATCGCTCAGACGGGCGGCAGTAACCGCGCCGCCGGACGTGCCGGAGACGATAACGGTAACAACTGCAACAATTGCCAGCAGAGCAAGAAGAATGGTGAACGATGAAGGCATACCGCGCTTTTTCTTAGCGGTCTCAGTCATAGTTCTCATCCCCCCTTCAAAAATCATTTAACTTTCTCGCGCGAAGCGGATCTTCCGTGCCGTGCCCACCGCCCGACGCGAGATATTTACCAGACAAAGCCGCTCGGGGTGTGCAGCAAGACACCCCGAGCGAGATGCTAGATGCTCTTACTTGAGCGTGGCGTACATGACAGCCTTAATGGTGTGCATGCGGTTCTCGGCCTCGTCGAAGACCTTGGAAGCGGGGCTCTCGAAGACCTCGTCGGTGACCTCCTGCTCGGTGATGCCGAACTGCTCGCACTTCTCGGCGCCAATCGTGGTGTTGGTGTCGTGGAAGCTGGGCAGGCAGTGCAGGAAGATGGCACCCGGGTTGGCCATAGCCATGACCTCGGAGGTGACACGATACGGGGTGAGCTGAGCGATGCGCTCAGCCCAGACCTCGTCGGGCTCGCCCATGGAGACCCACACGTCGGTGTAGATAACGTCGGCACCGGTGACGCCGTCCTTGACGTCGGTGGTCAGCTTGATGGTGCAGCCGTTGGCCTCGGCGATGGGCTTGCAGGCCTCGATGACGTCGTCGGCGGGCATGCACTCCTCGGGGCCGCAGGCCACGAAGTTCATGCCGAGCTTGGAGCAGACAACCATGAGGGAGCGAGCAACGTTGTTCTTGCAGTCGCCCATGAAGACGAGGGTCTTACCCTTGATGTCGTAGTTGAAGTTCTCCTGGACGGTCAGGATGTCGGCAAGCATCTGGGTGGGGTGCCACTCGGTGGTCAGGCCGTTCCACACGGGCACGCCGGACTTGGCAGCGAGCTCCTCGACGTCGTCCTGGGCAAAGCCACGGAACTCGATGCCGTCATACATGCGGCCGAGAACGCGGGCGGTGTCCTCGATGGACTCCTTCTTGCCCATCTGCGACGAACCGGGATCGAGGTAGGTGACGCCCATGCCCAGATCCATGCCGCCGACCTCGAAGGCGCAGCGGGTACGAGTGGAGGTCTTCTGGAAGAGCAGAACGATGTTCTTGCCCTCGAGATAGCGGTGCGGAACGCCAGCGCGCTTCATGTCCTTGAAGTTCTTGGAAAGCTTGAGCAAGTACTCGATCTCCTCGGTGGAGAGGTCGAGGAGCTTGAGGAAGCTACGGCCGGAGAGGTTAACACCCATGGTTCGTTTCCTTTCGAAAAAATGAATTACGTAAGTATTAGTGTTGCCCGTTTGACGGGCGAAACCGGTGCGGTTGTAGGGGGACCGCACCGGAAACGGAAAGACTTAGAGGTCCTCGCGCCAGAAGGGCATGCTCATGCAGCGCGGGCCGCCGCGGCCGCGGGAGAGCTCGGCGGAGGGCACGACGAGAAGGTCCAGGCCCTCCTTGTACAGCACGTCGTTGGTGACGGTGTTGCGGGCGTAGA
>JAXKGN010000013.1:0-37307 GCA_036550355.1 Collinsella sp.
CCGAACCCGGAAGCTAAGCCCCATCGCGCCGAGAGTACTGCGGGGTCAGCCCGTGGGAGGCCAGGGCGCCGCTGACCGGTGGACGGCACCGAGCCGCCATCGAGATTGAGAAGGGGGAGGCCTCGCGGCCTCCCCCTTTTTTGCGCTTGGTCGATATGAGCTAAACGCCTCTATGGCTTAATAGCCTTTTCTATTTGAAGAAAACAAAATGAATGACCAGCGCGATTGCCACGATGGCAATGATCAAGAGCGCAATTTGGAGACGGTGCTGTCTGCGCCGTCTGTTTGACGATGTAAATATCGATTTCCCCTGCTTAGGCGTCTCGAGATAGCGGGCGGAATGCGTTAGAGTTTGCTTGGGACGGGGCCCTCTACGATGTTGCTTTGTGGGTGTTTGTGTCTGCTCCTGGCTGCATGCACTGTTTTTGGATAAGGGGGCATCTTTTAGATACACCGGATCGCTCGAGGCGACACCCATGTGTCTACGCGCTGAATGAGATTCTTCTAGGGTTTGATATCGATTGCGAGTTACATACTCAGGCTCTGCATCGTTAATGGGCTCTTGGGAAATATGGGGACGATGGTAGCGTATGGGCTGTGAGTAGGCAGAACTATCGTTCTGCAGCGGCTCAAACGAATTGTCGGAGGTCTGATCGTCCATGATGTCCTTAGGTTGTCATTAACAACGTGTATGCGCTCATTGTAAGCCCTTCGCTCTGTTTTGACAGGCCGCGTATATGGTATTTAAGGCACGGTTCAAAGGACCTTAGCGTTGTTAAAACCTTAGTCGACCAGACTCAGATATGTTTATAGAAAGAGACTTAAAAAACTTTATATCAAAATGTATATATAAGAAATGGATGGGCATATATTAGAGCGTCAAACGAAGTCCCTGCCACCTGGAAGATGGCTCGGCAGTCCCTTAAAGGAGTGGTAGTCATGGCAAGCATGGTTCCTTATCGTTCGGTCTTTGGTGTTCGTCCCTCTGCTAGCTCGTTGTTTGATCTCTTTGATGATATGAGCGACCTAGCGAACAGCTCGATTGCCTCTAAGGCGTTCCCCGTTGACGTTGAGGATAAGGGCGATGGCTATGAGGTCAAGGCTTATCTGACCGGCGTCGCCAAGGACGATATCGATGTCGAGCTTAACGAGGGCCGTCTGTCCATTAGCGTGAATGTCGAGGGAGACGAGGAGAACGAGGGTAAGAACTTCCTGCAGAAGGAGTTCAGCTCGTACAGCGCGACGCGCGGTGTGTACCTGAAGGATGCTTCGAGCGAGGGCCTTTCTGCAAAGTACGCTGACGGCATCCTTACCGTTACGGTTCCTAAGATTGTCGAGAAGAAGAACGTTACGAAGATTTCCATCGACTAACGCTATCGGCTATTAACATCGGTGCCTGCGTTAAGGGGGCTGGGAAGTGATTCCCGGCCCCCTTTTCTATTTGGGCTGGCCTATTGAATGGTCATGGGCCGATATTGCCCGGCGGGACGTATTGTGAGTTTATGCAGCCCCTCAACGCGGGTGGCGGCGCTGCCAAGTTCGTTGTCGAGTGTTGCGCCGAGGGAGCTTGCGTAGCTTTTGACGGTCAGGCTTGGGCGATTGTTGTCTTGGCTAATGTGCATCGCGATAAGTTGCTCGGTGCGATCGGTTACCAACGCGCGTGCGCCATCGGCGGCCTGATCGTTGGAGAGATGTCCTTTTACAGACAGGATACGTTCCTGAAGAAAGCGAGGATAGTCGCCTTGACGCAGCATGGTTACATCGTGGTTGCTTTCGAGTGCGAGAATGCGACAGTCCTTGAGCGTATCGATGGCATGCTTCGACAACTCGCCGGTGTCGGTGGCAAAGCCAATTGAATCACCCTGAGCGTCAAACCGGTAGCCGACGGGATTAACGACGTCGTGGGATGTCGAATATGTTTGAATGTGGACTCCGGCAATAGAGAGGGCGTCACCTGGGTCGAATTCCTCGACAGGTAGATGTGCGAGGCTTTCTTTGGACGTGAGCGTTCCTCTGCTGGAAAAGACCGGGCCATTCCAATGCTTGCACCATACCTCAAGCCCCTTGATGTGGTCGCTGTGTTCATGGGTGACAACAAGGGCGTACACGTCGTCTGCCGACAGTCCGAGTTTCGCCATGCGTTTGAGCGTTTCGCGGCGAGACAGTCCGTCATCGACCATAATGAGCCCCTGCGGGCCCTCGATGAGTGCGCAGTTGCCTTTAGAGCCACTGCCGAGGATATGAAGGTGCAGACGAGACATAAGATTCCAAAGGATACAATGGGTGCGGACGAATAGAGGAGGAAGCAAAT
The DNA here is from genome assembly GCA_036550355.1 of Collinsella sp. Taxonomy (GTDB): domain Bacteria; phylum Actinomycetota; class Coriobacteriia; order Coriobacteriales; family Coriobacteriaceae; genus Collinsella. The sequence continues at coordinate 2,312 of JAXKGN010000013.1, forward strand.
GCCTACGGTATCTCAGCATTATGGACACCATGCCGTGCCTGGGGCAGTCGATGAGACCCGGACGAGGCAGCAGGCTGCTCCTGTCGTGCTCATGGTATCAGGCGGCGCGGACTCGACGGCACTGCTTCTTATGGCGTGCACATCAAAGCTGGATATCCAAGACGGACGCGGTGTTGCCCCCATTGCTCGCGAGCGCCTGCATGTGCTGCATGTAAACCATCATCTGCGCGGCAAGGCGTCCGATGGCGACGAGGCCTTTGTGCGTGAGCTCTGCGCGAAATATGGTTTACCGCTGTGCGTGGAGCACGCTTATTTTGATGGGGAGTCGGGCAATATTGAGGCCGCGGCCCGCGAGGTGCGCTATGCCGCGGCGCGGAGGTATGTTCGCGAGCTCTGTGCCCAGACGGGGGCACCGCGAACGGCGGCTCGTATCTGCACCGCGCACACGTCTTCGGATCGCGCGGAAACGTTTTTGATGAACGCGATTAAGGGTTCAGGGCCCGCTGGCCTATCGAGCATTCCTCGCCGGAGGAATATCGTGGTGCGCCCCTTGCTCGACCTAACTCATGGCGAGCTCGTGGGCTATCTACAGGTACATGGTCAGCCGTGGCGTGAGGACGAGAGCAATGAGGATATCTCGTATCTGCGAAACTACGTGCGCCATCGGGTAATGCCAGTGGTGGCACAGCGTAATGCGAGCGTGTGCAAGACGATCGGCGCCGCCTGTGAGATCTTGGGTGACGAAGACGCGTTTCTATCCCAGCTGTCGGCGCAGGCGTTTCGAAGCTGTTTGCGTAAAGAGGCGGCGGGCGCGCTGGTGCTCGATGCCAGACGCCTTGCTGCGGCCGAGGTGGTAATCGCGCGGCGCATCGTGCGACTGGCGATCAAACGCATCGATCCGGACGCTCGTCCAGAGATGCGACATGTGGAGCGAGTCCTTTCCTGCGTTGCCGAGGGCGCCGGCTCGGTCACGCTTCCGGCGGGAATTGACGCACGCGTCGAATTTGGCATGCTGGCGTTTAAGGCTCCGGTGGCTCGCGAGGGCCTGGTCGCGGACTGGGTTACCGTACCCGGTCGTTTGCCGTTGGGCGGGGGACGTATGCTGGTCGCAGAGCCGATGGCCGTTGAACCGGGATGCGATATCGTGCGCCGCGCCCGTGAGCTTGCGGCTGCCGGGGAAGTGGCAGCTTTGGTAGATGCGGCTGCCCTGGGTTTTGCCGACAGCGATAGTGAGCGGATCCTGGCGGGCTCGCGTGGCGAGATCCCTGCCGAGGCGCGATTGGCACGCCTGTGGGTGGACGGTCCCGCACCGGGAGACGTGATGTGCCCGTTAGGAATGAGTGGCCGAAGCAAGAAGGTATCCGACTTGCTAGGAGAGGCTCGCATTCCCGTTTCCGAGCGCGCCGGCGTGCCCATGGTGAGGACGGCGCCGGGGGGTGCCGTGGTGTGGGTCGCCGGAGTTCGCGCGGACGAGCGTTTTAAGTGCACGGCGGCGACGCGCGTGGCCTATCTGCTTCGTGTGGTCGACGCGGGTTAGCCCCTCGCACCAGCTTTTCTGTGCGGCGTTGACGGTATTCCCGCGCTGATGGTGCGCGGGCTGGAAAATATACCCCGTGCGCTGCTAGAATGTGTAGTTCATGTCCATACGGCGGTGTGTGGGCGATTAGGCACAAGAAAGGGTTGTCATGGCTTCTCAACATCCGGATATCGAGAAGGTTCTGTTTACGCAGGAGGATATCGAAGGTATCGTTTCTCGCCTGGGCGAGGAGATTACGCGCGACTACGCTGGTAAGGATCTGGTGTTGATCGCGGTTCTGCGCGGCGCCGTTGTCTTTATGGGCGACCTGATGCGCAAGATCGAGCTGCCGACCAACATCGATTTCATGGCTGTTTCGAGCTATGGCGACGGTGTGAAGTCTTCGGGCATCGTGCGTATCATTAAGGACCTGGATATCGACATCCGTGGTCGCGACGTGCTGATCGTCGAGGACATTCTGGACTCGGGCCTGACCCTCAAGTACCTGATGAAGAACCTCGAGAGCCGCAAGCCCGCTTCGCTGGAGGTCGCTGCCTTCCTGTGGAAGGACGTTGAGGACCGTACCTCGGCCATCACGCCCAAGTATGTTGGAACCCATTGCCCCGATGCCTTTGTGGTGGGCTACGGCCTCGACTATGCCGAGCGCTATCGCAACCTTCCGTATCTGGGCATTTTGAAACCGGAGGTTTATTCGTAAGATGCCCGACGACCGTAACGACAACAATCCCCAGACTCCCCGGGACCCAAAGATTCCGGGGATGCCCGGAGGCAAGAAGCCCACGCGTACGGGCTGGCTGTATTTTATTTTGGCTTGCGCGCTCCTGGGCTACGCCTTCTTTAACATGGGCTCCGGCTTTGCCAATTCCAGCAATACCGTTAAGCTCGCGACGAGCGAGATGGTGAGTGCCATCAAGCAAGATCGCGTCGAAGATCTGACCTATACGGTTCAAGACGGAAGCGTGACGGGTCATTACTGGAAGACGAAGAAGGACAAGGGCGATACGAGCGAGCTCAAGAGCTTCTCCTCGACCTATGTCGGCTCCGATTCGCTTGCCGAGCTTATGGCGGAGCACCCCGATACCAAGTACATCGTCAACACCAACGATCCCGATTTTTGGGGCCACTTGGCGATGAGCGTGCTTCCGACGATCGCCCTGATCGCTATCATGTTCTACTTTATGCGCCAGATGATGGGCGCCAACAACAGGAACATGCAGTTTGGCAAGACCAACGCCAAGACCAACGAGGCCACGCGCCCCAAGGTCAAGTTTGAAGACGTTGCCGGCGTGGACGAGGCCGTCGAGGAGCTCGAGGAGATCCGTGACTTTTTGAGCGATCCGGATCGCTATCGCAAGCTGGGCGCCAAGATCCCGCGCGGCGTGTTGCTGGTGGGCCCTCCGGGCACCGGTAAAACGCTGCTGGCCAAGGCCGTTGCCGGCGAGGCGGGCGTGCCGTTCTTTAGCATCTCGGGTTCCGACTTTGTCGAGATGTTCGTGGGTGTCGGCGCCAGCCGTGTACGTGACCTCTTTAAGGAGGCCAAGTCCCAGGCTCCGTCGATCATCTTCATCGATGAGATCGATGCTGTGGGACGTCAGCGCGGAGCTGGCTTGGGCGGCGGTCACGACGAGCGCGAGCAGACGCTCAACCAACTGCTGGTCGAGATGGCCGGTTTTGAGGAGAGCGAGTCGGTCATCCTGATCGCTGCAACCAACCGTCCTGACATCCTGGATCCGGCGTTGCTGCGCCCCGGTCGTTTTGACCGTCAGGTTACGGTTGACCGTCCGGATGTGAAGGGCCGCGAGCAGATCTTGCGCGTGCATGCCGAGAACAAGCCGATGGACGAGGACGTGAAGTTTGAGAAGCTCGCCCAGATGACCGTTGGCTTCACCGGCGCCGATCTGGCAAATCTGCTCAACGAGTCTGCGCTGCTGGCTGCCCGCCGCCATCGTTCCGTGATCTCGATGGACGAGGTCGAGGAATCGATGGAGCGCGTGATTGCCGGTCCGCAGCGCAAGGGTCGCGTGATGACCGAGGCCGAGCGCACCACGATCGCCTACCACGAGAGCGGCCATGCCCTGGTGGGTCACATCCTGGAGCACTCCGATCCGGTTCACAAGATCTCGATCGTCAGCCGCGGCCAGGCGCTGGGCTACACGCTGCAGCTTCCGCAGGAGGACCACTTCCTCAAGACCAAGAACGAGATGCTTGACGAGCTTGCCGTGTTCTTGGGCGGTCGCGTTGCCGAGGAACTCATGTGCGACGATATCACGTCGGGCGCGAGTAACGATCTGGAGCGCGCGACCAAGATGGCACGCGAGATGGTCACGCGCCTGGGCATGAGCGAGGAACTGGGCACGCAAGTGTTTGGCGAGGCGCAGCACCAGGTATTCCTGGGACGCGATTACGCCGATCACCAGGATTACTCCGAGGAGACGGCGCGTCGCATCGACATCGAGGTTCAGCGCATCATGCGCGAGGCCCATCGCCGTGCGGTCGAGATTTTGGATGCTCGTCGCGATCAGCTCGACCTGATGGCGAAGGTGCTGCTTGAGCGTGAGACCGTCGAAGGCGACGCCGTGAACGCCCTGCTCGACAATGAGTGGGATGCCTACCTTGAGCGCGAGGGCGATATCCTGGCGGCCAAGGAGGAGCGCAATGCCAAGGCGGCCGGCATGCCGACCAAGAAGCGTGCGCCTCGCATGAGCGAGGAGGAGCTGGCGGCCGATGCCGCAGCATTTGCGCAGGCGGCTATGCAGGAGGATGCCGAAGCCGCATCCGAGACTGCCGATGATGACCGTGCCGTCAATGCCGGTGCCGACACCGACGACGACAAATAGTCTTTGTGGTGAAAGCCTCTGCGGGGAAACCTGCGGAGGCTTTTCGTTTGAGCGATATGGGGCCGTCTGTTGATTGGGGACAGACTTAAATGAGTGTTTTCACGCATTTAAGTCTGTCCCCAATCAACATTGCTGCGGCGCTTTGCTCGGCTAAAGCGTACAATAGCGCCTATGCGAAAGGGGAACAGATGATCAACGAAACTATGTATGCTCGCGGCGCGGAAAGCTCCATCATCCGCGAGATTTTTAGCTATGGTCTTGAGCGCAAGGCGCAGATCGGTGCGGAAAACGTATTCGATTTTTCGCTGGGCAATCCGAGCGTTCCGGCGCCCGCTGCTGTGGCTGAGTCGATTAAGAAGGCCCTGGAGCTGCCGAGTGACCAGTTGCACGGCTACACCCCCGCTCCGGGCCTGCCGCAATGTCGAGCAGCCGTCGCCGAATCGCTCAACCGCCGCTTTGGCACGAGCTATGAGGGCAAAGACGTCTTTATGACGGTGGGTGCCGCGGCTTCGCTTACCTGCACGCTCAACGCCGTTACGAACCCGGGCGACGAGGTTATTGTTATCGCCCCGTACTTTCCGGAGTATCGCGTTTGGATTGAGAAGGCCGGCTGTACGTGTGTTGAGGCGCTCGCCGATGAAGATACGTTCCAGCTGAGCGTTGACAACGTGCTCAAGGCGATTACCGATAAGACGACTGCCGTTATCATCGACTCGCCCAACAATCCGACTGGTGCCGTATATACACGCGACACGCTGACGCGACTGGCCAATGTTCTGCGCGAGGCCAACGCTCAGCGCGATCCCGAGAATCCGATTATGCTCATCTTGGATGAGCCGTACCGCGAGATCGTGTACGGTGCCGAGGTGCCTTGGGTGCCCTCGATCTACGAGAACACCGTGGTGTGCTACTCGTATTCTAAGTCGCTTTCGCTGCCGGGCGAGCGCGTGGGATGGATCCTTGTTCCCAATACGAATCCTCAGGCAGATCGTCTAATGCCCGCCGTTGCCGGTGCCGCCCGTACGCTGGGCTTCGTGTGCGCGCCGGCGCTCTTTCAGCGCGTAATTATCGACTGCATCGATGAGCCGAGTGATGTTGAGGCCTATGCACGCAACCGCACCGCGCTTACCGACGCACTAGCGGAGTATGGCTACACGTATGTTGAGCCGGATGGTGCATTCTACCTGTGGGTGAAGGCGCTGGAGCCCGATGCGAACGCTTTCTGCGAGCGCGCGAAGAAGTATGAGCTGCTCGCGGTGCCCTCGGATAGTTTTGGCATGCCGGGCTGGTTCCGCTTGGGCTACTGTGTGAGCTACGAGACTATCGTTAACTCACTGCCCGCCTGGAAGCAGCTGGCCGACGAGTATCGTCAAAAGTAAAGCGCTCTGCTTACAGTGTTTTACGTGAAACGGGGTTTGGTTTTAAGCCAGACCCCGTTGTCTATGCCGTTGTGTGATTGGGATGAAGCAGTTTTACGACTGCCGAAAGCTATGCGTACAATGAATATACGCGACGGCCATACCGGATAAGGAGACCCGATGCCCTGCCTTCTTTCTTGTGATATTCATACTCATACGCTGTTCTCCGCGCATGCGTACTCAACCATTGAGGAGAATGTGTACTGGGCGGCGGAACGTGGCCTGCAGGTGCTCGGATCCGCCGACCATCTGAGCTCTATGGTTACGGCTTGCCCCAACGACCTGCGCAGTTTCCAGTTCTTTATTAACCAGGATATCTGGCCGCGCATTTGGAGCGGCGTGCTGGTGCTTCGCGGCGCCGAGGTCGATATCGTTTCGCTGGACGGAAGCTTGTTTGGCGAGGACATTCCCGTGTCGCTCGATATTGCCGGCGATTCGTACAGTCACCAGCATTCGCTGTTCGATTTGGTGACGCGTAATTTGGATTATTTGGTGGCAAGCGTGCATAATCCGCAGTTTGCCGAGGGCGCGACGCTGGCTCAAACGACCCAGATGTACATCAATGCCCTGGAGCACCCCAAGGTGTTCATGCTTGGGCATACGGGTCGTTCGGGCGTGCCGTTCGATATCGATGAGGTGCTGCTGGCGGCCAAAGCCAAGCACAAGATCATTGAGATCAACAACCATAGTCTTGAGCACGGTGCCGACACTGAGCATTGGGTCGTATGCCGCAAGATTGCCGAGCGCTGCGCCGAGCTGGGCGTGGGTATTGGTGTGTCGACCGATGCCCACATTGGTATGGCCATTGGCAAGCTCGAGCACGCCCGCAAGTTGCTCGACGAGATTCACTTCCCGCTGGACCTGATCGTGACGCGCGACCGCGAGACGCTGCTGCGCGAGATGGCGGCAGCCGGCGTATGCGACCTGCGTAAGGGGATGTAACGAGACTCAGATGTCCAACGAAAGGGGGCGGTCCAGACGGGCCGCCCCCTTTCTAGTCCCAAAAATCTGCCGGGGTTGGTTAGCGACGCTCGAGGACCGCTACGGTCTCGGTGTGGTAGGTGTGGGGGAACATGTCGACCGGCGTGATCTTGAGCAGTCGGTAGCCACCGTCGAGGAGCTGGTGGAGGTCGCGCTCTTGGGTGGCGGGATTACAACTGATATAGGTGATACGGCGCGGCTTAAGTGCGCAGGCGGCCTCAAGAAACTCGGGCGTTGAGCCGGCGCGCGGCGGGTCGATGGAAAGGACGTCGACGCGCTCGTTGTTATCGGCGGCGTTCAGGATGTAGTCGGTGGCGTCGTCGGCCATAAACCAAGCGCTGCGGGTGAGGCCGTTGAGCTCGGCATTGCGACGTGCGTCGGCAATGCCCGCCGGGTTGCGCTCCACGCCGAGCAGCATAATGCCGACACCTCTGTCCTGGGCGGCTTTGGCTGCGCACAGGCCGATAGTTCCGCTACCGCAATAGGCATCCATGAGTACGTCACCCTGCTGCAGATCCATACCGTCAATGGCGAGCTGATAGAGCAGTTCGGTTTGCTGCGGGTTGGTCTGATAAAACGCGGTGGGGGAGATATCGAAGTCGCAGCCGAGCAGCTGATCGCGCATGCACTCGGCACCATAGACGATACGAGTTTCCTCACCCAAGATGGCGTTACCGGGACGGCCATTGATATTTTGGGCAACGGTGACGATATGCGGATCGAGTGCCGCGACGGCCTCAAAGAACTCCTGTGCATGCGGTAAGTCACGCTGGGCGGTCACGAGCGTAACCATGATCTGGTCGGTGCGCCATCCGCAGCGGACGACGGCATAGCGAAGCAGCCCCAGATGCTTGTCCTCATTAAAGGCGGGAATATGCAGCCGCTCAGCTTCGCGCGCGATGCCGTTGAGAATCTGACGGGCACCCGGCGCCTCGACAGGACACTCGGGCACGGCAACGATTCTGTGCGTGCCGCGCTCAAAGAAACCGCAACGGACAGCGCCCTCCTTACCGGGAGCAAAGGGAGTGGCAGCCTTATGGCGAAAGCCACGCGGCGCAGGATATTTACCCGGGTCGCCCAGGGTGACGCCCATGCCGCGAATAGGATCAACGGCGATGCCCTCGCGCTCGCAAAGAGCAGCAAAAAGCTCCTCCATAGCAGCCTGCTTAGCTGCCAACTGCTTTTTATAAGGGCGATTGAGCGCCGTGCACCCACCGCAAGATTTCATGATCGAACAGGGAGACTTGGGGTCCACAGCCTTACGTGCAGACGAAACCGGATCATTATGCGGGCGCTTGGTGCGAGTCTGAGATGCCTTGTCCTCGCTCCGACGAGAGCTGGCACGCTTGGCCTTAGCCCTGCTCTTGGTCGATTTGCTTTTTGCAGCTTTGGAAGACTTGGATTTCGTAGAAGATTTCTCCTCTTTCGACCCCTCAGCCGCCTCCACCAAAGCACGACGAGCCCTACGCTCCGCACGAGATTCTGCCATGAATTAACCCCACTAATTTATAAATTTAAAGCCACAAGCATTGTACCGTGCCAAGCCAACAGACGATATGCAAGCGGTTTATTGGTATCAGTGATAGGTACAACGATGATTGCCCGCTGGGCTCCGGGGCGGGGGTTATGTTTATCGCGAGTTCCGCACGAACAGGAGGCCACTTAATGTGGCCTCCGTCGTGAGCAGGACTGTAGAGCAGGAAACTTAACCCCCGCCCCGGAGCCCAGCGGGCAAACCCTCCCTTGTACTCCATCTCACTAAAGTGTATGATTCTGAACGTTACATGATTCACTTTACCTAACTAAAGTGCTACCAAGGGGGATACCATGAATGCCGATATGTCTCGTCGTCAGTTTGTTGGTCTAGCCGGCTCACTCGCTACGGTTCTAGGCCTTGGCCTGGTTGGCTGTGGCGGTGCCGATAAGGGCACTGCTGCCGGTTCTGCCGCAGCCAAGGACATGAAGGGTGCTGCGGAGTCCAAGAAGCTCGTGGTGGGCTTTGACAAGTCCTATCCTCCGTACGGCTTTGTAGGCGACGATGGCGAGTACACCGGCTTTGACCTCGACCTTGCCAAGGCCGTTGCCGACAAGCAGGGCTGGGATGTTGAGTATGAGGCCATCGACTGGGACGCCAAGGACACGCTGCTCAACTCGGGTGCCATCAACTGCATCTGGAACGGCTTTACCATGGAGGGCCGCGAGGACGACTACACGTTCTCCGAGCCTTATATGCTTAACGAGCAGGTGCTCGTGGTCAAGAAGGACGCGGGTATCAAGAGCTGGGACGATCTTGCCGGCAAGACCGTGATTACGCAGACTGATTCCGCTGCACAGGATGTGCTCGAGGGCGACCAGAAGGATCTGGCCGCGACGTTTGCCACGCTCGATACCATCGGTGAGTACAACACGGCATTTATGCAGCTCGAGAGTGGTGCAGTCGATGCCGTTGCCTGTGACCTCTCGATCGCTCAGTATCAGCTTGCCGCCAAGCCCGATGCCTATACGCAGCTCGACAAGCCGCTGTCCAGCGAGCACTACGCCGTTGGCTTTAAGAAGGGCGACACCAAGTCCGCCGATGCCGTGACCGAGTCGCTCAAGGCGCTCTACGAGGATGGCACGGTCAAGGACCTCTGCGATAAATATTCAAGCTATGGTCTATCTTTCGATAATTGGGTGCTCAAGTAATGTCTATCCAAGTAATGATGCAGATGCTTGGCCAGGGATTCTTGGTCAGCTTGCAGCTGTTTGTGCTGACGCTGCTCGGGTCGATTCCGCTGGGAATCCCCGTGGCGTTTATGCGCATGAGCAAAATCGCGCCGCTTCGCTGGATTGCGCGCATCTACATTTCGGTCATGCGCGGTACGCCGCTCATGCTGCAGATGTTTGCCATCTACTTTGCCCCGTACTACGTGTTCGGCATTTCGCTCACGCCCGATTCCAAGTGGACGGCGTGCGTCGTGGCGTTCATCATCAACTATGCCGGTTACTTTGCTGAGATCTATCGATCGGGTCTGCAGTCCATTCCGCGCGGTCAATATGAGGCTGCCGAGGTGCTGGGCTACTCGCGCATGCAGACGTTTCTGTATATCGTGATGCCGCAGGTCGCCAAGCGCATTTTGCCGGCGATGGGCAACGAGATCATCACACTGGTCAAGGACACGTCGCTGGCGTTCGCCATTGGCGTGGGCGAGATGTTCTCGACGGCCAAGGCGCTGGTCGCCTCACAGGTGAGCATGGTGCCGTTTGCAATCGCGGCGCTGATTTACTGGGTCTTTAACTTCGTCGTCGAAATGCTGCTGGGCGCTGCCGAGAAAAAATTGGATTACTACCATGATTAATTCGGTAATGAATATAGCGAACGCACGCAAGGCGTTTGGCGGCAATGAGGTGCTCAAGGATATCTCGCTCGAGGTAAAGCGCGGCGAGGTCGTGGCGATTATCGGGCCTTCGGGCGGCGGTAAGTCTACGCTGCTGCGCTGCGCCACGCTGCTCGAGACGCTCGACGGCGGCTCGCTCTCGTTTGGCGACCTTGCCGTCGCGACGGATACGGGTTCGGGCGCGGTGTACGCAAAGGGCGATGTGCCTAAACAGGCGCGCTCGCGGTTTGGTTTGGTGTTTCAGAACTACAATCTGTTCCCGCACTATACCGTGATGAAAAACATCACCGATGCGCCGATCCGCGTGCTTAAGCGCCCGCGCGAGCAGGCGGAGGCCCGCGCTCACGAGCTGATTGCGCAAATGGGGCTGACGGGCAACGAGAACAAGGTGCCCTGCGAGCTTTCGGGCGGTCAGCAGCAGCGCGTGAGTATTGCCCGCGCCCTGGCGCTCGACCCGGAAATCTTGTTCTTTGATGAGCCGACCTCGGCGCTCGATCCAGAGCTGACGGCCGAGGTTCTGCGCGTCATCAAGGATCTGGCTGCGCAGAATATGACGATGGTGATCGTGACGCACGCGATGCAGTTTGCCCGCGACGTTGCCGACCGCGTGGTCTTTATGGATGGCGGCCGCATTGTTGAGGAGGGTCCGGCCGAGCAGGTTATCGATCATCCGCGCGAGCAGCGTACCCGTGAGTTCTTGAGCCGTATCGAGGGGTAGGCTCAGGTATTTGCTCAACTATTAATTGAGGCGAAGCCGCCGCAGGTCTTACGGTCTGTGGCGGCTTTTTGTTTGCATCGGCGGGGTTCAATATCGCCTCACAAGCTTGTCTCTTCCTCTCGCCGCCTGTATTCATACGTGTGCCGAAAGGTGTGCATGGACGGTCGCCCGTGAGGGTAGGGTGGTGGCATAGGACATTTGGAGGGTGAGTCGGCTCGGCTGCCGACCATGCTGCTCCCGGGATGGCACCGACCGCGAACTCTCCCCGTTGGCGTCGCGCAATGCGCGCGGCCCTGCAAGGAGGTCATCATGGGTGCTCCCAAGACCGGCAATGTAAGGAACGTGGTGCTCGTAGGCCAAGGCGGGGTGGGCAAGACTTCACTCGCCGAGGCCATGCTCCACCTTTCTGGCAAGACCGCCCGCCTGGGCGGCCACGACGGCACCAAGCCCACGCTCGACTATGACCCCGAAGAGGTCAAGCGTGCATTTTCCATCTCGACGACCATTGCACCGATCGACTGGAAGGGCGCGCGCATCAATGTGCTCGATGCCCCGTGTTACCCCGATTTTATCGGCGACGCCTTTGCCGCGATGAGCGTCTGCGAGACGGCCCTGTTTGTGGTCGACGCCGAGGCCGGCCCGCAGCCTACGACGGTTAAGCTCTGGTATGCCGCCGAGGACCTGCGCTTGGCGCGTGCGGTGTTCGTAAACCGCCTGTCGCGCTCCGAGGCCAGCTTTGCGACCACGATGGACCTGCTGCAGGAGCGCTTTGGCACGCGACTGGGCGCCGTGACCCTTCCCTGGGGCGAGGGTGAGGACTTTGATGGCATCATCGACCTGGTGCGCATGAAGGCGCGCCATTGCAACGGCGCCGAAGCCGTTGAGTCGGAGATTCCCGAGGAGTATCGTGCCCAGGCCGAGGAGGCCCATGACCATCTGTGCGAGCTGGTGGCCGAGGCTGACGACGAACTGATGATGAAGTACTTGGAAGGCGAGGAGACGCTGACGCAGGAGGAGCTTGAGGGCTTGCTGTCGAAGGCGATTGCCGAGCGCATCTTTGTGCCGGTCTTTGCGGGCGATTGCATTAAGGAGCAGGGCGTCAACTCGCTGATGGACGACATCGCCACGTACTTCCCGGCGCCGACGGACTACGGCGAGATGCCGCTCATCGACGGTGATTCGCTCAAGATTTCGAGCGACGATGACCGTCCGGTGGCGTTTGTGTTTAAGACGCTGGCCGATCCGCAGCAGGGTCGCATCAGCTTTATCAAGGTGCTGACGGGTACGCTTGAGCCGGGTCTTGAGCTGATCAACGCGCGTACCCGCAAGAGCGATCGTCTGGCCCACCTGTATGTGATGTGCGGCCGCGACATGACCGAGGTCGGTCACGCCTATGCCGGCGACATCATCGTGGCGCCCAAGCTGGCGGCCGAGACGGGCGATACGCTCTCCATTACCGGTAAGGTCGAGGCTGCGGCGTTTAAGTTCCCCAACTCGCAGTACCGCATTGCCATCGAGGCCGAGAACCGTGGCGACGAAGAGAAGCTCTATACGTTTATCGAGAAGGCGTGCAAGGCTGATCCGACCATGAGCATCGATCGTGACGAGGAGACGGGCCAGACTATCATCTCCGCCGTTGGTGAGGCGCAGGTTTCGGTGCTGCTCAACCGTTTGGAGGATCGCACCAAGGTCGTGGCCAAGAGCGTGCCGATCCGCATTCCGTATCGCGAGACCATCCGCCGCACGGCGAGCGCCCAGGGTCGCCACAAGAAGCAGACCGGTGGCGCCGGTCAGTACGGCGACTGCTGGCTGCGCGTGGAGCCGCTTATTGGGCCCGACGGCACGAGCGACGGCTACGAGTTTGTGGATGAGGTCGTGGGCGGCCGCATTCCGCGCTCGCTGATCCCCGCCGTGGACAAGGGTGTCCAGGAGACCATGAAGGACGGCATCATTGCCGGCTACCCGCTCACGGGCATTCGCGTGGCTGTGTACGACGGCTCGTATCACAGCGTCGACTCCAACGAGATGGCGTTCCGCGCGGCGGCTCGCATCGGCCTGCGCAAGGCATGCGCCGATGCCGACCCGGTGGTGCTGGAGCCCATCGAGGAAATCACGGTGACTATTCCCGAGAGCTACGCCGGCGCCGTGATGGGTGACATCTCGGCATCGCGCGGTCGCGTGACGGGCATGGAGACCGATGAACGCGGCGACACCGTGGTCATCGCCCAGGCACCTCTCGCCGAGCTGACGGATTACTCGACGCGCCTGCGCTCTATCACGCGCGGCACGGGTGACTTTACCATGAAGCCCGCAGGCTATGAGCAGGTGCCTTATGACGTTCAGGCCAAGCTGGTCGAGCGCTATGAGGAGGGCCGCGCCAAGTAGCGTGTGGCGTTGCCTGCAATGTGGACGCTGACGAAAAGGCCGCCCTGGGTAATCCAGGGCGGCCTTTTTTGATCCCATGGGGACGGAGGAAAACGAATCATTTTTGGGTTACGGGCGGTGCGGTCGGCACTAGTCTCCGGATGCCTGGTTGCGGCCGGTGGCGTAGTCGATCTGCACGTGCGGCTGCAGGTTGTAGCAGTACACGTGGAAGCAGAGGGTCTTGCCGTGGTCCTCGACCGATTGCGCCTCAAGGCGCACGCCGCGGCAGACAAGCTCCTCTTCGTTATACATGGGCGTGACGCGATAGAGCACGTGGTTGCCCGTATCGCGAATATAGTTGAGAATCTGCTCTTCAAACGGCAGCATACCCGTCTCGTTGAGATAACGCGTGCCGGTGAGGAGATTCTTGCGATTGGCGTTCTCGCCGCAGAGTGACCAGACGATAAGGTGGCAGCGGTTGTAGAGGCTCTGGCCCGGAATAAAGTCGTAGCGCTGCTGGTGCCAACCGGCAGGATGGATACGCGAGATATCGCCGCGCTTGCATTGACCGAGTGACTCGGGGCCCACGCAGGCGAGCGCCTTGCGAGTGCGGCCCAGGCTGTCGAGCTTGGAGAATTTCTTAAAGCAGCCCTCTTCGGTGGCGCGATCGTATTCATCGAGTGTGAATGATGGCGTGCCGAGCGGGTGCATGCTGTCGGCGCGAAGGGCAACGTAGGGGTTGCCGGCGTAGTCGGGAATGCTGCTGAGGTATACGCCGCGGGCGCGGTCAAGATCGGGGTTTTCGACCTCGTCGATGGGGGCGGCGGCGCTGTCCGCGGAAGCGTCGTCATCGGTGTCGGGTGCGGCGGAATCGGAGCCATCGCCAGAGTCCTGGCTGTTTTGAGGGTCCGGGGAGCTCGCCGTTCCCGATTCGAGCCGAGCGACCAGGTCTGCCTCGTCGTCGGTGCGGCTGGGACTCTCGTTTTGTTTTTCGGCCAGAGCCGCCGCCTGCTCATCGCTTTGCGGCGACAGTAACTTGGGCGCTCCGTCGAGCGATCCCGTAAACAGCGCAAACCCGAGCACCACGGCGGTGCCGATGGAAAGTACTTGCTTGTAGGCGGACTTGCGCGACATGGAGGCTCCTGGATGGACGGTTGGGAATCTACCAGTCTAGCAGGAGCCGGCAAGGGCCGTTCTGTCGAACAAATACTTAAGATTTGAGACAAACGCTACTGATTCATTTGTCCCGCGGTCTAGATCGAGGTGGAGTCGAGCCAGTTGAGCTTGCACTCGAGAATGCGCTGCTCGCCGGGTTCGCTGCTTCCGTCAAGTAGGGCGAGCAGCATCTCGGCTGCTTCGCGACCTTCTTGGTCGACGGGCTCGATGATGGTGGAGACGGTCGGTGTGGTGAGATTAGTCCAGTCTTCGCAGTTGAGTCCCAAAAGGCCGATTTGCTGCGGAAGCAGATGGGCCATTGGCTGGAGGGCCTTGTAGACACGGGGAAGTGCCCACTGATTTTGCACGAAGATAAGGGTTCGCTTGGCGGGATTGAACTTGAATTTAAAGTATTCAGTGAGCTCGTTGATTGACGGCTTGTTGTGATCGATGGGAATCGCTTTGTAGAGCTGCCCGTTCGCTGCCAGCGCCTCGGCATACCCCTGAAAACGCTCCATGCGGGTGCGCATTTCGGTCATGTTGGCGGCAATGGAAAAGAAATCTTCGTAGCCGGCGTCGAGGAGTGCCTGTGTGGCGTTGTACACGCCGTCGTAAAGGTTGGTTTTGATCCAGCTGGTACCTGGGCTATAGATGGCCACATCGAAAAAGACGACCGGCTTGCCGGCGCGTCTAATGCGGTCATGCACGGCTTTGAAGTTTGCCGTGGGCTGGATGATAAAGCCATCGACGCCCAGCGAGAGCATCTTGTCGACGTACATGAGCTCGGTCTCGGGGTTAAAGCTGCTCGTGCAAACGACCGTCTGGTAGCCCGCGGGGAGCATGACCTGCTCCATGCCATTGAGAACGAGCCCCGCCCATTTGTTGGTGTTATCCAAAATGATGATGGCAATGACGTGGGTTTGCTTGCCGGTGAGCGTCTGCGCTTGGGCGTTGGGAACGTATCCGAGTTCCTTAATGACGCGCGCGATTTTGTTCTGCGTCTTCTCGCTAAGCTTTTCTCGTTTGTCGTTGAGGTAATACGAGACGCTTGCCGTCGAGGTTCCCGCCTCTCGAGCGACGTCTGCGATCGTAACGCGCTGTTTTGCCACAGCGACTCCTTCCGACAGATGAGCATTTTCCAACATGATGACTTTGAGTCTTGGTGAAGGATACGCTTCGGTGAGCGGCTTTTTCCTTTCATATGAGTATGCAACAAATGCGGCATACGGGTGGGGTCGAAATTTGTGACCGGCATGCGCATCTGCCGTCTACCGACAAAATCAAATACTTCTTGACTTTTGAAATCGAGGGCAAAATCGCAGGATTCATTTTTGGTTAAACGCATAACTAAATCGCATAACCAACGCTCTGACCTGCGCGTTTACCGAAATAAGCTGGCATTAAGAAAAACGAGCACCTATATTGTTCTTGTCGAAAAGACAGCAAGTCCAAACGGCAGGGGATGCTCCGGAGGCCTCCGCAAACGGTGTCTTGCGCACGCAACTCTATGAAAAGAGGGAAGCAATGAAGATCGTAGGCGTTGCCGCCTGTACTGTGGGTATCGCCCACACGTATATGGCCCAGAAGGCGATTCAGGATGAATGCGCCGCCCGTGGCATCGAGTGCAAGGTCGAGGCTCAGGGTGGCCTGGGTATCGAGAATGAGCTCACGCAGGAAGACGTGGACTCCGCCGACCTGGTCCTGGAGTCCGTCGACGTGGGTGTCGAGAACGAGGACCGTTTTGAGCAGAAGATGGCCGAGGGCAAGTTCCTGAAGGTCGGCACCTCTGATGTAATCGCCGATCCGGTAAAGATCATCGACCAGGCCATTGAGATCATCAAGGCGACGGGTGGCGCCGTTGACGCGCCCAAGGCCGAGGCCAAGGCAGAGAAGAAGGCCGTCTCCGCTGCCCCGCAGGCCCCGACACCGGCGTCCAAGCAGTCTATCTTTGCCGATCCTGGCAAGACGCTGCTCAATGCATTCAATACCGGCGTTTCCTATTTTATCCCCATCGTCGTTATCGGCGGCGTGTTTCTTGCCTTCTCGCTGGCATCCGGTACCGCCGGCGCCAACGGCATGGAGGTTACGAACCCGCTGATGGTGAGCCTTAACACCATCGGCATGGCCGGCATCTCCATGATGATCCCGGTGCTTGCGGCATACATCTCCTACTCGATGGCCGGCAAGCCCGCGCTCGCCCCCGGTTTTGTCCTGGGCTACCTGGTCAATAACGCAGTCGTTACCCCTAACGGCAACAGCGTTTCGACCGGCTTCTTGGGCGCCATGATCATGGCGGTCATCTGCGGCTACTTTGTCCGCTGGATGAAGACCTGGAAGGTCAACAACACCATCCAGACCATCATGCCCATCCTGATCATCCCGATTCTGACCTCGCTTGTCCTGGGCATGGCCTATATCTACATCCTGGCCACGCCGCTTGGCTTTGTGATGGACTGGCTCACCGGCGTGCTCGGCAGCCTGCAGGGCGGTTCCGCAGTTGTCCTGGGTCTGGTCATTGGCGTTATGACCGCCTTCGATATGGGTGGCCCCATCAACAAGACCGCCTCGACCTTCACCATGGCCATCATGGCCTCCGGTATCTACGGTCCTAACGGTATGTTCCGCGTCGCCGTCGCCGTTCCCCCGATCGCCTGTGGCCTCGCTGCGCTCATCGCCAAGAACAAGTTCGATGACGCTGACCGCCAGATGGGCATCTCCGCGCTGTTCATGGGCTGCATCGGTATTACCGAGGGCGCTATCCCCTTCGCGGTCAAGGACCTCGGTCACACCCTGCCCGGCATTTGCATCGGCTCTGCCGTGGGTGCGGCACTTGCCGCCTTCCAGGGCATCGACTGCTACGTCCCGCACGGTGGCTTTATCGTCGCCCTTGCCACCAACAACGTCGCGCTGTTCTGCCTGGACATCGTGATTGGCGCCGTGGTCGCCGCTGCAATCCTGATTGCCATGAAGCCCACGCTCGATAAGCAGGCCAAGTAAACCTTTAAGGACTCCGGTTGTGCGGAGGGATGGATTTGACTCCGCACAACCGCCCCTACACAACAAAATCCATCCGTACTGATAGGGCCCGCATCTGGGTCCCAGGGAACTTTTGTCAAAAATCCTCTGGAGAAGGAGAACAAAATGTCCAACCTCACCATCCGCCAGGCCGTTCAGGGTATGCTCAAGCTGCAGGACAGCGGCGATCACGCAACCATGGTCGGCATTGGCCCCATGAGCCCCAACCTGATTCAGGCCGTGTTCGAGCTTGCCAAGGACGAGGATTTCCCGCCCATGTTTATCGCTAGCCGCAACCAGGTCGATATGGACGAGATGGGCGCCGGCTACGTCAACGGTTGGGACCAGACGCGCTTTGCCGCCGACATCAAGAAGGTTGCCGACGAGGTGGGTTACACCGGTCCGTACTACCTGTGCCGCGATCACGGCGGTCCGTGGCAGCGCGACGAGGAGCGCAACGCCCACCTGCCCGAGGACGAGGCCATGGAGCTCGCCCGCAAGTCCTTCGTCGCCGATATGGAGGCAGGCTTTGACCTGCTGATGGTCGACCCCACCAAGGACCCCTATCAGATCGGCAAGGTTATTCCGCTCGACGTGGTGCTTCGCCGCACGATCGATCTTATCGACTATCTTGAGCAGTACCGTCGCGAGCATAACCTGCCCGAGGTTGCCTATGAGGTCGGTACCGAGGAGACCAATGGCGGCCTGACCTCCACCGACAAGTACGAGGAGTTCATTTCTCAGCTGCAGCCCGAGCTCGAGAAGCGCGGCTGCCCCATGCCCACCTTTATCGTCGGTCAGACCGGTACGCTCACCCGTTGGACCGAGCAGGTCGGCCATTACAACTTCAAGAACGCCCGCGAGCTCGCCGACATGGCCAAGCGCTACGGCGTGGGCCTGAAGGAGCACAACGCCGACTACCTGGACGACGCGACGCTGCTCGAGCACATCCCGGCACACGTGACCGCTTCCAATGTCGCCCCTCAGTACGGCACCGAGGAGACCCGCGCTTACCTCAAGCTCTGCGCTACCGAGCAGATTCTGGTCGACAACGGCCTGTGCGGCGATCCCTCCGACCTGTATCACACGCTGCTGGTCAAGGCTATCAAGACCGAGCGCTGGCGCAAGTGGATGACCGGCGACGATGTCAACCTGCAGGTTGACGACATTCTGGCCGACGACGAGCTCAGCCTGAAGATTCTGGATGTCTCCGGCCACTACGCGTTCAACGATCCCGAGGTCAAGGAGCAAGTCGAGAAGCTCTACCGCAACCTCGCTGCCCAGGACATCGACGGCAAGCGCTTTGTGATCGAGCACATCAAGCGCCCGATCAAGCAGTACGTCGTCGGCCTTAACCTCAAGGGCGTCACGAGCCGCATCGAGAAGGCTCTCGAGAACTAGGTAGTTTTTCCTACACGACGCCGGGCCTGGGGCATGTCCCAGCCGCAGGCCCGGCACATAGGACAAAGGGACATCCCCTTTGTCCTATTTTTTGAGTTTTGGATTCCTTAGAAGGAGTTTGCACCATGAAGTTCTTTATCGATACCGCCAACCTTGACGAGATTGCTGAGGCCAAGAGCTGGGGCTGCCTGGCCGGTGTTACCACCAATCCGTCCCTGTACGCCAAGACCGGCGGTAAGCTCGCCGACTTTGAGCCCCATATGCTCAAGATTGCCGAGCTCTGCGAGGGTCTGCCCGTGTCTGCCGAGTCTACCGCCACCACGGCCGAGGGCATGATCGAGGAGGGCAAGCGCCTTGCCGCCCTTGCCCCCAACATTGTGGTCAAGCTCCCCGTCTGCGAGGCCGGCCTCGCCGCCTGCCGCGCGCTGGCCGATGCGGGCGTGCGTGTCAACATGACGCTCGTCTTCTCGCCGACGCAGGCCCTTATGGCCGCCAACGCCGGTGCCCGCTACATCAGCCCGTTTGTCGGACGCTTTGACGACATCGCCGAGGACGGCATCTCGCAGCTCGACAATGTTGTGACCTGCATCAAGAACTATGACTGGACCGGCAAGAACGTCGACGACACCGTCGAGATTATCACCGCTTCGGTCCGCACGCCCAACCACGTGACCCAGGCGGCTCTTCTTGGCGCCGACATCGCGACCGTGCCCATGGCCGCTCTCAAGAAGTGCCTGCATCACCCGCTGACCGACCAGGGCCTTGCCTCGTTCGAGGCTGACTGGCAGAAGGTCGTCGCTCAGGCTTAACGAGTGGATTGCCCCGGCATCGCGTCATCCGGTGCCGGGGTTGTTCTCAAGAGAGGAATTCGTATGACCAACCAGGAGCTGGCGAAGGTCGCCAATGAGGTCAGGAAGGGTGTCGTGACTGCGGTTCACGCGGCCAAGTCGGGACACCCGGGTGGATCGCTCGGTGCTGCCGACATCATGACGTATCTGTACTTTGAGGAAATGAATATCGATCCTGCCGACCCTCACAAGGCCGATCGCGATCGCTTTGTGCTCTCCAAGGGTCACGCGGCGCCGGGCCTGTATTCGGTGTTGGCAAATCGCGGCTATTTTCCCGTCGAAGAGCTCGAGACGCTCCGTCATATCGGCAGCCGACTGCAGGGCCATCCCAACATGAACGACACCCCGGGCATCGATATGTCCACCGGATCGCTCGGTCAGGGCATCTCTGCTGCAGTTGGAATGGCGCTTGCCGCTAAGCACTGGGGCGACGGCTACCGTGTCTACACGTTGCTGGGCGACGGTGAGTGCGAGGAAGGCCAGGTGTGGGAGGCGGCCATGTTTGCCGGCAACCATGCGCTCGACAATCTTGTTGCCGTCGTCGACCACAACGGCTTGCAGATTGACGGCACGATCGATGAAGTCAACTCGGCCATGCCGCTCGCTGACAAGTTCCGCGCCTTTAAGTGGCATGTGATCGAGCTAGCCGATGGCAACGACATGGCGCAGATTGAGGCGGCTTTCGCCGAGGCTCGCGAGGTGACCGGCGCGCCCGTCGCCATCATCGCCGAGACGGTGAAGGGCAAAGGCGTCTCCTTTATGGAGAACCAGGTTGGCTGGCATGGCAAGGCGCCCAACGATGAACAGTTTGAGCAGGCCATGGCCGAGCTCGCAGCAGCAGGGGAGGAGCTCTAATGGCAGACGTCAAAAAAGTCGCCACGCGCGTTAGCTATGGCGAGGCGCTCGTCGAGCTGGGCAATGAGCGCGATGACTTTGCGGTTCTCGATGCCGACCTGGCCGCTGCCACGCAGACCGGTAAGTTTAAGGCCGCGCACCCTGGGCGCTTCTACGACGCCGGCATCGCCGAGAGCAACCTGATGGGTCTTGCCGCCGGCATCGCGACCACGGGCCACGTCGCCTTTGCGAGCACCTTTGCCATGTTCGCCGCCGGCCGCGCGTACGAACAAGTCCGCAATTCCATTGGCTACCCGCACCTCAACGTCAAGATTGGCGCCACGCATGCCGGCATTTCGGTGGGCGAGGACGGCGCCACGCACCAGTGCTGCGAGGATATCGCGCTCATGCGCACGATTCCGGGTATGACGGTGGTCGTCCCCGCCGACGATGTCGAGGCTCGCGCCTGTGTGCGCGCCGCCTATGAGTTTGAGGGGCCGGTTTACATGCGCTTCGGCCGCCTGGCAACACCGGTCATCAACGATCACGAGGACTATGAGTTCAAGATTGGTCGCGGTGTGGTCGTGCGCGAGGGGTCCGATGTGACCATCATCGCTTGTGGTCTTATGGTCGCCGAGGCGCTTGAGGCTGCCGAGGCGCTCGCTGTCGATGGCATCGACGCCGAGGTCATCAATATGCATACCATTAAACCGCTCGACGAGCGCCTGGTGGTCGCCAGCGCAAAGAAGACCGGTCGCGTGGTCACCGCCGAGGAGCATTCGATTATCGGCGGGCTTGGCGAGGCCGTTGCCTCAGTGCTCGCGGAGCAGCATCCAGTGCCGATGCGTCGCGTCGGCGTGCGCGATGTGTACGGTGAGTCCGGCCCTGCGGTTGATTTGCTGCATAAGTACGGTTTGGACGCCGACGGCATCGAAGCCGCGGTCAGGTCCGTGTTGTAAGGAGGGTTCTACATGGGATTTGTATCTGCCAACCAGGTGACGATTGGACATGCATCGGCCTCACGCGAGGACGCGCTGCATTATTTGTCCGAGCAGGCTGTTGAGCTTGGCTTTGCCGATGACGCGTCCGCTGTTGAAGCCGCGTTCATTGCTCGCGAAAACGAGGCCGAGACTGGCCTCGTCGCCGGGTTTGCCGTTCCGCATGCCAAGAGCGATGCGATTCATACGCCGGGTGTGGCCGTGCTCAAACTGGCCGAGCCCGTTGAATGGCCGAGCTTTGATGGCGTACCCGTCGATGTTGCGCTCGCGCTGTACGTGCCCGCCGGCGAGGCTGGAACCACGCACCTGCGTCTGCTCTCCAAGGCTGCCGTGATGCTGATGGACGCCGGTTTCCGTGACAAGGTGCGCGCGAGCACCGATCCCGTTGAAATTGCGGAGCTCATCAATAGCGGACTCGAAGACTAGAACGGTCATCCCGTTCAATCAATTGATCCTTCTCCAAGGAAAAGGGCCGCGACGCCGTATGGGTGTCACGGCCCTATTTGCGTTTCCCCAGATAAAACCTGCCAAAATAAACCTGTTTCTTTTTGGCAGGTCAGTTAACGCAGTGCAGGTTGAGCATATGCGAGCGAGCGGGCTCCGGGTGCGGTAAGGTGACGTGAAACAAGCGGGCGCTGACCTTTTGGTCGCGCCCGTGAAGTTGAGCGTCAGATTGCCGTGCCCGGGGCCTGCGCAGCGCCGAGCGGTTACGCCGTTTGTAAAACGGCGTAACTTAAAGATTCATGTTGCCGTGAATGTAGGGGGTGACCTCGGGGGAGATATGGTCGCAGCCCAGTTCGCGCAGCGCGGACTTGATAACGGCGGGCAGCGGGGTTTTGCCCTCGGCATCGACGGCGTTGCCACCGAGGGCAGCAATCTTGGCGACATCTGCGGGTGCGGCCTCGATATGCATGCAGCCGCCGATCAAGCGCGCGCGTACCTGTGCCAGATCAAGATCGTGCAGGTAATCCTCGCAGGCGCGGATTAAATTGACTTTCTCGCGCGTAAGCTCCTCGCCCGTGGGGACGCGGGTGGCAAGACATGCTCCCGCCGGTAGGTTCCAAACGGGATAGCCCCATGCGCGCAGCAGCTCGCGCTCTTCGTCCTTGGTAAAGCCGACCTCCATAAGGGGTGAGCGTACGCCGAGCTCTTCTGCCGCACGCATGCCGGGGCGGTAGTCACCGCGATCGCTTGCATTGCTGCCATCGATGACGGTGGGAAAGCCGAGCGACTTGGCGTGGTTGACGATGGCGGTAAAGCCGGCCTGCTTGCAGTGGTAGCAGCGATTGGCGTCGTTGCAGGCTACTTGGGGGAGCTGCAGCTGATCGACCGAAAGATTGAGCACGGGGAGCTTAAAATGCGGCCCCTCATTGGTTTGCCCGTCAACGGATCGCTCAAACGAGGTTTGTTCGGGCGTGCCGATGAGCGGCGTGGTGAGGTGAACGAGAAGCGTGCTGGCGGGCATGATGCGGGCGCAGACCGCGGCCAAAAAGCTGCTATCGACGCCACCGGAAAAGCCGATGGCGACGCGTCCGTATGCCAAAAGCAACTGCTCGAGCGTCGCGAGTTTGTCCTGAAGCTCCTCTGCAGGTGCAGTAGTGTCTGAAAGCATGAAACGATCCTTACCATTGAGTACTCGGTTGAAAACTATAATCCTACCGAGCTGCCTGTCATAAGACCTCTACCTATGTAACGAAAGTGCAATATGCTATATACGTTATATACAAGTTTGTAAAGTGCGGTAGAGTGGCAGTAATGCAATCCGGTGAGGGGGCCGATATGATCAAGGCTGTTATTTTTGACATGGACGGAACGCTGGTCGATACCGAGCGTTTAGGCATCAAGGCATGGAAGGCGGGCGCTGCCGAGCTGGGGATCGCGATTGATGATGCTCTGATCCATCAGTTTATCGGCCGCACGCTGCCCGATGTCATGGACATCCTTGATGAACATTACGGTAGTCGCGAAACCGCCGAGGCGATCTATGTCCGCCACAAGGAGATTCGCGACGAGATAGTCAAGACCGAACTGGAGCTTAAGGCCGGCGCCGCCGAGTGTCTAGACGAGCTGCTGGCTGCGGGCTATCACGTGGGCCTTGCGACGTCGTCGCGCCACGTTACGGCGGAGCGCAACCTTAAGATGGTCGGCCTCTTTGACAAGTTTGAAACGGTGACCTGTGGCGAGGACGTCGTGCACGGCAAGCCCAACCCTGAGATGTACCTGCTTGCCTGCGAGCGCGCGGGCTTCGCTCCCGAGGAATGTGCCGTGGTCGAGGATTCGCGCAACGGCTGCGTCTCGGGCATCACGGCCGGCTGCCATGTCTTTGCCGTTCCCGATATCGTGCCGCTGCCGCAGGACGTGGTGGATGGCTGCGAGGCCGTGCTCGATACGTTGTTCGATCTGACGGCGGCGGTCAAGGCCGTGCGCTAGACAATTGCGGAGCTGAAACGAGCAATTGGCCGTCTTTGCGCTCAAGCAAAAGAGGTCCGGCAATGGTCGGGCCTCTTTTGCTTGAGCGGCGTTTTGGCATACTGGCCGACGTGCTATAGATACGCGCCGAGGTTGATGGCGGTGGCTTCGGCTTGGCTGCTCGCCTGGGTACTGGCGCGCTCCAAGAGGAACGGCCGCACGAGTTCCTGACGGTTGATGTCCTCGGCGGCTGTGACCGCAGTAACGGTTCTCGCTGCGGAACCAATGCGGATGTGCTTGGTTTTTGCCGGCTCCTTGTTCTCGATTTGCTCCATGAGCAGCTGGACACCCTTGCGGCCAATCTCGTAGCCCGGGGGTGCCACCGTGGTGAGGGGGACCGACCCGCTCCATGCAAGCGGGTTGCCGTCGCAGCCGGCCACGCGAACCTGTTCGGGGACGGAGATGCCTTTGTCGGTCAACGCCGAGATAACGCCCGAGGCCAATACATCGGTAAGGCCGATGACAAAATCGGGACGCTCGCCGGTAGAGCGCTCGGCAATCTGGGCGCCGATGCCGTAGCCGTCGGCGGCGGTATTCCATTCGCCGGCGTCGATGACTTCGATCTTGATATCGGGATGCAGGACGAGGGCCTTATGAATGCCAAGTACGCGCAGGGTGAGCTGCATAAATGCCGCTCTGCCCACAACGGTGATATGGCGCGCGCCGCGGGTGATGGCGAGCTCGGCGATAATGCGCCCTTGCGCCTCGTTGTCGGCGGCCACGTAGTAACCGGGCTCGGAGCAATGGATGTCCAGGTGGACGATCGGCACGGGCATCTTGGCCATGGCGGGGTGCCAATCGGGGGATGCCATGGGCTGAACCATGACGCCGGACATCTGGGTGCCCATAAAGTAGCGCAGGTAATGGTCCTCGAGAATATCGTCGTTATCGGCGTTGGCGATGAGCAGGTCGTAACCGTGCTTGCGGGCCTCGTTATGGGCGCCGCTGGCAATTTGGAGCGAGAAGCCGTGATCGAGACGGGGAAGGACCAGGCCAAAGGACTTGGTGGTGCCGCCCGCGAGCTGACGGGCGCTTTGGTTGGGCAGGTAGCCAAGGCGATTGATGGTCTCGTTGATGAGTTTGAGGGTCTCGGGGCGCAGCTTTTCGGGATGGTTGAGCGCGTTGGATACCGTGCCCAGCGAAACCCCTGCCTCGCGCGCGACATCGCTGATTTTAACCTTTGCCATAGCGGCCCCTTTGATGCGTTTCAAGTACGAGTCAGATTGTAGCATCGCCTGTTCCTAGGGTGTCAAAACCTACCAATTAGGGGCAGGTTTATTTTGGCAGGTTTTATCTGGGCAAACACCGGAGTCCAGACCACACCACTGCAAGGGTGGCGCAGCGCGCTGCCTCCTTTGCGGTGGTCGCGTTGCCTGGCCCTTCAATTGTCTCGATCTGTAACATCTGGACGACAAAACAAGACCTACCTGTTACAGATTGAGACAGATCGCCGGGGCCGGGCGGAAAATCTCGATCTGTAACAGCAAACCCTCTTTCGGCGCCCCAGATGTTACAGATTGAGACGTTTCGGCGGAGCTTGTTGTCAGACACCCGAACCACCACAAAGGTGCCTGTCCCCTTTGTGGTGGTTTTGCCGCAGCTGGGCTGCTCGCTAAACAGTGGAGTGTCTACAATAGAAGCCGCTTTGAACGTAGATTGAAAGGCTTTGGTATGACTCGCGCTGTTTCTCGTCGTGATTTCCTGGGTTTGATCGCCGGTGCTGCAATGGTTGCGGCGAGCGGTTGCGCTGGCAATGGCGCTGACAAGGGCTCTGCCGCTGGTTCTGCTGCGGTTGCGGGCGACGATATCAAGGGCGCCAAGCTCACCTTTGTGGGCGACGATGCCTTTGCGCCCTATCGCTATCTGGAGACGCAGTCGGACGGCAAGCAGAAGGTTGTCGGCCTGGATATCGCCATTGCCGACGAGATGGTCTCGCGCCTGGGCTTTTCTTACGACTTTGAGCCGCAGGACTTTGCCGCCACGCTTGCATCGGTGCAGAGCGATGACAAGGCCTTTACCATGGCGATGAGCTCCAACGAAGAGCGCGAGCAGACCTACGACTTCACGCGCGGCTACTATCAGCCGCTTGTGGGCGTTCTCACGCTCGGCGGCGATCCCGTCAAGCGCGTTGAGGACCTCGTCGGCAAGTCTATCGCCTGCACCACCGGTACCGTGCAGAACAAGTTCATCGCCAAGGTCATGCCCGATGCTGATATTCACACGTACGACGGTGGCGACCAGTGCCTGCAAGAGGTGCTCGCCGGGCGCATCGATGCCTACCTGTGTGACGGCGCCGAGGGCCAGTCCATGCGCGATGCGAATGAGGGCCTGGTGCTGGGCCTGCTCGATCGCTCCGAGACGAGCGATCACGTGGGCGTGTACCGCCTGATGGCCAAGAAGGGTGCCGGATTTGTCGCGGCGCTTGACGAATGCATCGGCGAGATGCTCGAGGACGGCACCATCGATGACTGCATCAAGCAGTATGTGGGCGCCGACTTCATGTGGAACGGCGACTATTCCGCTTCCGGTACGTCGACGGTTGCCGGAAAATAGCGAGCCGGTGAGGCGCGCGCCAAGGGCATGCTGATGAAGTTTGAACTGCTAGAACCATATATACCGATGTTTATGAGCGGCCTGGTCGTGACCTGTCAGGTGACGGCCGCCGCGCTGGCCATAGCACTCGTCCTGGGCTTTCTTATTGCCGTGCTCAAGGTTTTGCCCTGTCGCCCGTTACGTGCGGTGCTCAACTTCTACACCTCTATCTTTCGCGGCGTGCCGCTCATCGTGTTGCTTTTTTTGGCGTACTTTGCGACGCCGCAGCTCACGGGCTTCAAAATTTCGATGTTTGCCGCCGGTGCCATTACGCTGGGGCTCAACGGCTCAGCGACGGTGTCCGAGACGGTGCGCGGTGGTATCGAGGGCGTTGACCGGGGGCAGTACGATGCCGCTCGGGCCATCGGGCTTCGCTATGTTCCCATGATGCGCAAGATCATCGTTCCGCAGGCGATGCGCTCGATTGCCCCCGCCCTGGTCAACGAAGTGATCACGGTCCTCAAGAGCTCCTCGCTGGTGGCAACCATCGGCCTGATGGATATGATGCGCGCCGCCCAGAGCGTGCAGGCGCTCACCTATCGAGCCTTTGAACCGTTTTTAGTGGTGGCCGTGGTCTACTACGTCATTGTCATGGCGCTCACGGCCCTGGGCAATCGGCTCGAAGGCCGCCTGCGTCCCTAGGGGAGTGCCAACCACCGCAAAGGTGCCTGTCACCGTTGTGGTGGTAGGGTGTGTGCATCGAGTGGTATCCAGTTTAAGATACCACTTCTGGTATATCAGCTTGCGTTTGTGTGAGTACAATACTCGGACGTTATACGTCTCAGCGCCCGTCGTGCGTGGGCGTTTTGCAGTCACGCGAGCGAAGGGATTTATCCTATGTGCGGAATTGTCGGCTACACCGGCTCTGATATTGCAAAGAACATTCTGGTCACGGGCCTTAAGCGTATGGAATATCGCGGTTATGACTCCTCGGGCGTCGCGCTCGAGGTGGGCGAGGGCGCCGCGGCTCACCTCGACGTCATCCGCCGCGTGGGTAAGGTTGCGGGCCTGGAGAGCGAGCTTTCCAATATCGACAGCGACGCTACCTGCGGTATCGGCCATACCCGCTGGGCCACTCACGGCAAGCCTTCCGTTGTCAACGCCCATCCCCACACCAGCTGCGATGGTCGCATCGCCATCGTCCACAACGGCATCATCGAGAACTTCGCCGAGCTGCGCGAAGAGTTGGAGGGCCGCGGCCATCACTTTAAGAGCGAGACCGATACCGAAGTTTTCGCGCACTTGATCGAAGAGGCCTATGCCGAGACGCGCGACCTGATGGCTTCCGTGCGCGAGGCCTGCACCCACGTGGTGGGCGCCTATGGCCTGGCCGTCGTGTGCGCCGACGAACCTGGCGTGATCGCCGTTGCCCGCAAGGACTCCCCGATTGTGGTCGGCGTGGGCGAGACCGGCTCCTACGTTGCCTCCGATGTGATCGCGCTTATCGATGCCACCCGCGATGTCGTGGTGCTCGAAGACGGTCAGTTTGCCAAGCTCACGCCCGCAGGCGTCGAGTATACCGACGAGGCCGGCAATGTGATTGAGCCCAAGATCACCCATATCGACTGGGACCTGGACATGGCCGAAAAGGGCGGTTATCCCGACTTTATGCTCAAGGAGATTCACGAGCAGCCGCGCGTGGTGCGCGACACGCTGGTGGGCCGCATGACCCCTGCCGGTGAGCTCGATATCGACGAGCTGGGCCTTTCGCTCGAGGAACTCAACGATATCGACCGCGTATATGTGATTGCCTGCGGCACCAGCTACCACGCCGGACTCATCGCCAAGAACCTTATTGAGGGCTGGGCTCGTATTCCTACCGAGGTTGAGGCGGCTAGCGAGTTCCGCTACCGCAACCCCATCATCACGCCGACGACGCTCGTCGTGGCCGTGTCCCAATCGGGCGAGACGGCCGACACCCTTGCCGCCATTCGCGATGCGCGCATCAAGGGCGCCAAGGTCTTTGGCATCACCAACGTGGTGGGCAGCCCGGTGGCGCGCGAAAGCGACGGCGTCATCTACACCAAGGCCAACAAGGAGATTGCAGTCGCCTCGACTAAGAGCTTCATCGGTCAGGTCGTGAGCCTCACGCTTTTGGCCTTGCTGCTGGCGCAGGTCAAGTACCGCTTGACCACCAAGCAGACGCGCATGCTGTTCCGCGAGCTTTCCGATACGGCCGAGCAGATTCAGTGGATCCTGGATACGCAGACCGAGGCCGTGCACGAGGCCGCGCTTGTGTGCAAGGACGCGCAGTCCGCGCTGTTCGTGGGTCGCGGCATGGGCGCCGCCATTTCCTACGAGGGTGCGCTCAAGCTCAAGGAGGTCAGCTACCTGCATGCCGAGGCATATGCCGCCGGCGAGATGAAGCACGGCCCCATCGCGCTGATCGATCCGGGTTTCCCTGTCATCGCGGTGGCAACCAAGAGCGCAACGTACGATAAGACGGTGTCGAACCTCATGGAGTGCAAGGCTCGCGGCGCCAAGGTCATCGTCGTTGCTACCGAGGGCGACGAGGAAATCAACAAGATTGCCGACTGCATCATTCGCGTGCCGTCCGTCCGTGACGTGTTCAGCCCCATCACGGCGAGCGTTCCGCTGCAGCTGCTCGCCCGCGAGGTGGCCATCCTGCGCGGTTGCGACGTTGACCAGCCTCGCAACCTCGCTAAGAGCGTGACCGTGGAGTAGTTGTTGTTCCGCCGTTCTGGCGACCAAGGCCCGGCTCCGTTGCGGCGGAGCCGGGCCTTGTTGCATTTGCCCAGATAAAACCTGCCAAAATAAACCTGTCCTCTTTTGGCAGGTTAGCGGAGCTTGCTGGTCTCGAAATACTTGGGATATTGGTCCAGGACCTCGGTCTGGTTGCGGAACATCATATGCAGGTGCTTGCTGACCAAAAAGCTCGCCTCGATGGGGTCGCGGCCGGCGATGGCGCGGCGGATTTGCTTGTGCTCGTTAACAATCTCCTGATTGTCGAGCCTCTGCGTGGCGGCGCGCAGCCAGCGGAAGCGCTCCAGATCGGCATTGGTCGCCTCGAGCCATGACCACACGGTGCTGCGGCACGCGATGCTAAAGATCATGCGGTGCATGAGGTTGTCGCTTAAAAAGAATCCGATGCGATCCTCTTCGGTCATGGCCTTTTCCTGCAGCGCGATGGCCCGATCGAGCTGCTCGATGCCTGCCGAGGTGGCACGGGCGCAGCACTCCACAATCACCTGCTTTTCCAGGTGTTCGCGAATATAGCAGGCGCTTTCGGCAAGGGTGAGGTTGATGGGCGAAACATAGGTGCCACTTTGGGGTACGGTGCGCACCAGGCCCTCTTGCGCCAGACGTACCAGTGCCTCGCGCACAGGGGTGCGCCCCATATCCAGGTCGTCGCAAAGCTGCTTGACGCCCAGCTTTTCGCCCGGCTTGTAGTCCAGGTAGACGATTTTGCGTCGAATGGTGTGGTAGGACTGGTCCTGTAGGCTCGTTTCCTGCTCGCTAACGTGCATCGATTCTTCCATAGCGCCTCGCAACTGTTCTATCACACTCATATGTTAGTTGTTAATTATGCCGCGAATCAGCTTTCCGCGGTGGGTAATTCGGCTGGTGTCTGAGAACTATTGCGGCATCTTAGTTTGTGTTTGCGCAAGGCTGTGCCCAATGTTGCCGTATCATAAGCCGTCGCAAACGTGAAATAGAAAGAAGGAATCCTATATGCAACTGGCGAATATCGTACGCGAGCGCTGGAAGGGCGTCTTGTTCTGCCTGATCATCGCTATCCCCGCGACGTTGCTCGGCAAACAAATTGAGGTGGTCGGCGGGCCGGTATTTGCCATCCTCTTTGGCATGGTCCTGGCGCTCGTCTTTCCCAAGAATCGTCGCGAACAGCTCGCCGCCGGCGTCACCTATACGTCCAAAAAAGTCTTGCAGTACGCGGTTATCCTGCTTGGCTTTGGCATGAACCTCTCCCAGATTCTGTCCAAGGGCGCCCAGTCGCTGCCGATTATCGTGGCGACGATCTCGACCTCGCTTGTCATCGCCTTCGTGCTCTGCCGCGTCATGAACGTGCCGGGCAAGATCGCGACGCTTGTGGGTGTGGGTTCGTCGATTTGCGGCGGTTCTGCCATCGCCGCGACCGCACCCGTCATCGATGCCGACGATCGCGAGATTGCCCAGGCTATTTCGGTCATCTTCCTGTTTAACGTTATCGCGGCGCTCGTGTTTCCGACGCTCGGCGGCATGCTCGGACTGACCAACGAGGGCTTTGGCCTGTTTGCCGGCACCGCCATTAACGACACTTCGTCCGTAACGGCTGCGGCGAGCGCTTGGGACAGCATGCATCCCGGCGCTAATGTGCTCGAGAGCGCCA
Organism: Collinsella sp.; assembly: GCA_036550355.1. GTDB lineage: Bacteria > Actinomycetota > Coriobacteriia > Coriobacteriales > Coriobacteriaceae > Collinsella. Next base: position 33,204 of record JAXKGN010000013.1, read on the forward strand.
CGGTGGTCAAGCTCACCAGGACGCTGGCCATCATTCCCATCACGTTGGTCCTCGCGTGCTGGCAGATGCATCTGGCACGCAAGGCCGGAGGCGACGCCAAAAGCACGTTCTCGTTTAAACGCGCGTTTCCCATGTTTGTGCTGTTCTTTGTGTTGGCGAGCGTAATCACCACGGTGCTTCAGCTTCCCGCGTCCTTTACGGCGCCCATCAAGGAGCTGTCGAAGTTCTTTATTGTGATGGCCATGGCGGCTATTGGTTTTAATACCGATATCGTCGAGCTGGTCAAAAAGGGTGGCAAACCTATCGCATTGGGCTTTTGCTGCTGGATTGGCATTGCGTGCATGAGTTTGGGAATGCAGCACGTGCTGGGAATCTGGTAGAGAAGTAGCTGATTTGCGTGTTGCGTGCTGGCGAGCGCATACCTGCGGTGGAGCGATAGGAGCTCTTGCGGGTATGGCTTGTCCGCAGGTTGATAGGTCCCGAAGAGCTCTTATCGCCCCGCCAGGATGGCGATGCGGGGCAATTCATATACTCGCAGGACGGCGACTTTTGCCCTATAGTGTTTGGTGAGTAATATCGTTCAATTTTGAAACATTCGGTTGTGCGACCGTCGGCGGTTGCATGTCGTCGCGGACAGGGGCAAATCATGGATAGCGATGCCAAGCTGCAGATTCTGATTGAGGCATTGTCCGCAGCCGGAGCATCGGCGCTGGCAATCGACGGGCGCGGTGGCGTTGTGATCTCGACTATGAGTGACGCGGCGCTCGAGCAGGATATCGCTGCTTTTGTTTCCGAGCGTCTCGCTCGCGTGGGCGATGGGGCGCGCCTGGTGATGGGCCACGAGGGCGTGCGGTTGAGCTTGACGGTGCGCCCGACGGCCAAGGAGCGCGGAGCGCTTTGGGTGGTCGTGGCGCATGAGGTGCGCGCCGCTGCCACGCATGCGGGCATCGAGTGGCTCAATGCCGACGAAGTCGAGGCTCGCTACGCGTCGAGCACGTACGGCATCGTCGAAGACGCGGCGGCGGTCGCTGCCCCCGTACGGGAGAGCTATGCGCGCGGGGTGCCCCTTATGCTCGAGGGCGAGCTGGGCGCGGGGCAGGATCAGATTGCAAGACGCCTGTACCTGGATGGACCCTATGCCGATCAGCCCTTTGTGTCCGTTGCACTCGATGAGCTTACGGATCGCGGCTGGCGCCATCTGCTCAAAAGTTCCGAATCGCCGCTATTCCAAACGGGGCTGACACTTTGCATGGGCGGCTGGCATGCTGTTGGCCCCCAACGTCTGCGCGAGCTCGTGTCCGCAATGATCGACACGGCGCTCGCAACTCGTTGCCATGTGGTGTTGACGGCAAACGATATGCCGGGCGGCGGCGAAAGCGATCAGGCTGCTTTTGTAACCGAGCGTCTGGCCTGTGCAGTGAGTGTGGCGCCGGCGATTGCCGAGCAGAACGGCGCGTCGGAAAAGGTTGCGCGCTATCTGGGGTATCTGGCAGATATGTTTAAGACGGGTGCCCCCATGTTGTCCGCCGCCGCGGCAGAGACGCTCGATGCGTACCGTTGGCCCCGCAATTACCTGCAGCTGCGTGAAGTCTCTGAACGACTCTATATATTAGTGGGGGCTGGAACGGTGGAGCGTGCCGTGGCGAAAGAGGTGCTTGCCCAGGAGGACGTTATCAAGACCGCGACCTTTGGCGCCCCGGCGCTCGAAAGCGATTTGTACATCTTGCGTCCCCTGGCCGATACCGAGCGCGATGTCGCACGGTTGGTCCTGCAGCACCTTCACGGCAACAGGACACGTGCGGCAGAGGTGCTCGGTATAAGCCGCACGACTTTATGGCGCCTGCTGAAGGACAACGACCGCTGAGCGAGGCGCCGTGACCACGTGCGGCGCGTGTGATACAGTCCAAAGCAGTACTGTTTCGATTGTGTTACGGCGTGCGGGGGAGTATGGCGGAGACTTCAAAACCGAACCGAACAAAACGAAGTGCGGCGCCGGTCAGCCGACGTACGACTTCGCGGACGTGGGGCAAAAGCGCCTCGGGGTTCGACGGCTCGTTCAAGCGCACAAAATATGGCTATCCTTCGGCAAGCGCCCGCTTGGCCATGCAGGCCGAGTCCTCGTTGTGGGGACGAAGGCGCGTGGTGGGCTCAAAGCTCAAGCACGATGGAACGCTCGGCTACATTAGCCGTGGCGCTGCTCGCCGTAGCGGCCTCAATCCCGCAGGCTGGCATCGCTACGTTCCGATCGCGGTCGTTGTTGCGGTGATTGTCATCGCGCTCGGGGCGCTCGGATATGCCGGCGACGGCGCGAGTCTGGGCGCGATGTTCAAATCGCCCGAACTTGCGCATGTTGGCACGGAGCTTGTTGAAGGCGCACGAGACCAGACGGGTGTGGCGCCCCAGCGTGGCATGGTCGCAGCTGCTGCCACCATTGCCGATGCTCAAAAGGACGAAGGCGGGCAAAGCGACGACGCCGATGCGAGTCAGACGAGCGAAACGGCAACAACTCCATCGGCAAGATAAGTTGCGAGTGGGGCAGCAAATATGGGACGGGGCCTTTCAGCGGGTCCGCCGTTCGTTAGAACGGCGGAACTAATCACCTGACGTAAACGACGTTGTCGCGGCGAGGCTTGGCCTTGGGAAGGGTGTCCTCGGCGTAGCCCAGAATGCAGTTGCCCACACCGCGCAAGCTTCCGTCGGCGGGCAGACCCCACTTGGCCAGCAGTTCCAGTCCCTCGGGTGAGTCAAAGACCTCGTGCGCGCGGTGGATCCAACACGAATCGACGCCCAGCGCATAGGCTGCGTTAAGCAGGTTGCCCATGGCGAGCGAGCCGTCTTCCAGGTGCGTGGGCACGCTGCGGTCGACGAGCACTACCACAACAGTCTTGGCCCCGTAGAAGGGATCGCCATCGCTGCCCATAACTTGGGCGTTGAGCTGCGAGAGACGCTCGACGGTCGCGGGATCGGTAACGGCGACAAACGTGACCGGCTGACGTCCCATGCCGCTCGGCGCGTACTGGCCTGCCTCGATAATGCGTGCGAGCTTTTCTGCCTCGACGGGGCGATCGCTGTAGTTGCGGCAGCTACGGCGATGGATGAGCGCTTCGATGGTCTCCATGGGTTCTCCTAGCGATGACGTTGCAGATGCTCCGTTCTTACCCGTCGTGCCGTAGCCGTAATCGTGCAGAGGGCCCCAAACAGCAATAGCCACCAATCGGAAAAGTCGGCTTGCATAAAACTGCGGCAAGAATGTGAGAAGCTAATGAGATGGTTAAACGTTTTATCCCGTCTACCCTGCGGTTTTTTACCACTTGCCTAAAACATGGGCGCATATCCGTTGATAAAGGTTTTACTAAAGGGGTACCAACGTTTATCAATGCGCTGTGGTGGCGCTGGGCCAGGAGGTAACTATCATGTTCCAGGCTGGAGATGTCGTCGAGACTGACTTCGAAGGATTTCTGAAGCTGCTGCGTTCCAAGACGCGCGCTTTCGTGTCGATCAACGATCACGAGTACTACATCACGCACACCGATGGCTATTGGCGTGTTCAGGATTGCGAGACCCTCAACGATAAGGGCCACTTTACTGATTGCTCCGAGCTGGTCAACACGGTCTGCGAGGTCGTCGAGCTGCCTTGGATCTGCGGCAAGAGCCTGCACGACAGCTTTGCGGGCGCAACGGTCTACGAGGCCGTCGCTGCCTAACGGGCAAATACATCGCTATTCTCGCATGACCGCCGGCGCCGCCCCCGCGCCGGCGGTCTTTTTCTATCGATATGCAATGTAGAGCCGACCATATATATCGAGCTTATTGACGATAGTCAAAACTCGGACAATCGAATGGTGGGATAGATGAATAGTGCGGTTACGCTGGTCGATTTCGACCGGATGCTCAACGGACTCGACCATATCTATTCGGAGTTCTCGCGCACCTGCGGTCTTTCGGACTGCGCCTATTGGATGCGCGTCGACACCAGCACGGCGGGCGGTAGTATCGCCGTGAGCCGTCTGACAGGCGAATGGTTCTATAGCAAGCAGACCATTAACTCGGCGATCAAGACGCTTAGGGCGCGAGGGCTTGCGACGTTGGAGTTTGCCGAGGGCA
>JAXKGN010000014.1:0-226033 GCA_036550355.1 Collinsella sp.
GCCCGCCGAACCAGGTTAAGCAGCCGGGCAGATCTTCTTGAAGAGCTCGATGACGTCGTCGAGCGTTGCCTCACGCGGGTTACCCGGGAAGCAGGCGTCGGCCATGGCGTCCTTGGCCAGGACCTCGATCTCGTCAGCCTTCATGGCCTCGCAGACGTGCGGGATGTTCACGTCGGCGGAAAGCTGCTTAACGGCGGCGATAGCGGCGTCGGCAGCCTCGTCGGTGCTCATGCCCGTGGTGTCAACGCCCATGGCGACGGCAACCTTGGCCAGGCGCTCGGCGCAAACCGGCTTGTTGAACTCCATGGCGATCGGCAGCAGCATGGCGCAAGCAACGCCGTGCGGGGTGTCGTAGTGAGCGGACAGGGTGTGAGCCATGGCGTGGTCGATGCCCAGGCCAACGTTGGAGAAGCCCATGCCGGCGACATACTGGCCAAGAGCCATACCCTCGCGGCCGGAGCCGGGCTGACCGGACTTGGCCTCGGCGACAGAGTCGCGCAGGTTCTCGCTAATCAGCTTAATAGCCTCAAAGTGGAACATGTCGGAGAGCTCCCAAGCGCCCTTGGTGGTGTAGCCCTCGATGGCGTGGGTCAGAGCGTCCATGCCGGTGGAGGCGGTCAGGCCGGCGGGCATGGAAGCCATCATGTCGGGATCGACGACGGCGACCTCGGGGGCGTCGTTGGTGTCAACGCACACGAACTTGCGGACCTTCTCGGGGTCAGTGATGACGTAGTTGATGGTCACCTCGGCGGCGGTACCGGCGGTCGTCGGCACGGCGATGGTGAACACGGCATGGTTCTTAGTGGGAGCAACGCCCTCGAGGCTGCGGACATCGGCGAACTCGGGGTTGTTGATGATGATGCCGATAGCCTTGGCGGTGTCCATGGAGGAGCCACCACCAATGGTCACGATAGCGTCAGCCTCGGCGGCCTTGAAGGCCTCGACGCCGTCCTTGACGTTCTGGATAGTGGGGTTGGGCTTGATCTCGGAGTAGAGGCTCCAAGCGATGCCGGCGGCGTCGAGTTCGTCGGTCACCTTAGCGGTAACGCCAAACTTAACCAGATCGGGGTCGGAGCAGACGAAGATCTTCTTGTAGCCGCGACGCTGGAGCTCGCCGGGGATCTCCTTGATGGCGCCGGAACCATGATAAGAGATGGTGTTGAGAACGAAACGATTAGCCGTTGATAGCCTCCCATCGTGTGCGGGGCATCCATTACGTCCCGCGCTATAAGTCCCATCCTAACGCTTTTGAAACAAAAAACACGCGAGAACATCAAAAGTGTTAAAGCGTTTCAACAACTGGTATCGTCACCACCAGATCACTAAACAAAAAGGGGCGGCCGAGATGGCCGTCCCCTCCCCATTATCGATCTATCTGACAAAGGGACTGTCCCCCTGTCACATCCTGCCGCTATTTTTGGCAGGCGTCTTTCCAATCTTCGCAGGCGCGTTTCCAGCGAGAGCGCAAGTCACGCTCGCGGTCGATAAACATGATGGCAAACGCGATAAACAGCAGCACACTCGCCACCGCAATGGAGTGCAACCCCATGCGCTCAATACACCAGTTGCCCAGCACGGCGCCAAACACAAAGGTAAAGATCACGCCAAAGTACAGCACGCCGTTTTCCAAAAAGCCGCGCTTGTGGGTGATGATGTAGTCGTCCACGTTTTGCAGCGCATTGCGCAGGTTACCGATGCACATGGTCGTGGCGATGCCGTGTCCATGTATCTTGCGGAAGCTCTCGACCTGCATGCCGCAGGCAAACGAGGTGAGGCAGTTGGCGAGCAGGTTGTAACCGCCACCGGGGATAAAGCTCACGCCCAGCAAGATGATGGCTTCAAAGAACACCGTCACTTGGCGCCAGTGAATCACGCTGCCAAACCGCTCGTGAACCAGGTCGGCAAGCATAATACCCACGGCAAACGACACCACGGGGAAGAAGTAACGCCCCGCCAGCGCCCAATTGCCCTCTGAGATGCTCACGCCCACCAGCAAGATATTGCCCGTCTGCGCGTTGGCGAAAACATGGTCGCGCCCAATGTACGAATACACATCCATAAAGCCACCGGCGAGCGCCAAGATGATGCCCAGCTCAATAGACTCCGATATCTGTTTGGCACGCTGCATCGTCGTGCATCCTCCTTGTTGACGACTCTCTCGTGCGTTGGCGGAGACATAGCCGCCGTTCATACTGTAACCCATTGACAACATGGCGTGCGCGCGAGACGGGTTCCCCAACGCGCAGATACACAGTCTGGAAACAAACGACACACGCATCGACGCGCCGATCCGCCAGCCCATGTACTCCACCAGTCTTTTTAGCGCCGTCCCAAAAAGACTGGTTACAATTACGTACAGCATACTAACAACGGGAGGGATCGTGGCAAAAAAGCCCCAGGACGCTCAGCACAACCAGCACGGCAAGCATGCCCAGCGCGGCCAACAGCAAAAGCGCGGCGGCAAGGCCCAGAGCGGCCACGCCACTCATGCCCCGGCAGCGCCCACACGCCCCTGGCGTCCGGGCCGCGACAAGTTCCTCCCCGTCAGCCGCGCCGATATGGACGCGCGAGGCTGGGACCAGTGCGACTTCGTCTACATCTGCGGCGACGCCTACGTGGACCACCCCAGCTTTGGCATGGCCATTATCAGCCGCGTCCTCGACGCGCACGGCTACAAGGTGGGCATCATCTGCCAGCCCGACTGGACCGATCCCGCCAGCATCAGCGTACTCGGTGAGCCGCGCCTGGGCTTTTTGGTCAGCGCCGGCAACATGGACTCCATGGTCAACCACTATTCGGTGACCAAGCACCGCCGCCACACCGACGCCTATACCCCTGGTGGCGAGGAGGGGCGCCGTCCCAACCGAGCCGTCACGGTCTACGGCAACCTTATCCGTCAGACGTTTAAGGATGCCCCCATCATCATCGGCGGCATCGAGGCAAGCCTGCGCCGCCTGGCCCACTACGACTACTGGCAGGACAAGCTCAAGCGTTCGGTACTGCTCGACTCGGGCGCCGACATCCTCATCTACGGCATGGGCGAGCACGCGATCGTCGAGATCGCAGACGCGCTCGACGCGGGACTGCCCGTCGATCAGATCACCTATATCAACGGCACCGTCTACCGCACGGGCTCGCTCGACGAGGTCTACGACTACGACCTGCTGCCCAGCTGGGACGACCTTACCGCCGACAAGCTCAACTACGCACGCAGCTTCAATGTGCAGCAGCAGAATATGGACCCCATCACCGGACACCGCCTGGTAGAGCCCTACCCCAACAGCGTCTATGTGGTGCAGAACCCGCCATCGGCGACGCTCACCACCGATGAGATGGACGAGGTGGCCGAGCTCCCCTACGCACGCGATTGGCATCCCGATTACGACGCAGCGGGCGGCGTGCCGGCCTTTGCCGAAATCAAGTTTTCCATTAGCTCCAACCGTGGCTGTTTTGGCGAGTGCTCATTTTGTGCCCTCACCTTCCACCAGGGGCGCGTGCTGCAGATGCGCAGCCACGACTCGATCATGCGCGAGGCCGAGCTGCTCACGCGCGATCCCGAGTTTAAGGGCTACATCAACGACGTGGGCGGACCGACGGCAAACTTTAGCCGTCCCGCCTGCGACAAGCAGCTCAAGCACGGAGTGTGCAAGAACAAGCGCTGCCTGTGGCCGAGCGTGTGCAAGAACATGGTGGTCGACGAGAGCGGCTACACGCAGCTGCTGCGCGACCTGCGCCGGCTGCCGGGCGTCAAAAAGGTCTTCGTGCGCAGCGGCATCCGCTTTGACTACACCATGGCCGATGCCTCGGACGAATTTTTGCGCGAGCTGCTAGAGCACCATGTCTCGGGCCAGCTGCGAGTAGCGCCCGAGCACGTGAGCGACGCGGTGCTGTCCGTGATGGGCAAGCCGAGCCGCGCCGTCTACGACGCGTTCTGCCGTAAATTTGAACGCCTGAACCGCGAATACGGACTCAAGCAGTACGTAGTGCCGTATCTGATCTCGAGCCACCCCGGTTCAACGATGAAGGAAGCCGTGGACCTTGCCGAGGCCGTGCGCGACATGGGCTACATGCCTGAACAGGTGCAGGACTTCTACCCCACCCCGTCCACCATGTCGACCTGCATGTACTACACCGGCGTGGACCCGCGCACCATGCAGCCGATCTACGTGGCGCGCGACCCGCACGAAAAGGCCATGCAGCGCGCACTCATCCAGTATCGCAAGCCCGAGAACTACAAGCTTGTGCGCGAGGCGCTGGAAAAAGCCGGCCGCCGCGATCTGATCGGCTACACCAAGCATTGTCTGATTCGCCCCGTGCCGCCACGCCCGGGCGAGACATCGGCCGGCGGCGGACACGGCACCGGCAAGAAGGGCGGCAAGCCGCACGGTGGCGCTGGCAAGGGGCCCAAGGGTAGCAAGGGGCACAGCGGCATGTCGCGCGCACAGAACACTGCCGGTCGCAATCGCGCGGCCCAGGGGCGTCAGGGCGCCAACGGCGGCGGGCGTCGCAACTAGGGCAGCGGTGCGCTCGCTGCGTCCATCCCACACGCGTGGTGTAGCGAGCGCATTGCCTCTACCAGCACAAAGCCGGCGGTAGCGACCGTAATTGCCACGTCGAACGGCGTGTTCACAAACCAGAGCAACGTCATGAGATACGACCCGGCATTAAAGGCAAAGTGCAGCAGGATCGTGTAGCGGAGCTTTCCGGTCGTCACGAGCACCCAACCAAAGATGAGGCCGGCGGCACCCGCGTAGCAACCCTGCACCCAGTTCATGTGCATAAAACCGAAGATTGCCGCCTGCAGCACAATCGCCGCGGCGATACTCCACGTGCTTGGGGCCGCCCAGGGCACCATGGCGCCGTCCTGTGCGCTCACACGACGCCGGCGCTTCCAAAGTGGGCGGCACTGCGGATTAAACGCTCGGAGCGAAAACTCAAAAATAATGCCGCGCACCAGCAGCTCTTCACAAAACGGGGCGCCGAGCACCGTAGTCAGGACGGCGAGATAGCTGGTGTCGCCCATGCCTGTTTCCTCGACAAGCTCGCTGTAGTCGGCCGCGGCATCGGGCAACAGCGACAGCGCGGCGTCGGTCACGTAGCTAACAACCACCTGCAGGGCCAGGCCAATCACGATAACGCAGGCGATGCGCTTCCACGCCCCACGTGCTCCCCCGCCGAGCGGATGCTCGCTTTGCCGGCGTGCCATAAACGAACGCGGCCACAGATAACGCCACCACAGTAGCGCCATCAAAAACGATGCTGTCTGCGCGACGGCCTGAAGCAATTGAATGTCGAGGTCATCGATCGAAAAACCCATGAACACCGATGCGACGCCAAGGGCGGAAAACAAAACGACGCTCAGGGCAATATCGGCAGCGACGACGCCAAAACAGGCAAGCGCCCAAATCATCGCATTGAGCATGCCAACCTCCTCCCGACGACTAGTCATTGGGGACGTTCTTCAACGACTAGCTGTTGGGGACACTCTTTGCCAAAAGCCCCGTTGGGCGAGATGTCGAACGGGAAGGTGCCGCAGCGATTGAACGCGGCGATAAACATGCGGATGGCGTTGGACGGCGTGGTGCCCACGAGCTGAGTTGCCGCCGCGAAGGCTGCCTTTTCCTCGGGCAAGACCTTCGCGACTACGGGGGTCATGTGTTCTGCCATGGCGCTTCCTTTTTGAAACGACGGTGGTGCGGATAGATGCGGGCCACGCGGCTGGGCGACGGGCTGTGAAGGCAACCCGATTGACCCGCATCTGGAGTTTGTTTCTGCGGCGTTGGTATTACTTGGTATTCCTAAGTATTACCCCGCAGATAGAATACCACACCAGACCCCATGGGGACGGAGGAATACGAATCATTTTGTTGCTGAGTTAGTTTTTAGAGCGTGATGATGTCCGAGATATCGAGGGCCTGAGCGTCGGCGGCGTCGTGCGTGGCAAGCAAGAGCGTGCGGCCGTCGAGCAGGTCGAGCACGACCTCGGCCGTCGCATCGCGCGCGGCGGCGTCCAGGCCGGTAAAGGGCTCATCCAGAATGACGGCACAGCCGCCACACAGCAGGGCTCGAGCGATCTCGACGCGACGGCGCTGCCCGCCCGAAAGCTCGGCCACGCGAGCATCCACATCAACTCCCGGCACCAGCAGGCGCAGCAATGCCGCGGCGCTCGAAGCATCCATGCGCGCATCGGCGCACACCAGCACGTTATCCAGCGCCGAGGCGGACTCGACCAAGCGCGCGTCCTGAAACACCATCGAGCACGGCGCGCACTCCCCCGCTGCCAACGAAAGCAGCGTCGACTTGCCCATGCCCGAAGCGCCCATTACACAGATACGCTCACCCGCGGGTACATTGAGCACCAGACCGTCCAGCGCCGGAGCCCAGGGCGCGCCATCGCCCACGGCAAGCGCAAACTCCGCCGCAGCCCCGCCACCAGCAGAGCCGCCCGCACGCCCGCGCAGTCCATGCCCATGTGCCCGCACGGCCGCGCGCCACGCCACGGGTCCCGAAACCCGCAGCAGCCACACCAGCACGCGCTCACACGCCCACGAGGCGGCAACGACCAGCACGGTCCACGCCAGCAGATCAGCCGTCTCAATCAAAAGCTTCGCCTGATAGATGCGCTCACCCACGGTGCCCACCGCCATGCCGATAAGCTCAGCTGCCACGCCGGCTTTCCAGCTCATGCCGATCACAGCCCGGGCGCACGAAAGCGCAAACGGCAGGACTTCGCGCCAGGTGTGGGCGCAAAACAGGCGCCAGCCGCGCACGCCATGCAGACGGAACATCTGCTCCAGCGGTTTATCCACCTGTGCCAAGCCCTCGGCCAGCGAAAAATACACGCCCGGCAGCGCCATCAAAAAGACCGCCGCGATGCTCACGCGTGCCGACCCCAGCCAGATAAGCAACAGGACCACCACGCAGGCGACCGGCGTCGCCTTTACAAACGACAGCGCCGGAGCAACCAGGTGCGCAAACGCCCGCGAACGTGACGAAATGCCGGCAAGCACGCCACCACACACCGCGGCAAGCGCCAGCCCGCCCAGTATCCGCGCGCCCGAGCCCGCCAAAATCGCCCAGGTACCGCCATCGCACACCAGGCGCAGCAGCGCCAAGGCAACAGCACCCGGCCCCGGCAAGATCAGCGGCTGCGCCACCAGCGCCGCCACCAGCATCCACGCGGCAAGCCAAAAGGCGGCGACGGCACCTGCTGCCGCCGCCGCCTTCATACGCTCTGTCATGTGTCGAGCAAACGCACGCACGGGCTACTCCATGTAGTAGAAATCGTCAGCCGGAAGTTTACCACCCACGGCGCTCGCGTCCGCGTCGGACAGCACCTGCAGATACCCACTAAGTGCCGCCTTCATATCCTTGCCCGTCTGGCACACAAGCATGCACCCGGGAATCGCCTTCTCGGCGATCTTGGCGTTGTCCACGATGCCGGCATCGACCACGGCCTGCGCCCAGTCTGCCGGCGCCGCATTGACGGCCTTCACGCTCGCCGCATGACAGCTCAAGAACTCCGCCACGGCCTCGGGATGTTCCTCAGCAAACGCGCGGCGCACCACAGTCACGCCCGTCAGCAAGCGCGAGCCCGTGTCACCCGCCAGCTCATCCCACACATCGGTCAGGCTCACCGGCGCCGACAGCTTGCCCTCGCTCTTGGCGATGGCAGCGGTCTTGAACGGCTCCGGCAGCACGCCCACGGCGGACGGGTCGGCAAGCAGGGCCGACAGCACCTCGGTGGGCTCACTCTTAAACTCGAGCGTAACCTGGCCGGTCAGGCCCGCGCGCTCCAGTAAGTAGTTCATGACGTACTCCGGCGTGGTGCCCTTGCCCGTCATATAGACGGTATGGCCCGCCAGATCGCCAAACGAGGCCACACTCGCGTCGCCCGTCACAACGTTCAGCACGCCCAGCGCGTTGATGTCGATGACCTGCACCGCGCCCTCGGTCTTGTTGTAGAGCACGCTCGCCACGTTGGCCGGCACCAGGGCAATGTCGATATCGCCCTGAATGACCTTGGGCACGATCTCGTCGGCGGCAGTATTGATCGCAAAGTCAAACTCATTGTCCGTCTCGCCATCGGCAGCCTGGTCCATAAACTGCACCAGACCGATCGAGGTCGGCCCCTTGAGCGAGGCGACGTGCACCTCGACCGGCTCTGCAGCAGCACCGGCGCTGTCCGTGGCAGCCGAGCCCGCGGCGGACCCGGCCCCGGCAGCCCCGCCGCCACAGCCCACGAGCGCAAGCGACAGGGCGCCCGCGGCGAGCGCCGAGGCAAACCCCCGGCGCGACATCTCAACATCAAACGCGCGCATCGCTAGCACGTCCCCTCGTTAGGCATCGTCCATGCGTGATGGTCGGTATGCAGCAGCTCCTCGGCCAGCGGCGAGAGCGGCTCGCCCAAGAACTCGCGGTAGCACGCCTGGACATCGGGATTCTCGTGCGAGAAGCGAATGTCCGCAGCGGCATCCAGGCCCCACAGCACCCGACCGCGCTCGGCTGCCAGCTCGCAGCCGTCGTGGATGGGCTGACCGCCGCCACCGACGCAGCCGCCCGGGCACGCCATGACCTCAACGAAGTCATAGCTCACACGGCCGTCGCGAATCGCATCGAGCAGACGGGCGGCGTTGCCCAGCCCGTGTGCCACGGCGACGCGCACCTTGGTGCCATCGATATCGGCCACGGCTTCCTTCCAGCCGTCCAGGCCGCGCACATCGGTAAAGAAGTCGGCATCGGGGTTCTTGCCCGTCACCAGGTAATAGGCCGAGCGCACGGCGGCCTCCATCACGCCGCCCGTGGCGCCAAAGATCACACCCGCGCCCGTGCCAAAGCCCAGCGGTGTGTCGAGCGGCTCCTCGGTAAGCGTATCCACGCTCACGTGGTTCGCGCGGATCATGCGCACCATCTCGCGCACCGTCAGCGCAACGTCAACGTCGGGCGTACCGTCCTCGCCCACCATGCTCGGTAGCGCGCACTCGGCCTTCTTGGCCGTGCACGGCATCACGGACACCACAAACAGACGCTCGGGCTCCACGCCCAGCACCTTGGCGTAGTAGGTCTTGGCGATGGCGCCGAACATCTGCTGCGGCGACTTTGACGTGGACAGGCTGTCGACAAACTCGGGGTAACGTGCCTTCACAAAGCGTACCCAGCCCGGGCAGCAGCTCGTAAACATGGGCCAACCGCGGCTGTCGTCCTCGCCCTTGGCGGCCTTACCCAGGCGCTCGAGCAGTTCGGAGCCCTCTTCCATAATGGTGAGGTCGGCCGAGAAATCGGTGTCGAACACGTACTCAAAGCCAACGCGGCGCAGTGCGCAGGCCAAGCGCTCAACGGTGGCCTCCTCGCGAGATATGCCGAGCTCCTCGCCCCAGGCGCTGCGCACGGCCGGCGCGATCTGCACCAGCACGATCTTATCGGGATCGGCGAGAGCATCGAACACGGTCTCGGTATCGTCACGCTCGCGCAGGGCGCCCGTCGGGCAATGCGTGATGCACTGACCGCACGCGACGCAATCGGTCTTGCCGATCGGCGCACGCCCACGGGTGCCCACGGCGGTATGCGTGGCGCGGTTGGTCAGATCCCAAATCCCTAAGCCCTGCACGCTCTCGCACACCTTGATGCAGCGCATGCATTTGATGCACTTGTCGTTATCGCGGATGATGGGGAAATCGAAGTCCCAGCCCTCGCGCGCCAGGTGCTGCTCGTACGGCAAATAGAAGATGCCCAGGTCGTTGGCGATGGTCTGCAGGTTGCAGTTACCACTGCGCACGCAGCTCGTGCAGCGCGAGTCGTGCTGGGACAGCAGCAGCTGCACGTTGGTGCGACGCGCCTCGCGGGCCTTGGGGCTGTTGGTGTGGACCACCATGCCGCCGAGCACATAGTTGTTGCAGGCGGCAACCAGCTGGTCGCAGCCCTCAACCTCGACCACGCACACGCGGCAACCGCCGATCTCGTTTAGATCGCGCAGGTAGCACAGGGTGGGAATCTGGATGCCGACGGACTTGGCCGCATCCAGGATCGTGGTGTGCTCGGGCACCACGACCTCGCAATTATCGATAGTGAGCTTGACCATGTTGAGTGCTCCGCTTTCGGTGTTGTCGCTGACAGTGGGGTTGTTGAGCTCTACCATTCCAGGTTCCTCCCTCCGCGGAACGCGCCAAATCCAAAGTGGTCGCAACGCAGGCAGCGGCTTGCCTCCTGGCGTGCCTCCTCCTCGGTGAGGCCCTGCTCGACTAGATTCCAATCATGGATGCGCTCGCCGGCCTCGCGCTCGCCCAGCTCGCAGCGGCCGCACTCGTGCTTGCCCTTAAACTGCACGGTCGGCAGCTCAACGTCGAGCTTTATCTTGTGGTCAAAGCCCAAGTAGCGGTCGATATTTGCCGAAGCAACGCGGCCGGCGTTGATGGCACGGATGACGGTGGCGGGACCGGTCTGGCAGTCGCCGCCGCTAAAGAGGCCATCGAAGTTAGGCACGGCGCCATCCGAATCGGTGACCACGCAGCCCCACTTACAGGCGATGCCCATGTCCTCAAACGGCTTGGAATCGATGTCCTGGCCAATGGCCACAAACACGCGCTCGCAGGGAATGACGCGCTCGGGCGTGGCGGCGGCACGCGGGGCCGGACGCCCACGACGGGGCTCGCCGATAATCTGCGGCTGCACGCGCAGGCCGCTCACGTGACCCTCCTCGCCCGTCTCGATAGCGAGCGGGGCCGTGAGCTCCAGAACCTCGCAGCCCTCGGCCTGGGCGCCGGCAATCTCGGCATCCTGGGCCGTCATGTCGCAGATGCGACGGCGGTAGACGATGCTTACTTTTTCGGCGCCGCAACGCACGGCAGAGCGAGCCACGTCCATGGCCACGTTGCCGCCGCCGATGACGCACACGCGCTGGCCGCTCAGGTCGGGCAGCGCGTCGTCGCCGATGGCGCGCAGCATCTTGACGGCCGATTCCACGCCGGGTGCCTCTTCGCCCGGAAGACCGAGCTTCTTATCGCTGTGGGCACCAATGGCCAGGTAGACGGCATCGAACTCGTCGCGCAGGCGGGCAAGCTCCTCGCCGTTGACGGAGTGGTCGAGTTCCACATCGATGCCAGCGCTCAAGATCCAGTCGATCTCGGCCTGTAGGCGCTCGCGCGGCAGACGGTAGCTGGGAATGCCATAGCGCAGCATGCCGCCCAGGTGGTGGCGCTGCTCAAAGATGGTCACCTTATGGCCCATCACGGCCAGGTAGTAGGCGCAGGAAAGGCCGGCCGGACCGCCGCCAATCACGGCGATGCGCTTGCCGGTGTTGTCGGCCACGCTGGGCTTGTAATCGTTAAGGTCGCTGTGCTCAACGGCAAAACGCTTGAGGGCGAGGATGTTCATGGGATCGTCGACCATGCCGCGACGGCAGTGCATCTCGCAGGGATGCTCGCACACCAGGCCGCAAACGAGCGGCAGCGGGTTGTTCTTGCGGATGACCTTGACGGCATCGGCATAGCGGCCAGCCTCGACCAGCGAAATGTAACCGGGAATGTCGACGTGCGCCGGGCAGCCCGAGACGCACGGGACGCGGGCCTCGCGGTCAAAGCCACAGGAGTGCTCGCGGATATGGTGCTCAAAATCGTCGCGGAAGCCGCGAATGGCCGTGAGTGCCATGGCGCCGGCCTCGTAGCCGATAGCGCAGTCACTCGAAAGGTAGATGGTGCGGGCCGTGCGCTCAATCAAATTGAGCGTGGACTCGTCGGCGCGGCCCTCGAGCACATCGGCGAGCAGATCGCTCAGCGCGCTCAGGCCCACACGGCAGGGCGTGCACTTGCCGCAGCTCTGGGTGGAGCACAGGTTGACGAGCGCCGCCGTAAACTCAACGGGGCACGGGGCGAGCGAACTCACCGCCAGACGGCGCCCAAGCGCATCATGTAGGTCGTCCATGACGGCCTGAGCGTGGCTGCGTTCCATTACGTGCAGTCGTGCCATAAGATCCCCTCTCATGCGGCAGCCCGGAGGCGAGGCCGGGCGAAGTTGCTACACGCACAACACTGACCTAAAAAGTTGTTAGGTCTCCACGCAGTTCGGCAGGCGGTATGAAATGTCACCCTCGGCGGTGAAATAGAACATTACCGCAGATAAATGCCATATTTGATAAAACGCGTTACCAAATGACAATGCCCCGCCCACGCAATCACGTGGACGGGGCATTGCTCCAGGTATGCGGCCAGCGACCCTGTTGCTTTTACTTAAGCTCGGGCCAGTAACCCTTGTTGGCCTCGATCATGTCGTCGAGAACCTCCTTGGCGACCTTCATCGACGGCACGGTCTTGTTCAGCGTAAAGGCCTTGAGCGCCTTCTCGTACGAACCCTCGATCGTAGCCTCGACCACGAGCTTCTCGGAGTTCAGCTGCTGCATCATGAGGCCCTGCTGGAACAGAGGAATGTTGTCGCGGCTGATGACCTCGGGGCCGTTCTTGCCAATGTAGGCAGGCAGCTCGACCATGGCGTCGTAGGGCATGTTGGGGATAGCGCCCTTGTTCTCGCAAATGACCAGGAAGCGCTGCTTGGTGTCGTTCTTCAGAGCGATAGCCAGGTCGGCAATCCAGTCGCCGTGGCTGCCCGCATAGAACGTGCTCTCGTCGATCTCGCCCGTCTTCTCGTAGTGGTCGATGCCGTCGAAGAGGTTCTTCTCACGCGTCTCCTCAACCTCGTTAGCACGGGTGCGCTCGGGGTTGGAATGCTCGACGAACTCCTTCTGCTGCAGGTAGTAGTTCAGATACGTGTTGGGCAGGTACTCCGGGAAGCACTCCATGATCTCGTACTCGCCCTTCCAGACGTAGTACCAGCTGCCCTTGGTGTGGCGATTCTGCTCGGGATGCTCGTCGGTGGCCTCCTCGGGCTTCTTGGCCATCAGCGAGCCCATGCCCTTGAGGTAGGAGTCGGGCAGCAGGATCTGGTGCTCCTTGATGTACTCGCGCAGCTGCGGGAGCACCTCCTCGCCCTTGTGGCGGATCGAGGTGAACCAACCAAAGTGGTTGAGGCCAAAGTAATCGTACTCGACATCCTTCTTGTCGATATCGAGCGCGGCGCAAACCACGTCGATGATCGCGATCGGCATGTCGCAGATGTTGATGATGCGAGCGTTGGGACGCAGCACACGGCAGCCCTCGGAGACGATGGCAGCAGGGTTGGAGTAGTTGAGAATCCAGTAATCCTTCTTGGCGTACTTCTCAACGTCATCGATCAGCTCGACCATGGGGAAGATGGTGCGCATGCCGTAGGCAAGGCCGCCGCAACCGCAAGTCTCCTGGCCCACGCAGCCGTGACGCAGCGGAATCTTCTCGTCCTGCTCGCGCATGGCGTAGCCGCCCACGCGCATCTGGGCAAACACGAAGCTCGCGTCGGTAAAAGCCGTCTTTTTGTCGGTGGTCACCGTGAGCTTGATGTCCAGGCCGAGGTCCTCGTGCAAAATCCAGTCCACGAGCACGCCGACCTTGCGCTGGCGCTCCTCGTTGATGTCGTACAGACGAATCTCGTCAACGTCGAGCTCGTCCTTGCGCAGGGCGATGGACTTGACGATGCCGGGGGTAAAGGTGGATCCGCCACCACACAGAGTAATGATCATTGTTTACTGCTCCTTCTCAATTGCGTTTTCGACCTTGTCGCGCATCTCGGCGACCTTCATGCCAAAGATGATCTGGATATTATTGCCGTTGCGGTTGATGCCGCTGTTGGGCACGTGGTTGATGAGGTCCTCATTGATGAGGTCCGGGTTCTTAACGTTCACGCGGAGACGCGTAAAGCAGTTCTCGAGCTCCTCGATGTTGTCCTTGCCGCCAAGACCTGCGACCAGGTCGGCAATACCTGCATCGACGCCCTCTGCGGGAGCCGCGGCAACGGCGCCCTGCTTCACTGCGACAGACGCGGCGGCCTCGCCCTCGGCAACGGACTCGGCGAGCTCGGACTCCTCCTCGCGGCCAGGCGTGTGGAGGTTGAGCTTCTTGATAAGGAAGGTGAAGAGGAAGAAGTACAGCGCGGCGTTGACGACTCCAAGCACCAGCATAACCGGCCAGTTGGTCTTATCGACGCCCAGGACCAGGTTGGAGACCACGATGTTGATGATGCCGCCTGCAGTCGAAGCGGGCACGGAGAGGACCTTGAGCAGGACCAGGAAGATGCCGGAAAGAACCGAGTGAACGACAAAGAGCACGGGAGCGGCAAAGACAAAGAGGAAGTCCATGGGCTCGGTCACGCAGGAGAGCACGGCGGTGATGATCAGCGGGATGATAACGGCCTTGGTCTTATCCTTGTTCCCCTTGTAGGCGGTGACGATAAAGGCGAGGCCGATACCGATGTAGGGCCACAGATTGTTGAAGGTGTAGCTGTTGAAGTAGGTGCTATCGGAGAAGGGCTGACCCGTCATTGCCATCTCGGCAACACGGATGGGATAGGCGCCGGCGATAACCTGACCACCCAGCGTAAGGGTGCCACCCACATCGGAGAACTGGAACGGGGTGTAGATGAGGTGGTGCAGACCGGTGGGAACGAGCAGCTTGTTGAGCATGCCGTAGATAAACAGGCCGATGTTGCCCGACTCCTTAATGATGCCGGCAACGGAGGAGATGGCACCCTGAACCGGAGGCCAAACGATGCAGAAGCCAGCGCCCATGATCCAGGAAATGATGATCATGATCAGGAACGGGAAGCGAACGCCCGAGAACATCGAAAGGGCAATGGGGAACTGCTTGTTCGAGTACTTGTTGAACACGGCGCCGGTGATGCAACCGAGAATGATGCCGCCGAACACGCCGGTATCGAGCACCTGGATGCCCATAACGGTGGCCTGGACGGTTCCGGTAAGGCCGAGCATGCCGCTCGCATCGGCAAGAGAGCCGGTGGCGTTGAGCACGATGTTGTTAGCCTGCAGGAACAGGAAGAACGACATCAGGGCGATCAGCGAAGCATGGCCCTTGTTCTTCTTTGCCATGGCGCCGGCGATGCCCACGCAGAACAGAATCGAGAGGTTGTTGATGATAAACATCAGCGACTGGTAGACAACGGCGCCCACAAGCTGGAACGGACCGGAGCCCAGTACGGGGACCAAAGCGCAAATGGTCTTGTTGGTCAGAATGATGCCCACAATGAGCAGGATGCCGGCAACCGAGAGATACATCATCGGCTGGACGATCGACTTCGCGAACACCTCCAACGGCGCTTTGAAATTGAACTTCTTTTTTGCGGTCATAGAGGTACTCCCCTTCCTTTTCCGCAAATTAAGACAGATGTGCCCTGGACAAGACCGTGAGCCTTGCCTTATATCAATCGATGTGTGGGCACGTTATGCCTAGAGACCAGGTTCTCCAAGCAGGTTAACAATGTGATATGCGAGATAGCTCTTCTCGGCATCGGTAACGACAACGTTATAGGTAGACGACAAGTGGGCGGCTATGGCGTCCGCGCACGAGAATGCGCACGGATACGCCGTTTCATCGATTCGGAACAGCGCGTCGCCATTGATTTGCCCGGCCGTGGGGTCAAGCGCCCGCTGTGCGAAAAACTGCAGGTGGCGGACGAAACGCTCATAGGGCAACGAGGTGTCATCGAGGGTCGTAGCATAGCGCTCGGAAACAATCGCGAGCACGTCGCGAACAAGCTGGACCGAAACAATCAAACGGTCGGAGCGTTGCGGCATGGTGGCGTTGACGATATGCAGCGTAATGAAGCCCTGCTCTTCTTCGCTCATCTGGATGCCCATATACTCCTTGATAATCTGCAGTGCACGGCCCGCAAGTGCATACTCCTTGCGATAGAACTGCTGGATCTCGAGCAGCAACGGATTCTCACAGGAGACGCCCTTGCGCTCACGCTCCAAAGCAAGGCTGATATGGTCTGCGAGAGCAATGAGAATCTTGTCGTTGATGTCGACATTGAGCTCTCGACGGAGCATCTGAACAATGTCCTCGGCAATCACGAGGTTGACGGTGGGGATGGACTCCAAAAGATGTGCCAAGCGGTCAATCGTACGCGAGTCCTGAGAAGTTCCCTCCTGCAACGCGTAGGTCTTTTCGATCGACGCCTCGTCGATGGCATCGCCGGCATGACGGCCAAAGCAGAGGCCTCGACCGATGACGATGAGCTCGAAGCCATCGTCCGAAGTGACCATTGCGACGTTGTTGTTAAAAACTCGCTTGATAACCACGGTACCCACCACAAGAATTTACTCGGAAAGCCAGACGACAGGCTCTTTAACAGCAACAGGGCCGGAAGCATGCTCACGAAGAGTCGAGTTCTCCGAGCGCTCGCACACGATAACGAAGACCGTGGGATCGAAGCCGGCGGCGCGGACCGCGTCGAAATCGACCTCGACGAGGGGCTGGCCCGCGTCGACATGGTCACCCTGTGCAACAAGCGCATGGAAGCCCTTGCCCTCAAGCTTAACAGTGTCGATTCCGATATGCAGCATCACCTGAGCAGAGCTGTCGTCGGACATGATGCCCAGCGCGTGCTCAGTCGGAAACAGCGCCGCGACGGTGCCGGAAACAGGAGCGCACACCGTTCCCTCTTGGGGAACCACGGCAACGCCATCGCCCACAGCACGGCTGCTAAAAGCGGGGTCATTGGTATTTTCTAGATGAACAAGCTCGCCGGAAACGGGAGCAAGGATTTCGAACTCGGAAGCCGCAGTCTTCTGCTCATCCGAACCGCCCATCAGGCGAGAAAAGAAACCCATGGTGGCATGTCCCTTCATAAATATAGCCCAACCAAAATCAAACGAATGCATCCATAGAGACACACCCGTTCAAAGACTTTGGTTAGGCCCACGTCCGAGGGACTCGGTAACCTTCCGCATTTCTTTTTACGGGAGCTATTGTAGACAAGCCCAAAGCCGGAACAACCATTATGACCGATGAACGGTATTTTTTCTTCGATAAACGGTATTTAGGCGACACTTAGGGACGTTCCATTTCTGCCGGCACCCAGGGACACTCCTTGTTTGGCGCATTGGGGACAGGCTACTTTGCACCAATCATGAGTTGCGGTGAAATAGGGACTGAAAAGCCGCTCAAAAGGCCAAAACAGTCCGTATTCCACCGCAACTTCAAGACGTTGGTGCAAACCTATCTGTCCCCTTGCACCAAAAAGGGCTCCGAGCGTAGTTGCTCGGAGCCCTTAGTTCGCCTCGCTCTAGCGTGCGACGCGTATGTTACTTGCGCTTGCCGCCGCCGTCACCGGGGCGACGGGAGCTACCGCCGCGCTTGCCGCCACGATTGTTACCATAGCTGCCACGGTTATCGCGACCGCCAGCACGACCGCCGCGGGAGCCGGCCTGGCTGCCGCCACGCCCACCGCGATAGCCGCCACGGCGCTCCTCGCGGGTGTCGTCGTAGTTGCGCCAGTCATCGCGACGATCGCGGCTGGCACGCGGGTCGCGACGATCGCGCGACTCATTCGAACGACCGGCGCCACCGCGGTTGCCGTTACCACGAGCACCCTCGCGACGCTCGCCGCCACGGCCACCCTCGCGACCTCCGCGCTCGTCAAAGCGCTTGCCGCCGCGGGACTCGCCGCCGCGGGTACCACGCTCGTCACGCGAACCACGGCCTTCGCCGCCACGGCGCTCATCGCGCCCGCCGCGCTCGTCATCGCGACCGGAGCGACGACGGTCACCCGAACCGCGCTTGCCGCCGCGCGAGCCACGGCCCTCATCCTCACGCTCAACACGACGACGGCCACCACGGTCCTCGTCCTCACGACGACGGCGGTGTGCCTCGCCCTGGAACTGCTTGGCACGACGCTCGGCACGGTTGCCGCGCGGGGCCTGCTCGACGGCACCAGCACCGCCGCGCTCCTCGGCAGCCACCTCGCGAGCCACGCTCTCAACGGCCTCATCCACGCGAGCCTGAACGCCCGCGCGCACGCGGGTCTTGCCGCCGCGCTTGGGACGACTCGGACGCTCGCCGTCGCCGCGACGCTCGTCGCGACCGCGGTTGGAACGACCGGCAACATCGCCGTAATCGTCGCCGTTGCGCTTGCCGTCGCGACGTGCCTGCTCGAGCTTCTTCTTGCTCTTGGACTTGCCGCGCTTGGTCTTCTTCTTCACCTTAAAGGCCGCAGGATCGCGCTCGGGATCGACGGCGGGCGGATTGGGGCCCACATGCAGGTCGCCGGCGTCATAAATGTCGGCCGTCTTGTCCATGAGCTTCTCGATCTCGTAGAACTCATCGACGTCCTGCTCGGTCACAAACGTAATGGCCCAGCCCAGCTCGCCGGCGCGGCCCGTGCGGCCGATGCGGTGGATGTAGTCGGTCGGCTCGGCCGGCACGTCAAAGTTCACGACATAGCGCACATCGCTAATGTCGATGCCGCGGGCGAGGACGTCGGTTGCCACCAGCACGTCGACGGTGCCGTCGCGGAAAGCCGAAAGCGCGCGCTCGCGCTGGGCCTGGCTGCGGTTGCCGTGGATTGCGGCGGCCTTGATGCCCTTGCGCTCCAGACGACGGCAGCAGCTGTCGGCGCGGTGCTTGGTGCGCATAAAGACGATAGTGCGCTCCGGGCCCTCCTTTTTGAGGAACTCGGGCAGCAGGTTGTTCTTGGCCTCGATGGACACCGGGAACACAAACTGGTCGACGGTGTCGGCGGTCGACGTGGCGGGCGCGATCTCCACGCGGGCCGGGTCGCTCACCAGGTCGGTGATCTCGCCCACGGCCTCCTCGTCGAGCGTGGCCGAGAACAGCAGCGTCTGGCGCTCGGCCGGCGTCTCGCGCACAATGCGGCGGACGGCGGGCAAAAAGCCCATGTCGAGCATGCGGTCGGCCTCGTCGAGCACCAGCACCTTGACCTCGTCCAGATGGCAAGCGCCCTGCTCGATCAGATCGACCAGACGGCCCGGCGTGGCGACCAGGATGTCGCAGCCGTACTTGAGCGCCGCGGTCTGGGGCTTGTAGCTCACGCCGCCCACGACGGTTACGGCGACATGGCCGGTGACATCGGCGATCTTGCCGGCAACCTCGTCGATCTGCTGTGCGAGCTCGCGCGTGGGGGTGATGACGAGCATCACGGGGCCGCGGCCGTTGCCCTCGGGCTTCTTGGCACCGCGACGGCGGTTGCGGCCGCCGCGCTCGCGCACGGGCTTGGGCGGAGCGATGTGCTCCAGATTGTTCATGGTCGGCAGCAAGAAGGCGGCCGTCTTGCCGGTGCCGGTCTGAGCGGCGGCAAGCAGGTCGCGGCCCTCGAGCACCACGGGGATCGAGCCAGCCTGGACAGGCGTGGGCGCCGTGTAGCCTAGGTTCTCGATGGCACGAAGCATCTCGTCGGAAAGGCCCAGCTCGTCAAAGGCGGGCAGGTTCTCAGTCGCGGACTCGACGGTCTCGGCGGCGCTGGCCTCGTCGGCAGCATCGAAGGCAGCCTGGGTCATGGCCTCGCGGGTCTCGTCCAGAATCTCGGCGTCCGTGACGTCGGATACAGAATTGCGCATATGTTGTTGTTCCTTATCTGCACGCGTTATGGGCACGGCATGCGGCCGCGCGAGCGTGCTTGGTAGTGCGCTAATACATACAAAAACAGGTGCGCACAGAGAGGACGTTGCTCAGCACGCTGGCGATCGCTTTGGCAGCCCTATCACGCGCCGTCCAGACGCAGCAGCTCTAAGCGATGGAGCAGATTCGCCGCCGGTTAGTATACCCGCGCTTCGCATGCCCCCACGTAAATCACAGATGACGGGGCGGACGGGGCGGGTCTGGGCCGATTGTCTCAATCTGCAACAGCTGCTCAGCAAAAACCGGCCGAACCGTTACAGATCAAGACAGAGCTCAGCCACGCAAAACAACATCTCGATCTGTAACAGTTAGAGGTCATTTTCCCCGCTAGATGTTACAGGTTGAGATGTTTGACAGGGACTGTCAACGATTGAGCAGCCACCCTCATTTGTATCGGAATGTCATACATTTCTTTCTGTACTGGACACCCCCAGGGGGTATGGGTGTATAGTATCGGCGGGTTAACAATTCCAACACCGAACTACAGAAAGGGGAAGCCATGGCTCAAGATAAGTTTGACGTGGGCGGCATGACGTGCGCCGCTTGCCAGGCGCATGTGGACCGCGCCGTGAGCAAGCTCGACGGCGTCCAAAGCGTCGCGGTCAACCTGCTCGCTGGCTCCATGCTGGTGGACTACGACCCCGCGCAGGTCTCCCCCGACGATATCTGCACCGCCGTCGACCGCGCGGGCTACTCGGCCTCGCTCGTCAGCACGGGCACCGATGCCGCCGGCTCAAGCGGCAACGCGCAAGCCAGATCCGGCGCCGCCCATATGGAGTCGCCCACCAAAAAGCTGGAGGCCACTGCCTCCGCCATGCGCACCCGTCTCATCATCTCAATCATCTTTCTCATTCCGCTGTTCTACATAGGCATGGGACACATGCTCGGCTGGCCGCTGCCCAGCATCTTCACGGACCACATCCACAGCATGACGCTCGCCCTCACCGAGCTTGTCCTGCTCATCCCCATCGTGTACGTCAACGATGCGTACTTTATCAACGGCTTCAAATCACTCGTACACGGCGCGCCCACCATGGACGCCCTCATCGCCGTCGGTGCCACCGCTTCCATTGTCTGGTCGCTCTATGCCATGTTTATCATGGCCGACCAGCTGGCCACAGGTCAGGTACACGAGGCTATGATGACGAGCATGGACAACCTGTACTTTGAGAGCGCCGGCACCATCCTGTCGCTCGTCACCGTGGGCAAATACCTCGAGACGCGCAGCAAGTCCAAGACCGGCGGCGCTATCGAGGCGCTCATCGACCTAGCACCCAAGACCGCGACCGTCGTTGCCGATGACGGCACCGAAACCACCGTGGACGTCGACAGCATCCTTCCCGGCCAGGTGCTGCGTGTGCGCCCCGGCGAGTCCATCCCTGTCGACGGCGTAGTGCTCGAGGGCGCGTCGGCCGTGGACGAGAGTGCGCTCACCGGCGAGTCCATCCCCGTGGAAAAGACCGCCGGCGACACCGTCAACGCCGCCACGGTCAACCGCACCGGATCGTTTACCTTCCGTGCCACGCGAGTGGGCGCCGACACGTCGCTCGCCAAGATCATCCAGCTCGTCGAGGACGCCAACGCCACCAAGGCGCCCATCGCCCGCCTGGCCGACAAGGTCGCCGGCGTGTTTGTGCCCGTGGTGTTTGTGATCTCGGCCGTGACCTTCGCGGTGTGGATGGCACTGACCGGCAGCATAAACGAGGCGCTCACCTCCGCCGTGGCCGTGTTGGTGATCAGCTGCCCGTGCGCGCTGGGCCTGGCCACGCCCGTCGCAATTATGGTTGGCACCGGCAAGGGCGCCGAGATGGGCATTCTGTTTAAGAGCGCCGAGGCGCTGGAGAACCTGCGCAGCGTGGGCACCGTGGTGCTCGATAAGACGGGTACCGTCACCCGCGGCAAGCCTGCCGTGACCGATATCGTGGTAGCCACGCGCGCTGACGGCTCGCCCGCCATGAGCGAAAAGGCGCTGCTCAAGCTGGCCGCCGCACTAGAGCACCAGAGTGAGCACCCACTGGCCGAAGCGATTATGGCAGAGTGCGAGACGCGCGGAATCGTCGCACGCATGGTCGAGGACTTTGCCGCCGTGCCCGGGCGAGGCGTCACGGCGCGCGAGGGGCAGAATGTCATCGCAGCCGGTAACGTTCGTCTGATGAGCGAGCTGGGTATCGTCGTGCCTGCAGGACTCGCGGAGCGATTTGCCTCCGAGGGCAAGACGCCGCTGTTCTTTGCCAAAAACGGTGAGCTTGCCGGTATCGTCGCCGTGGCCGACGAGGTTAAGGAGACGAGTGCCGAGGCCGTTACCGCGCTGCGCTCGCTCGGCGTCGACGTGCGCATGCTCACCGGCGACAACCGCGTGACGGCGGAGGCCATCGCCCGCCGCGTGGGACTCACCAGCGAGCAGGTTATCGCCGACGTTCTTCCCGCCGACAAGGAGCGCCACGTGCGCGAGTTGCAGAACGCGGGCGGCAAGGTCGCCATGGTGGGCGACGGCATCAATGACTCCCCCGCCCTGGCGCGCGCCGACGTGGGCCTTGCTATCGGCACCGGCGCCGACATCGCCAAGGAGGGCGCCGACGTGGTACTCATGCGCAGCGACCTCATGGACGTCGCCCGCGCCATCGAGCTGTCGCGCGCCACGATCCGCAACATCAAGCAGGACCTGTTCTGGGCACTGTTCTACAACGGCATCGGCATTCCGCTCGCCGCGGGCGTGTTCTTCCCCCTCACCGGTTGGCAACTCTCGCCGATGTTTGGCGCCGCGGCCATGAGCCTGTCGAGCGTGTGCGTCGTAAGCAATGCGCTGCGTCTGAAATCCTTTAAGCCTAAAGTGGCAAAATAGGCTCACCATTACGTCCATTTAGAACGGGTTTTCCAGGTGCCCGAGATTGACCTGAAAGAGGAGCGACGCGTACTTTGGTACGTGAGCGACGGCTTGAAGGTCAAGGTCGGGTGCCTGGAAAAGCCGACACAACAGAGAGGAATACCCATGCGTTTCACAATTAAGACTTCCGGCCTTATGTGCGGCCACTGCGACGCTACTGTCGAGACCGCGCTGCTCAACGTGGCCGGCGTGACCGACGCCGATGCCGATCACGAGACCCAGACCGTCCAGGTGGAGTGCGCCGACACCGTGACCGCCGAGCAGCTCGCCGCCGCCGTCGAGGGCGCCGGCGAGAAGTTCCACGCCCTGTCCGTGACCGCCGCGTAGCAGCTACCAGAGGCATTCGATCCCATCGACCAGAAACGAGGACCCGCCATGATGGCAGACCATAAATCGGTGACCCGCATGCTCAAGACGGCACGCGGTCAGATCGACGGCATCCTGCGGATGGTGGAGGAAGACCGTTACTGCGTCGACATCTCCACGCAGCTCATGGCCACGCAGGCGCTCATCGCCCGCATCAACGCCGACGTGCTCAAGGCGCATATCGAGGGCTGCGTGACTTCGGCAATCGAATCGGGCGACGAAGACCTCAAAGCCGCCAAGCTCGCCGAAATCGAACGCGTCGTCGATAAGCTCTCCAAGTAATTGGGGCAAGGGGGACAGGTACGTTTGCACCACCTTGGCGCAGATTAACCTGTCCCCAATGCACCAAAAGGGGTATAAAGGCGTGCAGCATAGCGAAATGAAAGGCAGTTCTGCATGAATGACTTTATGAAGGGTCGCAACGGCGCCGACGAACTCACCGTCATGTTGGGCTTCGCAGGCATTATCATCGCGATGATTGGATCGATGGCACGTATCCAGTGGCTCAGCTGGATCGCCATCGCCGTGATCGCGCTCGGTGTGCTGCGCGGCCTGTCCAAAAACATCGACGCGCGCCGCAAGGAGAACGATGCCTTTGTCACGGCGACCGCAAACGTCCCCGGCCTCGGCAAGTTCGTCGCCAGCTTGGGCGGCGGGGCTGCAGCTGCCAACGCCTCGCGCACGGCCGGTACCAGCAAGGAAGACTTTGAGCGCGCCAAGCGAACGGCCAAGAAGATGTGGAAGGGCCGCAAGACCACGGCCTACCTCAAGTGCCCCAACTGCGGCCAGATGCTGTCCGTCCCCAAGGGCAAGGGCAAGATCCGCGTCACCTGCCCCAAGTGCCACGCCAAGATGGAAACCCGCTCCTAGCCGCTACACCATAGGACAAAATAAAAGCCGAGGCCTCGTGTTGAGACCTCGGCTTTTTGCATGGGTCGACATCATTCGATGAAGCCGTCGCACCTGCGCCTAAGCTACGCCGTCGCGGGCGAGCTCCTTGGCCAGCGCCTCTGCCGGCATGGCCATAATCGCGTCGAGCTCCGCGTCAACCTCGGGAATGCGCTTCACCTTGAGCTTGCGCACCAGATCGCCACGGCACATCACATGCATCGGCTCACGCAGAGCGCATAGGTCATCGAGCGGATTCTTGCGCGTCACCAGGATATCGGCGGCCTTGCCGCACTCGATCGTACCGGTCGCGTCACCCAGGCCCAGTAGCTCAGCATTGACCTGCGTGGCCGTGTGCAGTGCAAAGGCATTGCTCACGCCCACGTACTTGGCAAAATAGGCCACCTCGCGCCACATGTCGTACTGCGTCACGAACGGGCAGCTCGAGTCCGTGCCCAGGCCTACCTTGACACCGGCTTCCAGCGCCGCACGAGCGCTCTCGATAATGCCCGAGCACACGATGTCACCGTTCTTCTTCTGAGTATCGGTCGAATGGGTCTTTTCCGGATCGAGCAACACAAACGGCAGTGCGGGGCTGATCGTGCAGGTCGCGCTTGGCGCGCGTCCCTCGAGCTGAGTTCCCGCGGCGCCGTGGTACAGCTCCAGAATCTCAGGCGTCAGCGGAGCGCCGTGCTCGATTGTGTCGACCCCGGCCTGAAGCGCGGCCTTCACACCTTCGGTGCTCTCGACATGGGCCATGACCGGAAGACCGACCTCGTGCGCCGCCCTGCACGCCGCAGCGGCAACCTCGACCGGCATGCGCAGCACGCCCGGCTCGCCCACCTCGGTCGCGTCGAACACGCCACCCGTCACGAACAGCTTGATGACGTCGGCACCGCGCGCATACAGGTCGCGCACCTGCTGGGCTGCCTCTGCGGGAGTATTGGCCACCTGCGCAAAGAGGCCCGCACCGTGGCCACCCGGCACCGTGACACCCGTTCCCGGTGTCACCAGACGCGGACCCTGATACTTACCGGCGTCGATGGCGTTGCGCACGGCGATGTCGGCAAACAGCGGGTCGCCTGCACCGCGCACCGTAGTCACGCCGCTTGCCAGCTGCTGCTGAGCGCTGCCCTTGAGGATATGGCGCACGATGGCGCGGCCCACGGGATTGTCGAGCTTCTTCATCAGCGCGCCGGCATCTCCCGCCGAGACCGGTTTGCCCGAACCGCACAGATGCACGTGCATATTGATGAGACCCGGCATGAGATACGCACCTGCCAGGTCGATGACCTCGGCACCCGCCGGAGCTTGGGCCACGGCGCTCGGTCCCATCCAGGTGATGATGCCACGCTCGACAGCCACGGCCATATCGGGCTGCGGCTCCATATGTTCCGAACCATCCAGGACGGTCGCATTGATAAACAATGTGGGACGATCGGCAGACGCCATATCGAGCTCCTCCCTCGCGATTAACTTGAACATTTGTCCATTATCACCTAATGCAGCAAACTAAAGCCGGACATATCGGCTAACGGAGGGACGAGAGAGAGATGTGAGGGCAAACGTAGACAGCACGGCAATGCTCCGGCCGTTCCAGCAAAACGTCTCAATCTGTAACAGGTAGACCGTCTTTAACCTTCCAAGTGTTACAGATCGAGATTTTTCGGTACCGCGTCCAACCTTTGTCTCAATCTGTAACATGTAGACCGGTTTTTGGCCGTTAGATGTTACAGGTCGAGATATTCTCCAGCCCTGTCGTCAAACGTCTAAATCTGTAACAAGTAGACAGGTTTTCGGCCTCTAGATGTTACAGATTGAGATCTTTTAGCGGCAGCCAACCTTCTGTCTCGATCTGTAACAGTTACGAGGGCAAACGGCCCCTTGTTGTTACAGATCGAGACAAACTCGGTAGGAACAACCACACCCGCGTCAGCCGCACCCCTCAGCACCCATACCACTGCCGTCTCCATTCCTCAGCCAAATCGGCCCGTCGCGGAATACCCGCCAGCCTCATTTTCTCGACCAGCTTCCCCGGGTCTTTGAGTTCGTTAAACGTAAACCGAAGCACCTTGTGCCCGAGCATTGTCAGATGGGACTCCCGTTGACGTTCTGCCACGAATGGGTCGACCGACTCACGGCCCTCGCCGTTCTGCAAGGTGTACTTCCCCTTTCCGTCGAGCTCGCCGATGACACACGTCCCGTCCTCGAGCCGCCAAAAATAGTCGACGCGAAACACCTGGCTCGGATCGAGCGGGTCGCGAAACTCCACCTGCAGCTCCGGAACCGGAAAGCCGTACGCAATAAAGAACGCTCGGAACCGAGACTCGCCGCCGTTTTCGGACAGCCCGTCCGCATACGACGCGATCACCTGCGCCCTGCGATACCCTCGCCTGCCCTCGCAATCGGAGCGGAGAAACTCGCACAGGTCATCGCACGATACGCCCTTTGCTCGCAACGCAGAATCGGCAATCGCCAGGCCATACGAAAACGGCGCGCGCAGCAGGCAATCCTCTACCGTGCGCCAAAACGGCGTCACCCGCACGCCGTCGACTTGTTCTAGCGCACCCGCCGCCTGCGGACGCAACAGCCGGCATCCCGCACTCAGCGGCACCGAGCAACCTGTCTTAACAAGAAATCGCGGCCCAAGCAGATCATTCGGCACCTCCAGACCCCACAAAAGTGCCGCATCATAACCCCAAAACGCCCAATCGGGATGAAACTCTGCAAGCCCTTTGATGGTACGCAACGCTCGCTCCGCCGGCGTCAGTGCAACCCAATCATGCTGAAAGCAGAACAGATACGGCTCGGGCTCCGCAATGTCATCGGTCCCCACATGACGCCGCAGCCACATGAGCTCGGCATTGTCGTGCGTCACAAGCAGCACGCCTTGTTCAGCCGCCTTCGCGAGCCTGGCAAGCATCCTATTCCGCGCCAAGGTGTTACGTGTCGCCTGCTTGTGTTTAAGAACGGTATTAGACACTTTCATCACCACCACATCAGGGAAATGGGCCATTGTCACCGTTGCCGCCTTCGACAAACGTCTCAATCTGTAACAGGAAGACAGTCTTTAAGCCTCTAGTTGTTACAGATCGAGATTTTCAGTCGTGCGGCCGACATTTGTCTCAATCTGTAACAGTTAGACCGATTTTTGGCCCCTTCCCGTTACAGATCGAGATCTTTCGGCAGGCGCCAACCTTCCGTCTCGATTTGTAACAGTTAGACGTTCTCCAGGCCCCAAACGTTACAGATTTAGACAAACCAGCGGCGCCCAAGCGTTCGTCTCAATCTGTAACAGGTAGACCGGTTTTTTGTCCCTAAACGTTACAAATCGAGACAAAAAGACAGAAGGCAAGGCAGGCGACAACTGCCCATCCCCTACTCCCATTCCTGTTCGTAGATATTGAGCGACTTCACGTACCGTCCCTGGACACCCATGATGTCGCGGACCAGGCGCAAAAAGAAGCTGATGCACGAGGTATCGAAACCGTCCTCTAGGTCCTCGGGATGCACCGCGCCCGGCCCGTCGACCGCCGTGTCGCTCAGGCGCGCGATGTCATACAGGTAGAGCTGCCCCGCCGTCAGCCAGACATCGTCGACGCACGCGAGTCGCAACGCAATTGCGCCATCGTTCCAGTGCTCCTTTTGCACGATATGTGGGTCGTAGGCGTCAAAGCGACGGTCGGTGCGCGTGTCCTTCAGCACGACCATACCAGTCGCGGGATCCTTGTCCAAAATGCCAAAGCGCGAGAAATACTGCGTGTCACGCACCTGCTTAAGTCGCCTGAGCGAAGCAGGAGAAATTGACGCTGGTGGCTCGTCTACATACAGCTCCAACAGCATCTTGCCGTGGTAATAGGGACGCTCGAACAGCAGCCAATCGGTAAACGCCATGTTGTAGGCCATGATTTCGTTTTGAGAAGGTTCCTCGCAATAGCTGAGCCACGGATCGACGATAATCTCGAACTGCTCGCGCGCCGGCTCCAGGAATTGAAACTTCCGCAGCATCCAAAAGTGAGCCATGTCGGCAATATCGTTGCCGACGGCTTCGGCCAGCTGTGCTCGGTTAAAAACTTGGTCAGTCATGGCATCCTCCTCAAACTGATGGACCACAATTTGAGCTTACGAGGAGGGTGGGCAACCGAGGCAAGCGCGGGCAAAATAGGCCTTCGACTGCAAACCAGATGCTAACCAAACACTTGACGGGACACTTGACCGAATGAGCGCACCGCAACAAAACCACAGGTAGACATAGACGGCCAACCCGCCCTTTTGAGCCAGATGCCCGCAGCCACCACAGAAACAACAGGCGACCACAGCCCAAGAAGTCGACAAATGAACACCCGTACATCGACAAACGAGCAAATTGCTCGCAAAGAGCGTCCCCAACGACTAGACAAAAAATGACTAGTCATTGGGGACGCTCTTAAATGACCACCTTACAGCGCCAGCGCGTCGGCGACTTCGGCTGCACAGGCCAGGGCATCCGCCATGGCACTCACCACGAGCGAGCTGCCGTTGCGGGCATCACCGGCCACATACACCGGCGCGGCATCCGCGGCGACACCCTCCGTGCGAGCCGCGAGGTGCGAGCCCTCGGCAGCCATCACCGGCAGCGGACGCCCAACGGTAGCAACAGGCACGCTCACCGCATCGAACACGCCGTGCTCGGGGCCCGTAAAGCCACAGGCGATGAGCACCAGCTGCGCCGGCACCTCGTGCTCGGAGCCCGCGATGCGCTCGGGCTTTCCCGCCGACCAATCCAAATCGGCCACGCGCAGACCCGCAGCCGCACCCTTCTTGTCCAGCAGCACCTCGAGCGTATCAACGCCCCAGGCACGCATCTCGCCACCCATCGCAGCGATAGCCTCCTGCTGGCCGTAGTCGGTCTTCTTAACGTTGGGCCACTGCGGCCAGGGGTTGTTCGCCGCGCGCGCATCAGGCGCGGCCGGCAAGAACTCAAACTGGCGCACGCTGCGCGCACCCTGGCGCACCGCGGTACCCACGCAGTCGTTGCCGGTATCGCCGCCGCCAATGACCACGACGTCCAGGCCGCGCGCGTTCACCGCGGGCTCGCCGCCGTCGAGCACCGAGACGGTCGAAGCCGTCAGGTAGTCCACCGCGTACACCACGCCCGGAGCATCCACGTTCGCAGCCGAAAGACCGCGGGGCGCACGAGCGCCGGCAGCCACCACGACGGCGTCAAAGCCATTGAGCTTGGCAGCAACCTTGGGATCGTTCACATCGGCACCCAGCTCAAAGACAATACCCAGCTCGCGCATGAGCGCCACGCGACGCTCGACCACGGACTTCTCGAGCTTCATGTTGGGAATGCCGTACATGAGCAGACCGCCCGGGCGGTCGTCGCGCTCAAACACCGTCACGCGGGCGCCACGACGCGCAAGCTCCCATGCAGCCACCAGACCAGCAGGACCGGAGCCCACCACGGCAACCGAGGGCGCATCCTCCCCCGCCGGCTCAAAGCGACGCGGACCGCCATTTGCCCATTCGTGGTCGCTGATCGCACGCTCGTTGTCATGGATCGTCGTGGGCTGGCCATCGACCGAACCCAGGTTGCACGCGGCCTCGCACAGTGCCGGGCACACGCGACTCGTGAACTCAGGCATGGGCGAGGTAAGCGACAGACGCTCGGCAGCCTCGTCCCAGCGGCCGCGGTACACCAGCTCATTCCACTCGGGAATCAGGTTGTGCAGCGGGCAGCCGCTCGGGCGCGCCTTGCCAAAGCTCGCGCCCATCTGGCAAAACGCCACGCCGCACATCATGCAGCGGCTCGCCTGGGCGCGACGTGCATCGTCATCGAGCTCCACGTACAGCGGATCGAAATCATGGCTGCGCTCCTCCACGGGGCGGAGCTCGTGGGTCACGCGATCGATATCAAGAAAAGCACCGGGCTTACCCATGGCACTTACGCCTCCTTCTTGGTCGAAGCAACAGAGCTGGCAGCCACGGACGCAGCGTCCGCAACATCAAAGCGAGCGACATCCGCGGCACTCGCGCGACCGGTCACGATGTCAAACGCCAGCTCCTCAGCCTGCGCATGCGTCTTGCCCACGGCCTCGGCGGCGGCGACAATCGCCAACACGCGCTCGTACTCGGTCGGAATGACCTTCACAAAGTGCTTGCTCATCGTCTCAAAGCTGTAGAGCAGCTTAATGCCGCGCGGGCTCTGCGTCGCGTCCACGTGCTCCTGGATGAGCTCGCGAATCTGCGCCAGCTCGCCGGCCGTCGGGGGCTTGAGCTCAACGCTCTCGTGGTTCACGCGGGCATCGAGCGTGCCGTACTGGTCAAAGACATAGGCCACGCCGCCTGTCATGCCGGCGGCAAAGTTCTGCCCGACCTCGCCCAGGATGAGCGCCAGACCGCCCGTCATGTACTCGCAGCCATGGTTGCCGCAACCCTCGACCACCACGGTGGCACCGGAGTTGCGCACGGCAAAACGCTGGCCGGCAAGACCGTTAATGAAGCCGCGGCCGCTCGTGGCACCAAAGAACGCAACGTTGCCCACGATGATGTTCTCGTCGAACTTGTAGGTCGCATGCGGGTTGGGGCGCACCGACACCTCGCCGCCCGAAAGGCCCTTGCCAAAGTAGTCGTTGGCGTCGCCGCACACGTTGAGCGTAATGCCGCGCGGCAGGAAGGCGCCAAAGCTCTGACCGGCCGATCCATCGCAATCGATGGTGATGGAGCCGGCGGGCAGGCCCTCGGGATGTGCCTTGGTCACCGCGTTGCCCAAGATGGTGCCCACACAGCGGTTGACGTTGGCGATATCGGCGCGGAAGCGAATCGGACGCAGGTGCGCTCGGGCATCGGCCGTATAGGGCACAAACAACGTGGAGTCGAGCGTCTTGTCGAGCTCGCTGCCCGCGGCCATCTGCGGCAGGAAGTGACGACCGTCGGCGCCCGGAATATGGGCACCGAACTCGCAGGTCGCGCTCGCCAGCACGGGCGACAGGTCGAGCAGGTTTGCTTTTCGGTTGCCCGGGACCTCGATCTGGCGCAAGCACTCGGGATGGCCGACCATCTCGTCGACGGTGCGGAAACCCAGGCTCGCCATGATCTCGCGCAGCTGCTCGGCCACAAAGAGCATAAAGTGCTCAACGTGCTCGGGCTTACCGCGGAAGCCGTGACGCAGGCGGCAGTTTTGCGTCGCGATGCCGGCCGGGCAGGTGTCCTGCTGGCAGTCGCGCTGCATGAGGCAGCCCATGGAGATGAGCGGCATGGTCGCAAAGCCAAACTCCTCGGCACCCAGCAGGCAGGCGACGGCGACGTCGGTGCCGTCCATGAGCTTGCCGTCGGCTTCGAGCACCACGCGCGAGCGCAGGCCGTTTTGCAGCAGCGTCTGCTGAGCCTCGGCGAGGCCAAGCTCCAACGGCAGACCCGCATGCCAGATAGAGTCGCGCGCAGCGGCACCCGAGCCGCCATTGTGGCCGCTGATCAAGATCTTGTCGGCAGCACCCTTGGCCACACCGGTGGCGATGGTGCCGACGCCAGCCTCGCTGACCAGCTTGACCGACACGCGCGCGCCGGGGTTGGCGTTCTTAAGGTCAAAGATCAGCTCTGCCAGGTCCTCGATAGAGTAAATATCGTGGTGAGGCGGAGGCGAGATCAGGCCGATGCCGGGCGTGGACTGACGGACCTCGGCGATCCAGGGGTAGACCTTCTTGCCAGGCAGGTGGCCACCCTCGCCGGGCTTGGCGCCCTGGGCCATCTTGATCTGAATCTCGAAGGCGCTGCACAGGTAGCGGCTCGTCACGCCAAAGCGCGCACTTGCCACCTGCTTGATCGCGGAGTTCTTGGAGTCGCCGTTGGCCAGCGGGGTCTCGCGACGCGGGTCCTCGCCGCCCTCGCCGGAGTTGGAGCGGCCGTGCAGGCGGTTCATGGCGATGGCCATGCACTCGTGTGCCTCTTTGCTAATGGAGCCATACGACATGGCGCCGGTGTTAAAGCGGCGGACGATGTTGAGCGCGGGCTCGACCTCGTCGAGTGCCACCGGAGCGCGGCCACTGGCATCAAAGTCGAGCAAGTCGCGCAGGCGCACGGCACGGCCGGTGCGGTGCAGGCGGTCGCTGTACTGCTTAAAGGTGTCGTAGCTGTCCTCGCGGCAGGCAGTCTGCAGCAGGTAGACGGTCTGAGGGTCGATCAGGTGATCCTCGCCACCGAGCGGGCGCCACTTGGTCAGACCCAGCGTGGGCAGTTGATCGGGAGCCGGGCTCTTAAGGATGGCGAGCGCGGCGTCGTAGCGCTCGTTTTGCTCGCGCTCGACGTCCTCGACACCCATACCGCCCACACGGCTCACCGTGCCGGCGAAGTATGCGTTAACGAACTCCGGCGTAAAGCCCACGGCCTCGAAGATCTGCGCCGAATGGTAGCTCTGCACCGTGGAGATGCCCATCTTGGACATGATGGAGACGATGCCGGCGGTCGCAGCCTTGTTGTAGTTGGCGATGCCCTGCTCGGCCGTCACATCCAGGTCGCCGCGTGCCGCCAGATCGCGGATGCACGCGTGTGCGTTGTACGGATAGATGCCGCTCGCGGAGTAGCCCACCAGTGCCGCAAAGTCGTGCGGGGACACGGCGTCGCCGCACTCCACCACGATGTCGGCAAAGGTACGCACGCCAGCGCGGATCAGGTGGTTGTGCACGCAGCCCACGGCGAGCAGCGACGGCACGGGCACCTCGCCCGCAGCGGCACGATCGCTCAGCACCACGATGTTCACGCCGTCGCGGACCGCAGCCTCAACGTCCTCTGCAAGCTGCTTGAGCGCAGCCTGCAGCGCGCCCTCGCCGGCATCGCGGCGGTAGACGGCACGGAAACGGCAGGTCTTAAAGCCCACGCGGTCGATGGCGCAGATACGCTCGAACTCCTCCTCGTTGAGCAACGGGCGCTCCAAGCGAACCAGCTGGCAGGCCGTGCGGGAGTCCTCGAGCAGGTTGCCGTGGTTGCCCAGATAGAGCGTGGTCGAGGTGACCATGTGCTCGCGCAGGGCATCGATCGGCGGATTCGTGACCTGGGCGAACAGCTGATAGAAATAATCGTAGAAGGATCGTGTCTTCTTGGACAGGCAGGCCAGCGGCGCATCGATGCCCATCGAGGCGAGCGGGGCCTTGCCCTGCTGGGCCATGGGACGCACGACCTCATCGACGTCATCCCAGTGATACCCGAGCTTAGCCATACGCACGGCGGCGGGCACCTCGGCGTCCTCGACCGGCGTCGCCGTGGCAGGCCTATCGAGCGCGTCGACGGTCAGCGTCTCCTCGGCAATCCAATCACGGTAGGGCTTTTCCTTGGCGTAACGGGCGCGCAGCTCTTCGTTGTAGATGACACGCCCGCGGGCAAAGTCGACCTCGAGCATCTGACCCGGTCCCAGACAGCCGCTCGTCAGGATGTTCTCGGGGCTCACCTCGATGGTGCCCACCTCGCTTGCCAGCATAAAGCGACCGTCGCGCGTCACATAGTAGCGGGCGGGACGCAGGCCGTTACGGTCGAGGGCGGCGCCCAGGGTGCGCCCGTCGGTAAAGGCGATGGCCGCCGGGCCATCCCACGGCTCCATGAGCATGGACTGGTAAGCGTCGTAGGCGCGGCGCTCCTCACTCAGACTGTCGTTGTGGTCCCACGGCTCGGGCAGCAACATGGACGTGGCACGCGTGAGCGGACGACCGTTCATGACCAGGAACTCAAGCACATTGTCCAGAATCGCGGAGTCGGAACCCTCGCGGTTGATGATGGGCATCACGCGCTCAAGATCGTGCTGCAGCACGGGGCTGTACAGGTTGGGCTCGCGGGCGCGGATCCAGTTGACGTTGCCCTTGAGGGTGTTGATCTCGCCGTTGTGGATGATAAAGCGGTTGGGGTGCGCGCGCTCCCAGCTGGGCGTGGTGTTGGTGGAGTAGCGCGAGTGAACGAGCGCCACGGCCGTCTTAACGGCCGCGTCGTTGAGATCGATGAAGAAGCGGCGCATCTGCGTGGCGACGAGCATGCCCTTGTACACGATAGTGCGCGAGCTCATGGAGCACACATAGAAGATCTTGTCGCGCAGGGCAAACTCGGCGTCGGCCTTTTTCTCGATGGTGCGGCGGCACACGTACAGGCGGCGCTCAAAGGCGTCACCTGCCGGCGTGTCATCGGGGCGGCCCAGGAAGGCCTGCAGGATAGTGGGCATGCAGGCGCGGGCCGTCTCGCCCAGGTCGTGCGGGTCGACCGGAACCTCGCGCCAAAAGAGCAGCGGCACGCCGGCCTCGGCGCAGCCTTCCTCAAACACGCGGCGGGCATCCTCTACGCCCTTGTCGTCCTGCGGGAAGAACAGCATGGCCACGCCATAGTCGCCCTCTGACGGCAGAATCTGGCCGCACTTTTGAGCCTCTTTACGGAAAAAGTGATGCGGAACCTGGAACAGGATGCCAGCGCCGTCGCCGGTGTTCTTCTCGAGTCCTGTGCCGCCGCGGTGCTCCAAGTTGACCAGAATGGACAGTGCGTCGTCCAGAATCTGGTGATGGCGCTCACCGTTGATATCGGCAAGCGCACCGATGCCACATGCATCGTGGTCGAATTCGGAGCGATAAAGGCCCTGCTGCTGAGCGGAATCTGCCTGCATCGCGATCCTCCCCTAGATATTAGACAGTCAGTTGAATAGGCATAGTAGGAGCATCGCCGGCCCGTTGTGTTTCCCGCCCGTTTCGAAACAATCGCGTAACGCACGCCCTACGAGTGGACACCGCCGACCTCAAGGGCGACAACAAGGGCCCCAGGCTCGGCCCGTAAGCTCACCGTTTCAAACATCTCAATCTGTAACAGGAAGACCCAATTTTGGCGCCCAGATGTTACAGATTGAGATTTTCTGCAGGACGGTTTTGGTTTGTCTCGATCTGTAACACGAAGGGCTGGTTTTGGCGGTTATCTGTTACAAATCGAGATTTTCCATAGGACCGTTTCTTCCTGTCTTGATCTGTAACACCTAGGCCCAATTTCCATCCCTAGCTGTTACAGATCAAGACATTTCGGCAGCTCCCTTTCAACATCCTATTCAAATACAACAATTTTGTTAGTCTTGGTTAACTTTTGAGCCTAAAACGGGTATCCTTTGCAGCGTCAAACAAACGGCACGCAGGAGCGCACCATGCTCAACCATCTCAAACAACACTTTGGCTCCCGACGCACCGGTGGTCACGGAGGCCTGGATATTGCGCGGCACATCGGTCCCGGGCTGCTCGTCACCGTCGGCTTTATCGACCCAGGCAACTGGGCCTCCAATATGGCCGCGGGCTCGCAGTTTGGCTACGCGCTGCTGTGGATCGTCACGCTGTCCACGATTATGCTCATTGTGCTGCATCACAACGCGGCACACCTGGGTATCGCCACGGGCGCCTGTCTTGCCGAAGCCACGACACGTTACCTTCCCCGCTTCGTTGGACGCACGGTACTCGTCAGTGCTTACCTCGCGACCATCGCCACCGCCATGGCCGAAGTCCTGGGCGGTGCGATCGCACTCCAGATGCTCTTTGGGCTGCCCGTGCGCGCGGGCTGTGTCATCGTGGCGGCAGTATCGATGGCGATGCTCATGACGAGCTCCTACAAGCGCGCCGAGCGATGGATCATCGCCTTCGTAGGCGTGGTAGGACTCTCGTTTTTGGCCGAGCTTGCGCTGGTCAAGGTCGACTGGCCGCAGGCCGCCGCAAGCTGGATCACACCCAGTATGCCCACCGGCTCAGCCGCGATTATCGTGAGTGTCCTGGGTGCGGTCGTTATGCCCCACAACCTCTTCCTGCACTCCGAGGTCATCCAATCCATGCACTTCGAAGGCCAAGGCGAGCAGGTTATCGAAGAACGTCTACGCTATGAGCTCTTCGACACGCTCTTTTCGATGGGCGTGGGCTGGGCAATCAACTCGGCCATGGTCATCCTGGCCGCAACGACCTTCTTTGCGCACGGCATTGTCGTAGACGACCTCGCCGTCGCAGCGGCCACACTCTCCCCCATCTTGGGCCCGGCGAGCTCGACCATCTTTGCGGTGGCGCTGCTGTTTGCGGGCCTATCGAGCAGCGTGACGGCGGGCATGGCGGCGGGCACCATCACCGCGGGCATGTTCGACGAGGAATACGACATCCACGACCGACATTCCTCGATTGGAGTGACGACCTGTTTCGTCGGCGCAGTGGCGGCGTGCCCGGTCGTCCCGAATCCTTTTGAGGGTCTCATTTGGAGTCAGGCGCTGCTGTCGCTTCAGCTGCCGATTACGGTCTTTGTGCTCATACGGCTCACCAGTTCGCCCCGCGTCATGGGCAAATACGCCAACTCGCGCCCGCTCAACGCGCTGCTTGTAGGGATTGGTGTCGTCGTAACGGCGCTCGACGCCGTGCTGTTGACCGGGATGTAACGAGACCGCATGTCCACCCAGTCAAACGTCTCAATCTGTAACAGGAAGACCCGTTTTGAGCCGTTAGATGTTACAGATTAAGACCAAAGGTCGGCCGGACTCACGACAGGCAGGATCGGCTAACAGCAGCCGTGATCCCTTGGGGACGGAGGAAAAGGGCCCCGGCCGGGATATCCGACCGGGGCCCTTGGACAGAGCTATGTGTTGCTGCAAGTCGTGTGCCTGCGAGTTACTCCTCGACGAGCTCAAACTGATCGGGACCGACGCCGCAGACCGGGCACACGTAATCCTCGGGCAGCTCGGGCGTGTCGACCTCAACCTCATAACCGCAAACGATGCACACGAACTTATACGTCTTCTTTTCCTCAGCCATGATGTTCTCCTCTCGAACGTGACTGCTGGTGTACTTGCTTATTAGTATATATTCTCAATAATATAATGCAAGTATTTTTAAAACATTTCTAGCCTTGATACGAGGACGCCTTCGGAGGCGTCTTGCCCTTCAGGACCTTATGGTAGTAATCGTAGGTGAGCGGCGTCTCGTCGCTCAGGCGCTCGGCATCCTTGACCTCGCCGATAAACAGTAGATGCGTGCCCACGTCAACAGTGTCAATCAAACGGCAGCTAAACAAGGCCGCCGCATGCTCGGGAACATAGGGCATGCCCTGTGCAGTCTCGCGCGTCTCGTACTTAGCAAATTTGTCAAAGTCGCTGCTGGTACGGAATCCAAAGTTGCCAATGTAGAGCATATCGGCCGTCTGATCGATCACGGTCAGCGCAAAGGCCTTGGCAGACGAGATAACACCAGACGTGACATTTTCCTTGTTCACGGCAACCGAAATGCGCGGCGGCATGGACGTCACCTGCACCGCGGTGTTGATGATGCAGCCGGCACGCAGCCCGTCGGCCGCAGCACTCACCACATACAGGCCGCTCGGCATCGTAAAGAACGCAGTTTTGTCCATAACGACCACTCCCCTAACCCGGGTTGGAACCTCACGGAAGTATGTACCCACAAAAAGGCGGCGCCCA
Organism: Collinsella sp.; assembly: GCA_036550355.1. GTDB lineage: Bacteria > Actinomycetota > Coriobacteriia > Coriobacteriales > Coriobacteriaceae > Collinsella. The sequence continues at coordinate 37,073 of JAXKGN010000014.1, forward strand.
TACCGGACGCCGCCTTTGAGACATAGGTGTCATAACCGTGAGGAACATGAGACGCCCGCAGTTGCGGTGAAATAGGGACTGAATAGCCCATCAAACAGGCAAAACAGTCCGTATTCCACCGCAACTTATGAAGGGTGGTCAGCGGTTGCGCTCCTTTAGCGCGCGATCGATCTCGCGCTGAACGTCGCGCTTGGCCATGTCCTCGCGTTTGTCGTAGAGCTTCTTACCGCGACCCAGGCCCAACAGCAGCTTTACGCGACCATCGGTATTAAAGTAGAGCTCCAACGGCACCAGCGCATAGCCGCGGTTGCGCAGTTTGCCGTCAAGAAAATCAATTTCCTTGCGATGCAGCAGCAGACGGCGGCGGCGATCGGGGTCACGGTTCCACACGCCACCGTGGCTGTAAGGGTGAATGTGCAGGCCCACCAGCCAGCACTCGCCGCCACGAATCAGTGCAAAAGTGTCGGTGATCTGGCAGGCGCGCTCGCGAATCGACTTGACCTCGGTACCGCTCAGCTCAATGCCGCATTCGAACGTCTCGTCGATAAAGTACTCGTGATGCGCGGAGCGATTCTTGGAAATGAGCTTGCGCTCGCGCTTACTGGGCATCGCCGGCCTCCTTGACGCCATCGGCTCCCTTGTCGACGCCTGCGCGCTTTGCCTTGCGCTCGGCGCTGAGCTCGGCATCGCTCTCGCGCACCAGCTTAATGATCGCCGCGCATGCCTCCTCGCCCACCAGGTCGCGGGCACGGACCGTCAAGCGCGTAGCTTCCTGCTTGTCACCGTCGCTCGCAGCATCGGTCGCACACATGATCAGGCAAATGGCAATCTCGGCCGAAGGCGAGGTCGGCACACCTTGCAGGCTCAGCTCGCCCATCACGTGATCGTCGCTCTCATCGGCGGCATCCGGATAGGTGGTATGAATCTTGTTGAGCAGGCGTGTCGTATGCGCATCGCCAGGAGCCAAGCGTAGTGCCAGACGCGCGCAACCCACGGCCGCCGAGACGTTCTCGGTCTCGGGCTCAAGGAAATACTGGCCCAAGTTGGCGTAGGCGCGGGCGGCGCACTTGCCGTCGCTCGCACGCTCCAGCACCGAAAACGAAAGCGAAGCCCACTCCTGCTTGTCCTCGAGAGCGCGGAACAGCTCGGCCAGATCCAAGCGGTAGTTACAGTTCATGGGGTCCCAGCGAACGGCCTGCATCAAGGCGTTGCGAGCACTCACATAATCCTGCTGGCGAATGTAGGCAAACGCCATGTCGGAATACAGACGATCAAAGGGCACCTCGACCTGCACGAGCTCGCGCGGATCCTTCTCCACGCGGCGATAGGCCAAGCGCTCAAACTTGCTATCGAAGCTAAAGTATTGGCGCTTCTCCTCCGTCTTGCACTCAGCGTCGATATACTCCTCGGCGAGCTCCACCAGACGCTCCAGCAGCGGCGTCGCCGTAGCCAGGTCGCCCTGCGCCAGATAGTTCTCGGCATACGTGATGTCTTGCAAGCTGATGGGCAGATCCATGGCTACTCCTCGATCTGAGCGAAACACGGCAGGCGCCGTATATACGGTCGATACACAAAACCCGGGTCTCTTTCGAGGCCCGGGCGTTCATTTTGTGGTAGCCCGTACCAGATTCGAACTGGTGATCTCCGCCTTGAGAGGGCGGCGTCCTAAACCGCTAGACGAACGGGCCATATGTAGCAAATGCAATGGCTGGGATGGAGGGAGTCGAACCCCCATTGACGGAACCAGAATCCGCTGTCCTGCCATTAGACGACATCCCAATGACTGCATCGCTGCGCTCGGCTGTGCCTTTGCGCAAGAAAGAAATATACGGGAAGTTCTACGGTGGCGCAAGACCCATTTTTAACTTTTTTGAAAATCGGCCAATTTGTCCCGACCCATGAAGGACCTGTGAAGCCAAACCGCATGCAAGGGGCAAAATGCCGCAAGCGCACCATAGCCACCATTGGCAGATTGCTGCATCCTGGTCGCCGTCAATAGTGACACAATCAGGACACCAATTATCGCGCGGATATCGAGGCGACATGGATGATGAGCTTGATTACCTATGGGAGACCCTCGGCCTCGAGATAACTGCTATCCCTTGGCCAGATCGACACATAATTCATCCCACGTTACGCCCCGCCATCACAGTCATGCAGGCAACGTATCGCGGCGCCTCATTTTTGATGATGCGAATGGCATGGCACGCGGCGCTACCCGACCTCAAGCGAGTTCAGGCAAACCTCGTGGAGCTATCCGGTATTCCCGTCGTGATTTCGGAGACCCATTTGGAGCAACGCCAACGCGACCGTTTGCAAGCACAGCGAATCCCGTTCATCTGCCCCGGCATTCAGGCATATCTACCCTTTATGGACGAAGAGTACTGGAGCGGCAAGCCCAACAAACAGGTAAAGATCTACGACCCGCATAAGTGGGCACAGTTCGAGGACTGACCGGAGCGAACCTGCCGGCGGAAAGCGCATCCCAGAATTTGCGCTCAGAACGAGACACGCTTTCCGCAGTTGTTACAGCAGCGCCTCGGCCCAGGTTGCTTCCTTAAAGCCTGGAATCGCAAAGTCATCGCCCACCAGCAGCGGACGCTTAACCAGCATGCCGTCGGTCGCCAACAGCTCGTAACATTCCTGATCCGTCATCCCTGCATCCAGACGCGCCTTCAGGCCAAGCTCTCGATACTTCATGCCCGACGAATTAAAGAAGCGACGCACCGGCAGCCCCGAACGCGCAATCCAGGTCGCAAGCTCCTCAGCCGAAGGATTGTCTGTAACAATATCGCGATCGATGTACTCAACCCCATGCTCGTCCAACCAGGCCTTGGCCTTTTTACACGTCGAGCATTTGGGATATTCAACAAACAGCACTGCCATGGGGATTCCCTTCTTAGAAAAGACAAGTGTCTGGCAGACAGCGCACCGATGGCCATCTGCGACCGATGCCGATATTGTAGCCAGCGCCGACGTGCAGGCGGTCGTGGTTTTCCATCTTGAGGTTAACGTCTCGCATGGGCGTCAATGGTACGGTATGGGCGACACGACGGATGTTGGTGCCCATCCATATGCGAACGGGGGCAAGCGGGTCGGGATGGGCGGCGGTGGTCGCTGAGTCCGCATCCCCGACAGCCCTACTCCGTCTCGCGCATCCAGCGATCGAAGGTCCCCACGCACACACCTAAACGCTTTGCCGCCTGACTCCGGGTAATATTGCCCGCCTCATAGATATCGCGCACTCGTTCAAATTGCGGAGGGCACGGCTTGCGGGGTCGACCAAAACGCACGCCGCGCGCCCGCGCCGCCGCGATTCCCTCCGCCTGACGACGGTGGATGTTCTCTCGTTCCACCTGCGCCACGTAACTCAACAACTGCAAAACGATATCGGCGATCAGCGTGCTGGTCACGTCCGACCCACCGCAGTCTCTGGCGCGCGTGTCGAGCAATGGCATGTCCAGCACCACGATGGCCGCGCCGAGCTCTTTGGTTATGCACCGCCATTCCTCGAGGATCTCGCTGTAGTTACGGCCCAGCCGATCAATGGAAAGTACCACCAGCACATCACCGGAATCCAACGCGCACAGCAGCTCGCGATACCGCGGTCGATCGAAGTCCTTGCCGCTCACATGGTCGGCAAAGATATTCGCCGGTTCCACGCCATAGGCACCCAGCGCATCCAGCTGCCGATTCAAATTTTGATCGCGCGAGCTCACCCGCGCATACCCATATACCGTTGCCACAACATCCCCGCTTTCTCGTAAACCTGCCAAAAAGGGACAGGTTTGTTTTGGTAGGTCCTATCTCCCAAAAGCATATGAAGAAGCTGCCGAGATCATGGCAGGGCAATTAAGAGACACGCAAAGAGGGCGGCCCCGAAAGACCGCCCTCTACGCTTTGCCGATACTCACTGCGTGCCGGTTAATGAATGAGCTTAAAGTCCAAATGTCCGCGAGTAGTGTTGACGCGCGAGACCTCGATAATCACGCGCTGTCCCAACTCAAAACGACGCCCCGTGTCGGCACCCGTCAACGTGAGCGCGTCCTCGTCAAACTCAAACCACTCGTTACCCAGGCTCTTAATGGAAACCAGCCCCTCAACCTGCGTCAAATCGAGACGCACGAATAATCCCATGTTGCTGACCCACGAGACCGTTCCGGCATAGCGCTCGCCCAGGCGGTCCTCGTAGTACTGCGCAATCTTGATTTTTTGCGTCGCATGGCTGGCAGCGTCGGCCGCACGCTCGGCGTCGCTGCACGCGCGGCAGATTTGCGGCAGGATGCGCGGAAGCGACTCTCTGCCTTTTCCGATCAACCTCGGCGTACGCACTAAGGCGTCTTTTCCGCCCAGCTGCTCGTATGCCAGCTGCAGCTTGAGCACGCGATGCACCACCAGATCGGGATAACGGCGAATGGGGCTTGTAAAGTGGCAGTAGCACGGCGCGGCGAGCGCAAAGTGACCCTCGTTGCGCGGCTTGTACAACGCACGCTGCATGCTGCGCAAAAGAAGCGTGTTGACGAGCGGCGCGTTAGCCGTGCCGGCAGCGGCATCAACCGTCGCCTGTAACTCGTCGGGATTTCCCAGAGCAATGCCCGCCGCACGGCGGTCATCGATGATGCCGAGCTGCGCCAGCGCCACAGCAGCACCATGTAGGCTGTCGGGGCTGGGGTCATCGTGCACGCGATAGCATGCCTCGATATCGCGGTCGGCCAGCCACTCGGCAACGCACTCGTTAGCCAGCAGCATTGCCTCCTCGATAAGCGAGGTTGCGCAGGAACGCTCGCGTGCCACAATCCGTACGGGCACGCCGTCCTCGTCCAGCAGCGCGCGAATCTCGGCCGTGTCAAAGTCGACCGAACCGCGTGCGCGACGTATGCGACGCCGAAGCTCCGCGAGTTCGTTTGCGGCGACCAGGAAATCGGCCAGGTCTACGTTACAGCTGCGAGCGGTGTCCTCGCACGCAAGCCCGCGCTCAAGTGCTTCCTCGCGCGAGGCTTCAGCCGCAGCGACATCCTCCGCAGCGCCCTCCAACACGGAATGCTCAACAGCGCCGGCGCGCACCAGCAGCGCCTCGGCGCCGTCGTAGTCCATACGCACACGCGAACGAATCACACTGGGATAGGGATCGTAATGGCGCACACGGCCCTGCGCGTCGAGCTCGATGTCGACGGTAAACGCCAGGCGATCCTCATCGGGGCGCAGGGAACACAAGTCATTAGACAGGCGCTCGGGCAGCATGGGGAGCACACGGTCGGCAAGGTAGACCGACGTCGTGCGATGGCGGGCCTCCAGGTCGATATGCCCATCCCAGGCAACATAATGCGAAACATCGGCAATATGTACGCCCAGCTTATAGCCACCCTCGGGCGTGCGCTCGAGCGAGATGGCATCGTCAAAGTCGCGCGCATCAACCGGGTCGATGGTGATGACAAAGCGATCGCGCAGGTCACGACGAAGCGGGTCTTTAAGCGCTGCAGTCACATCGAGCGAAAGCGCCTCTGCCTCTGCCAGCGCCGCCTCGGGATAGCTGTCGGTATAGCCATAGCGTGCCATAACGTATTGGACGCCCAGATCGGGCGCATCGTCACCGCCGATGCGGCGCTCAAGAGTCACCGTTCCCGACTCCAAGCGCGTCGGGTAGGTCAATATGCGCGCGACGACGACATCGCCAGGGCGCACGCCCAGGCGCTCCGCCGAAGTGTCCTCGGGCAAAATAAAGAAGTCAGCCTTCAGGCGCGAATCGAGCGGCTCGATCACGCCAAGCGGGCCGGCCATCTGATACGTACCCACCACGCTGATGGCGGCACGTTCGACGACGCCTTCAATCACGGCGCGACGTTCACCATGCGGGCTGTTCTTAATGCTCACGGCAACGGTATCGCCATCCATGATCTCGCGCTTGCCGCGGCCCATGACCTTATAGTCGCCGTTCTCGGTTATGACATAGGCACTGTGCTCATGGAGCTGCACGCGGCCAGTCAGGCTCGGACGACGCTCGCTGCGCACCGGCCCACGCTTATTGCGAGCTCCACGCTTATGCTTGTTATTGCGCCCCATGGCGCCTCCTTACTATCGATAGCCGTTTACACCTCAAGAGTCTACCCAAATGATCCCTAGGGGACGGCAGGATTGCGGATCACTCGAATCGACCGACCCCCTAAGTGATCCGTTTTCCTCCGTCCCCAAGGGATCAAAAAACGGGCCGTCCCAAAAGGAACGACCCGTTGGAAGGAACGAATTCCAAGCATGCCTACACGCGTAGATAACGGCGCATGGCGATGGCAGAGCCAAAGAGGCCGATGAGCACGCCGACGAGAATCAGTGCGGCGTAGGTCACCAGATAGTACTGCATCGGCAGCGCAAACGACATCCAGCCGACGCTCGCCTGCAGGCGCGGAATCATCAGGTTGCGCAGCAGCTCCAAAACACCGATGGAAAGCAGCGAGCCCAGAATGGCCTGCAGCACACCCTCGGTAATGAACGGCCCGCGAATGAAGCCGTTGCTGGCGCCCACCAGGCGCATAATCGCAATCTCGCGACGACGCGCCGTAATGGACAGGCGAATCGTGTTGTTGATAAAGATGAACGCGATAAAGGTCAGCAGACCGACGAGCACCACGGCGGCGATACGGATGTAGTTGGTCACCTGGAACAGGCGGCTCACTTCCTCCTGGCCATACAGCACGCTCGCGTTGACGTCGCCGTCGTCCGCAATCTTTTGGAAGTCGGCATTCTTCTTAAGCTTCTTGGCCGTGCTCTCGACCTGAGACGGATCGTCCATCTCAATCGCAAACGAGGCGGGAAGCGGGTTCTGGCCGTCGAGCGCGCTCATGGTGGCGTCGGCGTTGCCCGACATCTTGCTCGTGTACTCGGCCAGCGCGTCGTCCTTGTCCTTATAGGTCACGGACTTGACGTTGCTCCACGTCTTGAGCTCGGCCTCAAAGGCCTGGACGTCTGCCTGATCGGCATCATCGCTAATAAAGGCGTTGATGACAACCTGATCCTCGACGGTGCCGATCACGGAGTTCAGCATCGCGGAACCCATAATGAACAGGCCGATGATAAACAGCGAAAGGAAGATCGTGATGACGGCGCCGAGCGAGGTGGTCCAGTTACGGAAGAAGTGGCTGATAGCCTCTTTGAGCGAATAGCCCACGTTAGTTGGTGCCATAGTTGCCGTAACCTCCCCTCTCCTGGTCGCGGATTACGTGGCCGCCCTCGAGAGCGATCACGCGACGGTGCATGCTATCGACCATCTCGCGGTCGTGCGTGGCGACGATCACGGTGGTGCCGGTACGGTTAATGCGCTCGAGCAGCTTCATAATGCCCAGCGAAATCGCCGGGTCGAGGTTACCCGTGGGCTCGTCGCAGATAAGCAGCGGCGGACGGTTGACCATAGCGCGGGCAACGGCGACACGCTGCTGCTCGCCACCGGACAGCTGATCGGGCAGAGAGTCCATCTGATCGGCCAGGCCGACCAGGCGAAGCACCTCGGGCACCTGGCTGCGAATGACGCCCTTGGGCTTGCCGATGCACTGCAGGGCAAACGCCACGTTTTCGTAGGCGGTCTTCTGCGGCAGGAGCTTAAAGTCCTGGAACACGGCACCGATCTGGCGACGCAAGAACGGAACCTTGCGGTTCTTGATCTTCATGAGGTCCTGGCCGGCGACCAAAATGCGGCCGCTCGTCGGCTTGACGTCGCGGTTGAGCGTCGACAGCAGCGTGGTCTTACCCGAGCCGGAGTGACCGACCAAGAAGACGAACTCGCCAGGATAGATCTCGATGTTGATGTCGTCGAGCGCGGGCTTGTTGGGCTGTGCCGGGTAGATCTTGGTGACGTGCTCCATGAGGATGACGGGCTCGACACCGGCCTGCTTGGCCATCTTCTTGCGGCTGGCCTGCGGATCGATGGGCGCAAACACCGACGTAAAGTCGGGGTTGTTGAGCGCATTGTCGAGGCTTGCGACCTCGGCGGCCTGATCGCTCTCGACTACGGGAGCCGCGGGCTGCGTAGGATCGGGAATACCGGCAAAAAGGCCGGACTGCGCAGGCTGTGGCGCCGGAGTCGCAGGAGCCATAGGGTCGGGAATACCGGCCATGACGGGTTGCGACGCAACAACGTCCGCCTGGGGCTGATCCACGCGAGCGGTCACCTTCTGCACGGGCTCAAAACCCGCGGCCTCGGAAAGCTCAACATCATTGGTGGGATTGTAGGCAAAGGGATCTGACGCCGGCTGTGCCTGATCTGCCGGCTGTGCGGGGATCGGGCTAAACAGCTGATCCTCTGAATCCGGGGTGGCGAAACGAGTGCCCACGGCGCCTGGCTGCGTCTTGGGGGCGTCATCGCCCGCACCGGAGGTACGGAAGTGGTTACCCACTGGTGCTCCTTATCGTCGTGCGTTTAAACTACATGAGCGCTTTGTATTTTAGCAGCATTAGCTTTACTGCACATAAGAAGCATGGCGGGGTTTTGGTCTCACCGGCCGTGCGCAGGGTTACCTCCCAAATCGTCCTCGGACATGTCGGAGTCCCCGCTGTGCGCTTCGCGCTGCGGGGACTCCTCCGTCCTGCGGAAAGATTTGGGAGGTAACCCTGCGCACGGCCTGCGGCTACTAAGGGGTCGCCGCACCAACTTGAGATGCTGCGCACACAAAGTTGGGAGGGTCTGAATTGCACTTTGTTGTGCTGGGCCCTTATCCCAATAGAAATCCTGCTTGATACGGCCTCTTTAAAAGTTGCGGTGAAATAGGGACTGTTTTAGCAGTTAAAAGCCCTAATCAGTCCTTATTTCACCGCAACTTATATTGGGGCTCATTGTTGCGCAACTCGAATTTGGATTGTCGATTTACAGTGGCCTCGATGGGAACGCCTATGGTTGTGGGGGCCAGTATGAATTGTCCTTATTGTGGAGCTGAGTTGCGCGATGGCGTGAGGTACTGCACAGCGTGCGGGGCTGCCGTCAATGGCATCTCTGCTGATTCTGAGCTTCGGGTAAAGCCTCGGAACCACGTTACGGCCATCCTTGCCTGCATGCTGGCAATCGGCATTGTCGGCGGTAGCTGTATGGGTCTTCATCTGCGGCAGGTGTTGTCGCACTTCGTATCCGCCCATTCGGAGCACGCCATCGTGCTGGATGTCACGGCTGCGGGCTGGGACACCGATAACGGGGCATCGCGCGTTCCAATACATATTACGGGCAAGACCATCGACGGAATAACGGTCGACAGGATTGAGTTCGTCGCCTCCGATGGCTCTGGCATCAATCTCATACAAGGTGTCTACACGCTCGAGGCGGCAGGTTCCCCTATCGCGGCGGACGGCACGATCTATCAAATTCCATGCACGAGTGCCACACTCGTCCTCGATGACGCCTTTGCCATGGGTGAAACGATCGATCTGGCCGAGCTTGCAGAACAGGATTCAATTCTCACCTTCTGCCCCATTGATGCCGCCGATGTGACCAATGACGAAATCTATGATGCCGCTTTGCTCGCCATGACATACCGAGACAGCGATGCCCCCGATGTCGCTGCACTGTGCCAAGCCGCAATCAATCGTCGCGACGGAGCCAGCACAAGCGGGAACGCCTTCGAAAGTTGCGGTGAAATGCGGATTAATTGAGCCTTTAGGCTGGCAAAACAGTCCTTATTTCACCGCAACTGAAACAGGGGCGCTCTCCAAGAGAGCGCCCCTGCCGGGTTTCCATAGTACTGGCGAAGCAGTTTTATAGTTCTGGCGAAGCAGTCCTTGAGATCCACCTTGCCTTATGCCAAGAACTCCTTGGTGGTCGCCACGATGTTGGCGGCGTCCAGGCCGTACTTGTGCAGGAGCTCGGCGCCCGGGCCGGACTCGCCGAACGTGTCGTTGACGCCGATCTTCTTGAGCGGCGTCGGGCACTGCTCGCACAGGACGTCGGCAACGGCGCTGCCCAGGCCGCCGATCACGGAGTGCTCCTCGACGGTCACGACGTGGCCGGTCTTGGTAGCACTCTTAACGACCAGGTCGGCGTCGATGGGCTTAATGGTGTGCATGTTGATGACCTCGGCGTCGATACCCTCGGCTGCGAGCTGCTCGGCGGCCTCGAGGGCCTCGCCGACCATCAGACCGCAGGCAATGATGGTAACATCGGCGCCCTCGCGCATAACGATGCCGCGACCCAACTCAAACTTGTAGGTCTCGGGGTCGTTGATGACCGGCGAGGCCAGACGGGCAAAGCGCATGTACACGGGGCCGTCGCACTCGTAGGCGGCGCGGACCACGGCGCGGGCCTCAACGTCGTCAGCGGGAACGATCACGGTCATGCCGGGGATAACGCGCATAAGGGCGATATCCTCGCAGCACTGGTGCGTGGCGCCATCCTCGCCCACCGAGATACCGGCGTGTGTGGCACCGATCTTGACGTTGAGGTGCGGGTAACCGATGGAATTGCGGACCTGCTCAAAGGCGCGGCCGGCGGCAAACATGGCAAAGGTGCTCGCGAAGGCGACGCGGCCGGTGGTCGCGATACCGGCGGCAACACCCATCAGGTTGCTCTCGGCAATGCCCACATCGAAGAAGCGGTCGGGGCGGGCTGCCTTGAACTTGCCGGTCTGCGTGGCGGCGGCCAGGTCGGCGTCGAGGACCACAAAGTCATCGTGCTCGTTGGCGAGCTCGACGAGGGCCTCGCCGTAGCTTACGCGCGTGGCGATTTTCTTGACATCTGCCATCCTAGAGCTCCTCTCCGGCGGCCGTGAGCTCTGCCATGGCCTGCTCAAACTGTTCATCGTTGGGGGCCTTACCGTGCCAACCCACCTGGTTCTCCATAAAGGAGACGCCCTTGCCCTTTGTGGTCTCGGCGATAATGGCGGTCGGCTGACCCTTGGTGGCGCGGGCCTCGGCAAAGGCGGCGCGGATCTGATCGAAGTCGTTGCCGTCGGCAAGCTCTACCACGTGGAACTTAAAGGCGCGGAACTTGTCTGCCAGCGGCATGGGGTCGTTGACCTCCTCGACGGGGCCATCGATCTGCAGACCGTTGTGGTCGACGATCACGCAGAGGTTGTCGAGCTGCTGGTTGCCGGCAAACATGGCGGCCTCCCAGACCTGGCCCTCCTCGCTCTCGCCATCGCCCAGCAGGGCGTACGTGCGATAAGTATCGCCCCAGTGCTTGGCAGCGACGGCCATACCCACGGCAGCGGAGATGCCCTGGCCGAGCGAGCCGGTGGACATGTCGACGCCCGGGGTGTCGTTCATGTTGGGGTGACCCTGCAGGTGGCTGCCGATATGGCGCAGCGTCTCGAGGTCCTCCTTGGGGAAGAACCCGCGCTCGGCGAGCACGGCGTACAGGCCCGGAGCGCAATGGCCCTTGGAGAGCACAAAGCGGTCGCGATCGGCCTTGCGGGGATCGGCCGGGTCGACGTTCATTTCCTCAAAGTACAAATAGGTCATGATGTCGGCAGCGCCGAGCGAACCGCCCGGATGGCCAGACTTGGCAGCGTGCACGCCGGTGACGATGCCCTTCCTTACCTCGTTGGCAACCTTTTTGAGCTCTTCGTCGCTCATTGTGCCTTCCTTTCATCCTCTTAAGACAAGATGCGCACGGCACCGAAGGTAATCCCAACACAGCCGCAATGCACGTACGTCATTCATTATGCTGGAAACCGATGGCTTTACCAGAGTTTTTATCATTATTTGAACAATTTAGCAGGCAGAACCGCTGATGAAACGGTTTATCAATGTGAACGTCTTTTGGATGCGGTGGCTACCTCTCGCCCCGGCACAAAAATGATCCGCAAACCGAAATTCAGCCTACGCGTTAATGTCCTTGAATCCCTCACCGAAGGCTTCCGTAACGTCGGCGACCGTCACAATGGCGTGAGGATCGCGCTCACGCACGATCGTTTTGAGGGTGTTGAGCTCTCGACGGCTAACGATCACCATGATCACCGGCTTCTCGACGCCCGAATACATACCAGTCGCCTTTAATTTGGTGCAGCCGCGTCCCAGACCGTACATGATGTCGGCCGCGATATCGGGGAAATTGTCCGAGATGATGAGCACCATACGACGCTTATTGCCGCCATCGACCACGGCATCGATCACATAGCCGCTGATCACCATCGATAGTCCTGCATACAGAGCATTTTCGAGCGAGAAGACCGGCGCCGATGCCGCACACACGGCAACGTCGATTGCCATGACGGTCGAGCCCACCGGCAACGAGGTGTTACGCGAGATGATTTGGCCAATCGTGTCCGAGCCGCCGGTGTTGGCGCCGGCGCGCAGCACCATGCCGTAACCAATGCCCGTGATAATGCCGCCCCACATAGCGGGAAGCATCAGGTCTGCATGTGCCAGAGGCGCTACAAACGGGGCAAACAGATCGGTAAAGAAGCCCAGCAGCACAAAGCCCGTCGCCGTCTGCACTACGTAGAACATGCCACCCTCGCGCATAACGATCAGCAGCAGCAAGGCATTCATCACGATGGTCTGGATACCGACGGGAAGCGACACGCCTCGCGCTGCGCCGACTGCCTGGATAATCGTCGCAAGGCCCGTAACGCCACCGGCTGCAAGACCGTTGGGAATCAAAAACAGGTCGGTCGCGATGGCGGCCAAGGCACACCCCAACATGATCTGGGGCAGATCGTGAAAGAAGTTCATCGAAAGAATGCGCTTGATGTCCAGACGATATGCCATGCTGCCTCCCTCAAAAAAGCGCACCCCATCGGATGCGCTTTGAACTTCTTGCTGTATTCGATTTTACCGATTCGCCGACCAAATACCACCCCCGCACAGGGTCCGTATTGGCCGCATCTGCCCAAGGCCAACCCTGTGGGTTTAGGCGCCCTGGCTTTCCGCATCGGCGTTGCCGGTTGCCCAGCGATGGTAGCCGATCACAAACGGATCCAGATCGCCATCGTCGAGAACGGCCTCGACGTTGCTGGTCTCCACGCCCGTACGCAGGTCCTTGACCATCTGATACGGGTAGAGCACATAGCTACGGATCTGGTTACCAAAACCGATCGTGGTCTTGGGTCCACGAATCTCGTCGAGCGCCTCGGCGCGCTTCTCGAGCTCGATCTCGTACAGACGGGCCTTGAGAATCTGCATGCACGCGGCCTTGTTTTGAATCTGGCTGCGCTCGTTTTGACACGTGACCACGATACCGCTGGGGAAATGCGTCACGCGCACGGCGGAGTCGGTGGTGTTGACGCCCTGACCGCCCGGGCCGCTTGCGTGGTACACGTCGACGCGAATGTCATCGGGATTAATCTCGATATCGATATCGTCGGGTAGCACCGGAATGACCTCGACGCCGGCAAACGTAGTCTGGCGGCGCTTCTTGTCGTCGGTGGGGCTAATGCGCACCAGGCGGTGAACACCGGCCTCGGCACGAAGCATGCCAAAGGCATCCTTGCCTTCGACGGTAAAGGTCGCGCGATCGATGCCGATGACCTCGGCCGCGGGGCAATCGTTGATGGTAACCTTCCAGCCGCGGCGCTGGCAGTACTTCATGTACATCTTAAAGAGTATGAAGGTCCAATCCTGGGCCTCCAAGCCACCCTGTCCGGGCTTGATGGTCACAATCGCGTCGCCGTGATCGAACTCACCGGTAAACCAGCTCGAAAGCTCGAGCTCGTCGATAGCGCGGGCCAGGCGTTCTGCCGTAGCGGCAGCCTCCTCGCGCAATGCGGCGGCATCGGGGTCGTCGCCCATCTCCTCGGCAAGCTCCAGCGCCGCGCGGGCGTCAGACAGCTCGCCGCGCGCGGTATCCACGGCAGCGATATCTTCCTTGGCGCGAGCGATCTCCTCCATGGTGGCGCGAGCGGCGTCGGCGTCATCCCAAAAGCCGGGGGCCACGCTTCTGGCCTCGAGCTCGGTCACGCGTGTGCGCTTCTCGTCCAAATGAAGATACGACTCGACCTCGCCGAGCCGGTCCGCAAACGCGTCCAACTCGGCGAGCGTTACCTCTAGAGCCTCGGCCATTAACGATTCCTGCCGTGGCAGTACTTAAACTTCTTACCGCTACCGCAAGGGCACAGGTCGTTGCGGCCCACGTTGACATAGGGGTCATCGCTCTCGGACTTGCGGTAGGTCGTCACCTTGCCACCGTTGTTAACGGCAGCCGGACCACCCTGGACGGCGGTGCGGGCCTGCACCTGAGCCTGCTTGCGCAGTACCGAATCGCTGTTGTCGCCATCGACCTCGGCGGGACCAGAGAAGCGCGCACCCTTAAGGGCGGGGTCCTCCTTGTGCTCCACAGCCTGCGGGGCAGCTTTGAGCTCAATGCGCAGAACAGTGCGCAGGTAATCCTCGTACATGGTATCGACGAGTATCTGGAACGCACCGTAGGCCTCGGTCTTGTACTCAACCAGCGGGTCGCGCTGGCCAAAGCCGCGCAGGCCGATACCGGTCTTGAGGTAGTCCATTTCCTGCAGGTAGTTCATCCAACGCGTATCGATGACGCGCAGCATGACCTGGGTATTGAGCTCGCGCATCAGGTCCTCGCCCAGACGCTCGGCCTTCATGTTGTAGCACTTCTCAACATAAGCCAAGACATCGGCGGCCAGGGCCTCAAAGTCCTCGTCGGGGAACTGAGGGGTATCGATATGCCCGGTCAGCTCGACGACCCATTTGCGCAGACCCTCAAGATCGCGCTCGCCCTCGTGGCTGTCCTTGGTGCAGAACTCCTGAACACAGCGGTACACGGTATCGTGCATGACCTCGGTGATGTGGTCGGTCAGGTCCTTGCCGTCCAGAATCTTGTTGCGCTCGGCGTAGATGACCTGGCGCTGCTTGTTCATGACGTCGTCGTACTCAAGAACGCTCTTACGCATGGAGAAGTTGATGCTCTCGACCTTGTGCTGGGCGCTCTCGACGGCCTTGGAGATGATCTTGTGCTGGATGGGCATGTCGTCGCCCATGTCGGCCGTGACCATCATCTTGGAGACGCGGTCCATCCTGTCGCCGCCGAACAGGCGCATGAGGTCATCCTCGAGCGACAGGTAGAACTGGGTCTCGCCCGGATCGCCCTGACGACCGGAACGGCCACGCAGCTGGTTGTCGATACGACGGGACTCATGGCGCTCGGTGCCGATAACGGTCAGGCCGCCGGCGGCAAGCACGCGCTCGCGCTCGGCCTTGCAGGTCTCCTTGGCCTCGGCGTTAAACTGCTCGAGCTGCTCGGGCGTCACGTCCTCCATGGTCAGGCCCTCGTACTCCAGGCGTTCGCGCACCAGCTCGTCGGGGTTGCCGCCCAGCAGGATGTCGGTGCCACGACCGGCCATGTTGGTAGCGATGGTCACGGCGCCATAGCGACCAGCCTGGGCCACGATATGGGCCTCGCGCTCGTGGTGCTTGGCGTTGAGGACCTCGTGCGCGATACCGCGCTTAGTGAGGGCGGCGGACAGTTTCTCGGAGCTCTCGATGGAGACGGTGCCCACCAGGACCGGCTGGCCCTTGGCGTGACGACGCTCAACGTCGTCGGCAACGGCGTTGTATTTGGCCTGGATGGTGCGGTAGACCAGGTCCTCGTGGTCAACACGCTGCACGGGCTTGTTGGGGGGAATGACCTCGACGGGCAGCTTGTAGATCTCGCGGAACTCGGCGTCCTCGGTGAGCGCCGTACCGGTCATGCCGGAGAGCTTGTCATACAGGCGGAAGTAGTTCTGCAGGGTGATGGTGGCAAGGGTCTGGTTCTCCTCGCGCACGAGCACGCCCTCTTTGGCCTCGATGGCCTGGTGCAGGCCCTCGGAATAGCGGCGACCCTCCATGATACGACCGGTGAACTCGTCGACGATCTTGACCTCGCCGTTGGTGACCACGTACTGCTTGTCGCGGTGGAACATGTACTGGGCCTTCAGCGCCTGCTGCAGGTGGTTGACCAGCTGGCCGGAGAGATCGGCATAGATGTCATCGATACCCAAGCGGCGCTCAATCTTCTTAAGGCCGCGCTCGGTGGCGGCGATGGTGTGCTTGGCCTCGTCCATGACGAAGTCGCCCGTGGGCTCCACGTCCTCGGTGGCGGTGAGCATGTCGTGCGAGACGTCCTCACCGCGCTCAAGGCCGCGCACGGCGCGCGCGAAGTCCTTGTAAGTGCTGGCGGACTTGGTGCCGGCGCCCGAGATGATGAGCGGCGTTCTGGCCTCGTCGATCAGGATGGAGTCGACCTCGTCGACGATGGCGTAACTGTGGCCGCGCTGAACACGCTGCTCGGGGCGGGTAACCATGTTGTCGCGCAGATAATCGAAACCGAACTCGGAGTTGGTGCCGTACGTGACGTCGGCCTGGTAGGCTGGGCGCTTCAGCTCGAGCGGCATGTTGTTCTGCAGCAGACCGACGGTCATGCCCAGATACTTGTAGATGCGACCCATCCACTCGGAGTCGCGCTTGGCCAGGTAGTCGTTGACGGTGACGACGTGCACGCCCTTACCGGCGATAGCGTTGAGATAGCCGGCCAGCGTGGAGACGAGGGTCTTGCCTTCGCCGGTCTTCATCTCGGCGATGTGGCCCTCGTGCAGCGCCATGGCGCCGATGAGCTGTACATCAAAGTGACGCATGCCCATGGTGCGCTTGGAAGCTTCGCGCACGGTGGCAAAGGCCTCGGGGAGCATGTCGTCGAGCGACTCGCCGTTGGCGTAGCGCTCACGGAACTTATCGGTCTGGGCGCGGAGCTCCTCCTCGGTCATCTTCTCAAACTGGGGCTCAAGACCGTTGATCTTGTCGACGATCTTGTAGTAGCGCTTCAGGTCCTTATCGGATCCAAAGGACAGCAGCTTTGACATGAATCCCATGTGGTTTTCCTTTTTGGCCATCGCCCGCGGTATGAAACCTTGGACGAGTTAAACACAGATATTTGTACTTTAGCCAAACAAGGCGCCGCCTATGCGGTCGACACGCTCGACCACGTAATAACTACGACAGCCTGCCAAAAAGGGACTGGTTTATTTTGGCAGCTTTTATCTGGGAAAACGCTGCCTCTCTGCCATTTGGTGCAAATCAACCTGTCCCATTCGCACCAACCTGGTGCAATGGGGACGGGTTAGCTTGCACCAATAAAAAGAAAAGGGCCGCGCACCCAAATGGATGCGCGGCCCTTATGCCATGAATGCGAGTGTTTCCGCGGCGAGCTATTTACTCAGCAGCCTCGGTGGTCTCGGCCTCGGCAGCGGCCTCCTCGACGGGAGCCTCTGCGGGAGCCTCGGCGGCCTGCTTGGCAGCCTCCTCGGCAAACTTAGCGGCACGCTTGGCCTTCTCGGCAGCCTTAGCCTCAGCGGCGGCCTTGCGAGCGGCCTCGGCCTCAGCAGCCTTGGCGGCCTTGGCAGCCTTGGCCTCCTCGGCCTTCTTGAGCTGAGCGGCAGCGGCGCCACCGAACTTGTCGGCGAAGCGCTGGACGCGTCCACCGGTGTCGACGAACTTCTGCTGGCCGGTGTAGAACGGGTGGCACTCGTTGCAAAGCTCGACCTTCATCTCGGACACGGTAGCGTGCGTCTTGAAGGTGTTGCCGCAGGAGCACGTCACCGTGCACTCGACATACTGGGGATGGATACCCTGCTTCATGGTAGGACTCCTTATTGGTCAGGCGCTGGTTACCGATCAGCGCATAAGGCGTCTTGGTTTCCGACCAAGACAACAAACTCGGCTATGTTACCACAGCGTCGAGCGTCCCACAAAAGGTTCACGGTCTTTGCGTTGTGCATCGCGCCCAAGGCACGGCAGACGACACGACGAATCGCGGCAAACGGGCGCCTTTGCCCCTTCTCCCATGTTGCAGACGTGTAACGCCGCAGCAAAGGTGCCCTTTTTTGCGCCAGACAGGTACAATGATGAACACTGTACCGTAGCGGAGCGCCCCGCGCGCGCCGCAATCACGCGAAAGGGTTTCCCATGGCCGAGATCTCGTCCTCCCGTATCGTCATCACCGTCCTTGGCAAGAACCGCCCCGGCATCGTCGCCGGCGTCACCCGTGTCCTAGGCGAGGCCAACGTCGACATCCGCGACATCACGCAGTCCATTATCGAGGACATCTTCACCATGACCATGCTGGCCGATACCGCCGAGTCCAAGCTCGACTTCGCCGAGCTGCAGAAGGCGCTGGCCGAGGCCGGCGAGCTTTCGGGCGTCAACGTGTCCATCCAACGCGAGGACGTCTTCAACTTTATGTACCGCCTGTAGCGAGCAAGCCGCTGGGGATAGCCTGACGCGCGCATGCCCATGCAAGTCACCCCGATGCGGCCCGGAGAGGAGCGCGCATGGCCTACGACGCCAAGAAAATCTATTACCGCTTCGACGACCACCTGAGCCGCCTGGTCTTGGATTACGAAGCGAGCCGCCAGATTTCGCCCGAAAGCGAAAATCTCTACTATGGCCTGCCGACTGACCCTTATGACGAGGGCCTATTTGTTGAGCACAATGTCAAGCGCGGCCTGCGCAATGCCGACGGCTCGGGCGTGGTCGCGGGTCTCACCCGTATCTCAGATGTGCATGGCTACAACAAGGTCGACGGAAAGGTCGTGCCCGATCAGGGCAAACTCACGCTTCGTGGCTACAGCATCGAGGACCTGGTCAACAACGCCCAGGCCGAGGATCGCTATGGCTACGAAGAGGTCGCCTACCTGCTCATCACGGGCTCACTGCCCACCAAAGAGGAGCTCGACGGTTTTTGCGGACGCCTGGGTGCTTTTAGGCATCTGAGCGACGAATACGTCCGCGAGTTCCCCATGACCACGGTGTCGTCGAGCATCATGAATGTGCTTCAGCGCGCCGTGCTGCTGCTCTACGCCTTCGACGCCGAGTCCGACGCCATTACACCCGAGCACGAAATCGACGTCGCCATCTCCATGCTCGCCCGTCTCCCCCGCATCGCCGCCTTCGCGCATATGGCCTCGGTCGCCAAGCGTCGCGGCTCCGAGGTTCATGTACCGCACCCCACACCCGGCCTCTCCACCGCCGAGACCATCCTGCAGGTGCTCCGCGGCGGCATGGCATTCACCCGCGACGAAGCCATGCTGCTCGACGTGATGCTCATGCTGCATGCCGAGCACGGCGGCGGCAACAACTCCACGTTTGCCTGCCGCGTGCTGTCCTCCTCGGCCACCGACCCGTATTCCGCCTACGCCGCGGCTATCGGCTCGCTCAAGGGCCCGCGCCACGGCGGCGCCAACGCCAAAGTCGTGTCCATGCACGAGGACATCCGCGCGCATGTCTCCAATTGGGAGGACGAGGACGAGGTCGCAGCCTACCTGGGCAAGATTCTCGACAAGCAGGCCTTCGACGGCACGGGCCTCATCTACGGTATGGGCCACGCCGTCTACACGCTGAGCGACCCGCGCGCCGAGGTGTGCCGCCGTTACGCGCGCACGCTTGCCGCCAAGAAGGACCTGGGCGATGAGTTCGCGCTCATCGAGCGCATCGAGCGCCTGGCACCGCAGGTGATGCGCGATCACGGCATGACCAAGCCCATCTGCGCCAACATCGACCTGTACACGGGCTTTATCTACAAGATGCTCGGCGTGCCCGAGACACTCTTTACGCCGCTGTTCGCCGTCGCCCGCATGGCCGGCTGGTCGGCGCACCGCATGGAAGAGCTCTTCTGCGCGCACCGCATCATCCGTCCCGCGTATCGCCCGGTTATCGAGCCGCTGGAGTACAAGCCGCTCGCCGATCGCTAGAACGCGGACCGTTATAGAACCCGAGCGTGGCCAGGGCATCACCGCCCTCGGCCACGCTTTTTATGCCAGTAGAAAGGGCTGCATCGAATGATTGTTTTTTCCGATATGGATGGAACGCTGTTGACGAGTGACAAGCAGATGAGCGACGCCACCTGGGCGATGCTCGACGAGCTCGCACGTCGCGGCATTGAGTTTGTACCGTGCACGGGACGTCCGCTGTCGGGCATCTTTGAGCCCATCCTCGCCCATCCCGCCGTGCACTATGCCGTCTGTGCCAATGGCGCCAGTGTCTGGCAGCTCGACGACGATGTGCCCACCGACGCCTCGCGCGCCACGTGCGTATTGAGCCGTCCGCTCGATTGCGGCATTGCCCATCGCATCCATCGCATCGCCGCCGGCCACGATGTGACCTTCGATATCTTCGCGGATGGGCAGTGCTTCCTCCCCCGCTCGCTCTACACGCGCCTGGACGAATTCTGCGGCGGCGACCCCCACATCGCGGCTTCGCTCAAGCGCACACGGACACCGATCGACATGGATATCGACAGCAAGATCGACGAGGTCGAGACGCTCGAACGCATCGCCATGTACTGGCACGACCCGGCCGATCGCGACGCCATCGCGTCGGAGCTCGACACGCTCGGAGGCATTGAGGTCACGCGTTCGTACGCCATGAATATCGAGGTCATGGGCGAGGGCGCCACCAAGGGAACGGCCCTCACGTGGCTATGCGAGCACCTGGGCGAGCGTCTCGCCGACGCTTGGGCGTTCGGCGACAACATCAACGACATCCCCATGCTGCAGACAGCGGGCCACGGCATGGCCATGATCAACGGCGAACCCGAAGACCACGAGGCCGCCGACGCCATCACCGAATACGACAACGACCACGACGGCGTCGCCCGCACCATCATGACCGCCCTCGCCTAGTCATTGGGGACGTTCTTAGTCATTGGGTGTTCTTAAATGACTAGTCGTTGGGGACACTCTTCGCGAAAAAGCTGCAAGGACTGTCCCCGGCTGCCGGCAGAAAAGGAACGTCCCTAACTGCCGGATTAGGCGAGGCTCTCCAGAACACGGCGAAGTTCCTGCTGGACGGCGTGGTCGCGGTTGCAGCCCACGACGCGATCGGCAACCGCTTTGAGCGCGGGGCGCGCGTTTTCCATCGCACAGCCCGTGCCGACAAAGCGAATGATCTCGTAGTCGTTCATCGAGTCGCCAAACGCCATGATCTCGTCGCGTCCAATGCCGTAATGCTCCGCAAGCTGTGCGATGCCCGAGGCCTTCGACACACCGGGCTGCATGGCATCGATCCACGCGTTTCCAGAAGGCGCAAAGGTAAAGAGCTGACCGAGTTCTCGCTGTAGCACGTACGCACTGTCCATAACGGCACAGTCATCGCAAAAGATACTCGCCTTGATGATATTTACGCTGGGATCGGGCAGTTCCCAAATGCGCTCGGCATTGGGAAGGTCCTTATCGACCTCGCGTACGAACTTGCACTCGTCATCGAACAAGAAGGATTTGGTTCGGTCAAAGAGCGCAAGATGCAGATTGGGAAACGTCGCGACAGCCTGGGCGAGCCTTCGAATCGCCAGGTGCGAATACACCTCACGGTCTACCATTTTGCCGTCGGCGTAGACCTGGGCACCGTTAGCGGCGACAAAGTCCATCTTGTCGCGAACGGGCGCAAAGAACTCGCACAGGCGATCGTAGCGACGACCTGACGATGCGGCGAAATGCACGCCATGCTCGTGTAGCGCCAGAATCAGTTCGTAGGTCTCGGGAGGCACCTGGCTGTTTTCGTCAAGCAACGTGCCGTCCATATCGGATGCAATCAGTTTAAACATAGAAAAGCTCCCTTCGGGCTTGTTGGAATCGAACGTGTATCCAATTCCAACGTACCCAAAGGGAGCTCAGGTAAGACTCCGCGGGCGCAAACGTTACAAAGACCTGGCAAATAGCTCACGCGCACCAGGGGTCCCACATTCGCAGCGCCAGGCAACACGTCAAAGAGTGTCGCAGGCGACTAGACGTTTAAGAACGTCCCCGATGACTAGTCGGCGTAGGTGAAGGTCGTGACGTCGAACATGCCCTCGGGGCGGATGCGGAGCGTCGGGATAACCGGCAGGGGCAGGAAGATGATGCCCATGATGGGGTCGAGCGGCGGCTCAATACCCATGGCGCGCGCCTTGACCATAAAGTCGTCGTGCTGCGCGGCGACATCCTCGGCCGTGCCTTCGCTCATCAGACCGCCGAGCGCCAGCGGAATGCGCGCCACGACCTCGCCGTTGCGCACCAGCACGTGACCACCCTGGCCCACAGCCTCAACAGCAGCCATCATATCGGCAGCGTTATCACCCACGACGCACACGTTGTGCGAGTCGTGGCCGATCGTGGAGGCAATGGCGCCACCGGTGATGGTGAAGCCACGCACCCAGCCGCGACCGATATGCTTGCCGACAAGGCCCAGGCCCGCAGGACCATCACCGTCGGCGCCCTCGGCCTGCAGCGACACACCGCGGCCGTGGCGCTCGATCAGCATAATGCGGCGCAGGCCCTCGTGGTTCTCGGGGCGAGCCATACCCGTGATGGCCTTACCCGGCACCACGTCGATCACGGCCTCGCCCGGCTTAAAGGCATAGTCGAACACGTCGAGCGATAGCTTCGGCAGCTTAACGGAAGCACGCAGCTCGTCGGCAAGGGCCGCAACCTCGGCCATCTCGGGTGCGATCTCGCCCACAAAGGTGCCGTCCTGCGCCACCAGAGCACCGGCGGCATATACGCGATGCGGAGCCGTGGCAAACGTCAGGTCGTTGAGTACCAGCAGGTCGGCACGCTTGCCCGGGGCGATGGCGCCACGCAGCTCGTGCGGGTCGCGGCAACCGTGGTCCAGGCCAAATGCCTCGGCCGTGGACAGGGACGCCATAGAGATGGCAACCACGGGGTCAATACCGGCCTCGATTGCCACGCGGCAGGCATTGTCGATCATACCGGTCGAAAGCGCGTCGGAGGGAGCGCGGTCATCGGTCGCAAAACAGCAGCGGCGGGCACGGGCAGGATTCTCCAGCAGCATCGGCGACAGGTTGGCCAGGTCATGGCTGCACGTACCCTCGCGCAGCATCACATACATGCCGCGAGACAGCTTGTCGAGTGCCTCCTCGGGAATCGTCGACTCATGGTCAGCGATAATACCTGCTGCGGCATAGGCGTTGAGGTCCTTGCCGGCAACGAGCGGCGCGTGACCGTCAACCTGCTTGGACGGCGTCTGGTTGGCAGCGTCGATTCGAGCGCAGGTCTCGGGATCGGCCATAAAGACGCCCGGCAGGTTCATCATCTCGCCCAGGCCAAAGACATCGCCCGGATGCTCGGCAAAAAACGCCTGCATGTCAGCGGCGGTAATCACAGCGCCTGCTTGCTCATCGGGCAGCGCGGGCACGCACGAGGGCATCATGTACTTGATGGAAATGGGCGCGCGACGGCCGTCCTCGATCATAAAGCGCAGGCCGTCCAGGCCGGAAACGTTGGCGATCTCGTGGCTGTCGGCAATGGCAGTGGTGGTACCGCGCGTCGCCGCCATGCGCGCATACTCGGCAGGGCGGATGTTCGAAGACTCGATATGCAAGTGTCCGTCAATAAAACCGGGGGCAAGATAGCGGCCCTGGCAATCGATGACCTCGGCAGCCTCATACGTACCGGCGGCATCGTCGCGACCATCGTAGAGCACACCGACGATCACGCCATCCTTGACGGCAACGCTACCGGGCGCCACGCGCTGGCCGTACACATCGACAATCTGTGCGTTGGCAAACAGCGTGTCAACGGGCACACGACCCTCGGCGGCCTCGATCACAGATCTCATGACCTCAACGGACATACATACTCCTTTAACCGTAGAAAAAAGCTGCGGAGCGGACAGGCCTTCACCGCAGCAAACCAATAGCCATTGTATGCCCAAAAGGAGGCCGCCGATAACACCCCTTCCGCTTAACGGCACACGCCGCTTGGCGCAATGGGGGGGGCTGCCGCTGAGCACCAATACAAGGAGTGTCCCAAAGTGCCAACAACGGGAGCGCCGATGTTTTGGCAACCACAGCGAGCGGGCCGCATTTGAGACAAGGTGACGTGAAACGAAAGGGCGCTGACCTTCTGGTCGCGCCCTTGAAGTTGAACGTCAGATTGTCCAAATGCGGCCCGCGCAGCGTCGAGCTGTTACGCGGTTTGGTAAAACCGCGTAACTAAATCAACTTGAAGCCCTTGCGCTTGCCCACGGAGAGGGTGTCGCCCAGCTTGAGGGCGCTGGGGTCGATGTTGTAGCTCTTGGGAGCCACGGCCTTGCCGTTGATCTTGACGCCGCCGCCGTCGATGTCGCGACGGGCCTGGCCGGCGCTGGCCGAAAGGCCCAGGTCCTTGAGCAGGCCGGCGAGGTAGATCTGGCCCTCGTCGTTAACAGTCAGCTCAATGTGCTTCTCGGGGAAGTCGGCGAGCTGGCCCTCCTTGAACACGCGGTCGAACTCGGCCTGAGCCTCGTCGCCTGCACCGGCGCCGTGGTAGGTGTCGCACAGGTCGCGGCCCAGAGCGCGCTTGAGCTCATAGGGATCGGCGGAGCCGTCGGCCAGGGCAGCGTCGATCTTGTCGACCTCGGCCGGGGTGAGCGAGCTCGCCAGGCGGTAGTACTTGCCGATCATCTCGTCGGGGATGGACATGGTCTTGCCGAACATATCCTTGGGCGCGTCGGTCAGGCCGATGTAGTTACCGTAGGACTTGGACATCTTACGGACGCCATCGGTGCCCTCGAGCAGCGGCATGGTGAGCGCGATCTGTGGCTCCATGCCCATCTTCTCCATGAGCTCACGGCCGGCAAGCAGGTTGAAGAGCTGGTCGGTGCCGCCCATCTCCACGTCGGCCTTGATCTGCACGGAGTCGAAAGCCTGCATCACGGGATACAGGAACTCATGCAGGGCGATCGGCGTCTGAGACTGGTAGCGCTTGGTAAAGTCGTCGCGCTCGAGAATACGGGCGACGGTGAACTTGGAGCACACCTGCAGCAGACCGGCCAGATCCATCGACAAGATCCAGTCACCGTTGTGCACGATGGTGGTCTTCTCGGGATCCAGGATCTTCATGGCCTGGCTCACGTAGGTCTCGGCATTGGCCTCGATCTGCTCCTGCGAAAGCTGCGGACGGGTGGAATTCTTGCCCGAAGGGTCGCCAATCAACGCGGTACCGTTGCCGATGATGAGGGTGACGTTGTGGCCCAGGTCCTGGAACTGACGCATCTTGCGCAGCGGCACGGCGTGGCCCAAGTGCAGGTCGGGGCTGGTGGGGTCGACGCCGAGCTTGATGTTGAGGGGCTCGCCCTTCTCAAGCTTCTTGCGAAGGTCGGCCTCGGGAACGATCTGCGCGGCGCCCGAGGTGATGATACGCATTTGCTCGTCAACAGACAGCATTGGGTATCCTCCTTTTGCTATAGCACCCTCGCCGAAAACGGCGGTGCTGGAAGTCCATAAACTCTCTTATGATAACAAACTGACGCGACGCAGCATCTACGACAGGAAAATCCTCGTCCTGCCGCATGCGTCGATGGCAACTGGCAGACGCGTACCGTCACGCTCGACCAGATATCGCACCTGCCGACGACGCAAGCAGTCGCGGCAACGGACCTGCCCCGTCGCATCGGTGGCGCAGACGCCCTCGGCGGTCAGCAGGCAGTGCTCGCACACCATAAGCTCGGGACAGTCGGCGTCGAACGGACCCAAGACGCCGGGTTCGGCCGCCAGCTCGGCAATACGCTCCCTGTCATTGCTGAGCAACTCGGCAGGCAAGTATACCCACCTCGCGCCAAGCCCGCGCAGCCAGGCAAGCGTGGCCCGATTGGCGCAGAACACCGGCGCCGCCACGTCGAACGTCGTGCCCAGCTCGCGGGCCATCGCCACCTGCCCCAGGTTGCGGCAAACAATACGCCCGGCACGTTGCATAAGCGCTCGAGTCCGCTCGGCGTCGCCTGCGCGGCACACTTCGTCGAGCACCACCGTCGCATCGGACAGATCCCGCTCATCGCGCGGATCCAAATCCATCAGCTCCCAGGCAAAGACCATACGAGCAAAAGCCTCATGCTTTGCCGGCTCCGCCGGTCCCGCCAACTCCGTCGGCACGTCGCCATCTGCCAGAACGCCCTCAAACGGCAGCACCTCAACGGACCGCTCAGCAGGCGCGACCGCATCTGCCTCGACCCGCATGCGCTCCAACACCGTTGCCGTCTGCCCCAGCACGCCGGCACTGCGAATCAGATACACTTCGCAGCCCGCGTCGACCTTACGCTTGCAATGGACAACGATGCGCTCCCCCGCCGCGGCATCCACCGGGCAGGGAACTTGCGGCCAGCGTTTAGGTACATCGGGCCGAGCGTCGGCGCCCGGGTAAAACCTGATCTCGAGCGTATCGCCCGCCGCCACGGCGGCATCGAGCTCGACGGTCACTTCCTCGTGTCCCACGGCAACCAAACGGCCCACATGCACGCCCTGGTTGATCGCGCGTTCAAAACTCATAAGCTCCGCACCCGAGCGGCCTCGCAAATACGCGTCGGTAAACCCGCGGTTAAACGACCTACCCAGTTCACGCTCGAGCGCCAGCACGGCATCGGGATCCCACGCGCCATCGCGCAGCATATCGAGCGCCCGGCGCCACGCCCGCACCACGTTGTAGACGTAGTCGGGGTTTTTCATACGCCCCTCGATCTTGAGCGACGCCACCCCGGCAGCAACAAGCTCGGGCAGATGCGCGATGCCCAGATAGTCACGCGGACAAAGCAGGCGATCCCCTTCGACAGCGACAACACTCTGCCCCGCCTCGTCCACCAAGCCATAGGATAGACGGCACGGTTGCGTGCAATCACCGCGCATCGCAGAGCGGCCACGTCGAAGGGCCGAAAACTCACACGCGCCTGAATAGCCAATGCAAATAGCGCCGTGACAGAACACCTCGATGGGCACGCCAGTAGCGCAAAGCGCCCCAATCTCCGCCACGCTCAGCTCGCGCGCAGTCGTCACGCGCTCAACGCCCAGCTCCTTGGCAGCCAACTGCACGGCACCCTCGCTATGAGCGCCCGCCTGAGTGGACAGGTGAATCTCGACCCCCGGAATCGCCGCACGAAGCGCACAGGCCAGCCCGGCATCGGCCACAATCAACGCATCGGCACCCAACGCGCGCGCATGCGCCCCCAACGCCACGGCGTCGGCAAGCTCATCATCGAACACGAACACGTTGAGCGTCACGTACACACGCACGCCATGGGCATGGGCCACGGCACAACCGCGCGCGAACTCATCATCGCTAAAGCCATGCGCGCTCACTCGAGCGTTGAATCCGTCCAGCCCCGCATAGATGGCATCGGCACCCGCCGCAATCGCCGCGAGCATCTGGTCGAGTCCGCCAGCAGGCGCCAGCAGTTCGGGCAGCGCCACTTCAGCCGCCGCCAACTCGCTTTCGCATTGTCCGCTCGATTCCGTCGCCCAAATCGCCATCGGCAAACTCCTTACCAAGGTATGCAATCACTCTGTTAATTGCCGTCAACCAGCATACACGAGGCCTCGCGCGGCCCGATTGGTTTATCGTGTAATAACTTATGTCCATCCTGCCCGACGCATACCCGCCGCCTGGCACGACATACTTGGAGGTCAATATATGGGTCCTCGCCAACGACAGGGACACGGTCGCTCTAAGACGCACGCCCTGCCCGTCATCCTGCTCTCGCTTTTGGGCTTTTTGCTCATCGCGGGCGTAGCATTTGGCATCGGCATGATCGGCAACGTCAACCGCTGGCTGTCCGACCTGCCCGACTACACCGACGCCAACGCCTATCTGGTCAGCGAGCCTACCGAAATTGTTGACTGCAACGGCAACAAGATCGCCAGCTTCTATACGCAAAACCGCAAGTCCATCACCAAGGACCAAGTGTCCCCGTACGTGCTGCAGGGCACCGTTGACGTTGAGGACGAGCGCTTCTACGAGCATGGCGGCATCGACCTCTGGGGCATTGCACGCGCATCGGTGGCAACCCTCACCGGCGGCCACGAGGGCGCATCGACCATCACCCAGCAGCTGGTTCGCAACACCATCTTGCAGGAAGAACAATTCGACTCGACCATCGAGCGTAAGGTGCGCGAGGCCTATATCGCCATCAAGATGGAGGATATGTACTCCAAAGACGAGATCCTCATGATGTACCTCAACACCATCTACTACGGCCATGGAGCATATGGCATCGAGGCCGCCGCCGAGACCTATCTGTCCAAAACCGCCGCCGACCTCACCCTGAGCGAGGCCGCGCTGCTGATCGGCCTTCCCAACTCGCCCTCGCAGTACGACCCCACGGTTAATCCCGACTTGGCGCTGTCCCGCCGCAACAAGGTTCTGGACAACATGCTGCGTCTGGGCCACATCACGCAGGAAGAGCACGATGCCGCGCAGGCTGAGCCCATCACGCTTAACGTGACCGAGATTTCGGGCAGTGGCGTCGATGTGTACTCTCAGCCCTACTTTGTCGCCTACGTTAAGCAGCTGCTTGAGCAGGAGTTCTCCACCGACGTGCTCTTTAAGGGCGGTCTGACCGTCAAGACCACCATCGACCCCACCATGCAGCAGGTGGCCGAGGAGGCCGTGCGCTCGCAGCTCGACACGCTTTCGCTCGACGGCCTGGACATGGGCATGGTCGTCGTTGACCCCAAGACCGGCTACATCAAGTGCATGGTGGGCGGCTACGACTACAACGCCGACGAGAATCACGTGAACCACGCTACGGCAAAGCGCCCCGTGGGCTCCACGTTTAAGGCCTTTACGCTGGCAACTGCCATCCAAAACGGTATGAACCCCAACGTCACCCTCAACTGCAACTCGCCGCTCAAGGCCAAGGGCACCACGACCGAGGTGCAAAACTACGGCAACCAGAGCTATGGCAACATCACGCTTAAGCAGGCAACGGCATACTCATCCAACACCGGCTACATTCAGGTGGCCGAAGCCATCGGCAATGACAAGATCATGTCGCTCGTCAAAAAGCTCGGCATCGATCCCGCCAAGGACAATATTGAGGACGTTCCCGTCATGACGCTCGGCACCGGGTCCATCTCACCGCTCGAGATGGCATCGGCCTACGCAACGTTTGCCAACGGTGGCTACTACCGTCAGCCCATCGCCATCACCGAGATCGACTCGCGTACCGGCTCGGTTCTGTACCAGCACACCGACAATCCCACGCAGGTGCTCACCGAAGGCGAGGCTGCCGCGGTTACCGACGTCCTATCCGGCGTCATGCAGGGCAGCGGCACGGGTGCCGCCGGCGCGTTGAGCGTCAACCAGCCCTATGCCGGCAAGACGGGCACCACCGACAACACCACCAACCTGTGGTTCTGCGGCTACACGCCGCAACTGGCATGCGCTCTGTGGACCGGTTATTCCGCAGGCGAGATTCCCATCCAAAAGTACGGTACGGACCTGCTGGGCGACAGCACCAACCTGCCCGTCTTTAAGAAGTTCATGAACACTGTTTTGGCCGGAACCGAGCGCGAGGAGTTCGCGACCGGAACGGCTCCCACGTACAAGAACAATAACGTCTGGAAGTTCTACGGCACAAACAACAAAAAGGAAGACAAAGAGGACGAGGAAAAGGAAAAGGAAAAGGAAAAGGAAGAGACCACCACAACCACCACGACGACAACCACGACCACTGAAACCCCGGGCGGCGACACCACCGGCGATAGCGGTACGACAGGTGGCGACGGGGGCACGGGTGGCGACGGTGGCACGCCGACGCCCACACCCGATCCTACGCCTACCCCCGATCCTACGCCCACGCCCGACCCCTCTACGGGCCAGTAAGCGCAAAGGACGACTGACACCAAGGCGCCCGAGCAGCACGTACGCTGCTCGGGCGCTTCTTTATTTCGGCAGATACCACAAGATGCCACGACGGCTCCGGCTACAGGACCGATAGGGCAACAGGCACTGACATGCAAAAAGGGCGCTGACCTTCGTCAACGCCCTCGGCAATTACCTATAGCAACAATCGGCACAGCAGCAGTGCCGCTACTCCCCTACTTGTGAGAGTTACTCAGCTTGTTGATGAGCGCCTCAAGGCGCTCGCCGTCCTCGGCCGTCTGCGCAATGACCAAGATTGTGTCGTTGCCGGCAAGCGAACCGAGCACGTCGGGCAGCTCCGCAGCATCGACAGCTGCGGCAATACCAGAAGCCGTACCGGGCTGTGCCTTGATCATAACCAGATTATCGGTGCGCAGTACGCCGGTAACCAACTCGGAAACCATGCGCTGCAGATGCAGGTCCTCGGCAAGGACATAGATGCCCTCGGGGAGCTTACGCAGTCCCATGTCCGCGATATCGCGCGAAACGGTCGCCTGCGTGCAATCGAAACCCATGGCGCGAAGCTCGTCTACCAAAACGCGCTGCGTGCGTACGTCCTTATTGCGAACAATATCTCTGATGGCATCCTGGCGCCCATTGCGTTTTTTGGCCATACAAAACCTCACTCCAAAAGATTGCGGAGACAATCACTTAGTGATTGAATAGTTTAGCGCTATTTGAGGGTTTTAGTGAATAAGAACGCATTTCGAAACAATTCCATGCAATTTATTTCGAAAATCACGTTACTAGACTGTCTTGGCGCTCGAACGATTGAAAAAGGCCGCCAGATGCGTATACAACGCACACCGCGTGGGCTTGGCGCTGGCTATCGAACCATAGAGCAGACCTAGACCACGATGATTGCCCTTAAGAGCCGCAACCATCTGACGGGTACGCTGCGCTTCGAGCATATCATGCAAACGGGCCGAACGCTCTATTGAAGACACCCCATGGGGGCTCAGACACAAATTATCGATGCAGGCGACCAGACCGGCGTAGTAATACCGCTGGCAGACCAGTTTCAACTGATCGCTACCGCCCGCGACGGCAAGCGAGTCGGCAAGCCTGTCGAGCGCCCCGATATCATCAGAAAGCCTGGCAAACATCGTGGGGTCAAACGTCTCCGTAATCGACGGCGCCACTGCATGAAAACGAGCACGGCCACATCCCGAAACGCGCTTTGCCCGCGAAAGCGCGAACGTCAAAAAAGACACCGTGCGAAACGCATCGCCATGCGCAAGGCACGCCTCAAAGAGGGCGCGATCATACAGCACGCCAGAGGTCTGTCGGATTAAACCACAGGAAACCAATTGGGTCAGACAAGCCGCCCGGTCCTCATCTTCAGAAACGGATGTCGCGTCCAAAACTCGGGAATGACGCTCGCGGTGAACATCGTAGTGATCAAGCGAAACACAGGGAAACACGATGTCAGCCGAAGCGTCGCAGGAGCTTTCGACCATCTGCGAAAGGGACTGCGGCGCAAACCACTCATTGGCATTCATCGCAATGATCTGGGAGCCGCGCGAAGCCGCAAAGCCGGCACGCAGGCAGGCACCAGGCGCTGGGTCCTCAACATCAATCAAATCAATATGAATGTCTCTATCGGCAGCAACTTCGAGCGAATGGCGCACACCAGCTACCACGCCGCGGCAAACGACGACAATTTGCAAATCGTAGAGGTCTTGGTTCTGGATACTCTCGAGCGCACGCATCGCATAGCTGGGCGAACCTTCTACCACAAGGATCACCGAAAGTCGCGGATGCGAGCCACGTCGAACCAAGTTATCCGTCCTCTCGACAGCCAGTAACAAACTGTCGTTCATGGTACACCCCGTTAATTAATGCGGGCGGTCGCCCGTCGCGATGCACGTCAAGAACAGATGTTGCACACGCCCCGCCCACAGGCGCCGCACACAAAGATCGCCGTCAGGCAGCCACTTCCCTAATCGAGCACCACAAGCTCGGCGGGATCGTAATCCACGCCCATAAACGTAAGGCCGCAGGCAGGAGCCGTGGGGCCCGCAGCGGTACGATCGCAAGCATCGATGACCTCGCGCATCCACTCGGGTTTACGGCGATGCATGCCAATCTCGACAAGCGTGCCAACGATCGTACGGACCATCGAATGCAGAAACGCATTGCCCTCGATGGTAAACGTCAGGATGTCCTCGCCAAACGCAACCTCATGGCCAAACTCGGCCCGCATCACGCAGCGGTGCGTAGGCTTGCCCACGGCAGAGGCGACCTTGCAAAAGCTCTTAAAGTCCTGCTCACCCAAAAGCGCGGGACAGGCCGCAGACATGGCCTCGACGTCCAAGGGATAGCGATGCCACCACACGGCACCACGGGACAGCACGGGGCGCGCATCGCGATCGGCAATACGGTACGTATACGTACGGGAACGCGCGTCAAAGCGTGCAGAAAAGCCCTTACGGGCCCTGTAGACCTCGTTTATGGCGATATCTTTAGGCAGCAGGGCATCCATAGCCCGCAGCCACCTACGGCGCGTAAGGGCGAGCTCAGCGTCCGTTACGGGCACGCTGATGTACTGAGCCACGGCATGCACGCCGGCATCGGTACGACCTGCGCACGTCAGATCGATCGGACGGCGAAGCAGCGTCTCGATGGCTCGACGCAGCTCACCCGCAACCGTCGTCTGTCCCGGCTGCTCGGCAAATCCGCTATACGACGAGCCATCATAGGCCACGCGAAATACGAGCGTGGCGTCAAGCTCGGGGGTCAAATTGAAATCAGACGGCGCAGTCATGGGCGCTCCCAACAAACAAGTAACGGTATCGCGACAAAAAAAAGGGGTACGCGAACGTACCCCTCGAATATAGCCTATGCAGACGGAAAGTCTACTCAGCGGTCTCCTCAGCAGGAGCCTCCTCGACAGCCTCGACCTTCTTGGGAGCAGCGGCCTTCTTGGGGGCCGGAGCAGCCTTCTTGGCCTTAGGCGTGCAAGGCTCGGTGACGAGCTCCATGATAACGATGGGAGCGTTGTCGCCCTTGCGGTTGCCGAGCTTCATGATGCGGGTATAACCGCCGTTGCGGTCCTGCCACATGCCCTGGGCAGCCTTGTCGAAGATCTCGGCAACGAGCTGCTTATCGCCGAGCTTGGCGATAGCCAGACGACGAGAGTGCAGGTCGCCCTTCTTGGCCCAAGTGATGATCGGGTCGACGACCGAACGCAGCGCCTTAGCGCGGGTCTCGGTGGTCTTGATGCGGTCGTTCTCGAAGAGGGCCTTAGCAAGGCTCTTCTTCATGGCCTTGGTGTGGCTCGCATCGGTGCCGAGCTTCAGGCCCTTCTTAACGTTGTGACGCATGGTCTAGTTTCTCCTCAAATATGCGAAGCATTAAGCCTTCAGGCTCAGGCCCATGGACTCAAGCTTGTCCTTCACTTCCTCGATCGACTTAACACCGAAGTTACGGATGTTAAGCAGATCGTTCTCCGAGAACTCAACGAGCTGACGGACCGAGTGAATGCTGGCGCGCTTAAGGCAGTTGTAGGAACGGACAGAAAGGTCCAGATCCTCGATCTGCTTGTCCAGCTCAGCGTTGTCGTTGGTGACCTCGGGAGCGAAGATCGAAGCCTCCTCCTCGACCTCGGGGGTCTCGGCAAGGTTCATAAAGGCGGCCATATGCTGGTTGATGATATTGGCAGCCTGGACCACGGCGTCGCGCGGGGCGATGGAGCCGTTGGTCTCGATCTCGAGGACAAGGCGGTCGTAGTCGGTGTGCTGACCGACACGGCAAGCCTCAACGAGCTTGGCGCAACGGGAAACCGGCGAGTACAGCGAGTCGACGTGGATCACACCGATGGGATCGTTGTCGCGCTTGTTGGCCTCGCCAGAAACATAGCCGCGGCCATAGCCGATGCGCATGCTCATGGTGAGATGGCCACCCTCGGTGAGCGTAGCGATGTGCTGCTCGGGGTTAACCAGCTCAAACTCGGACGGAATAAAGAAGTCCGCACCGGTGACCTCGCAGGGGCCGTCAACCGAGATGGTGGCGGTCGCCTCGTCGGTCGTGCCGAGAGCCCTGAAGACAAGACCCTTGACATTCAGGACGATGTCGGTGACATCCTCGACCATGTTAGGGATGGTCATGAACTCGTGCTGCGCACCATCGATCTGAATAGCCTCGACGGCGGCACCCTCGAGCGAGGACAGAAGAACGCGACGAAGGGAGTTACCCAGCGTATCGCCGTAGCCACGCTCGAGCGGCTCGACGGAGACACGAGCAGACGTCTCGTTGATCTCTTCGACCTGAACCTGAGGCCTAATGAATTCTGACATGTATTACCTCCAGCCTCAGCAGCCCGGATGGACTACTTAGAGTAGAGCTCGACGATGAGCTGCTCGTTGATATCACCGCTGATCTGCTCACGCGTCGGCAGAGCGAGCACGTTACCAGACAGCTTCTCGATATCGACCTCGAGCCAGCCAGGGACCTCAAAACGCTCGGAGGAAATCAGGGCCTCCTTGATGGGGAGGAGGTCACGGAACTTCTCGCCGACAGCGACGACATCGCCGGCCTTGACGCGGTAGGACGGGATGTCCACGCGCTTGCCGTTCACGGTGAAGTGACCGTGACGGACGGACTGACGAGCCTCTTTGCGGGTGCGGGCGAAGCCAAGACGGAAGACGACGTTGTCGAGGCGAGACTCAAGGATGATCATGAGGTTCTCACCGGTGACGCCGTTCATCTTGCGGGCCTTGTTGAAGTAGCCGTGGAACTGCTTCTCCAGAACGCCATAGATGAACTTGACCTTCTGCTTCTCGCGCAGCTGCATGCCGTACTCAGATTCCTTGCGACGGCGCTTGGGCTGACGGATAGATTCCTTCTTGCTGCTGTAACCGAGCTCAGCGGGATCGATCCCGAGCTGACGGCAGCGCTTAAGAACAGGAGTCCTGTCGATTGCCATATTGATACGATCCTTTCAGTTACACGCGGCGACGCTTCTTGGGGCGGCAGCCGTTGTGCGGAATGGGGGTCTTGTCCTGGATGCTCGAGACCTCGAGGCCAGCAGCCTGGAGGGAGCGGATGGCGGTCTCACGACCGGAGCCGGGGCCCTTGACGAAGACGGAAACCTTCTTCATACCGTGCTCCATGGCCTGCTTGGCAGCAGCCTCGGCAGCCATCTGGGCAGCGAACGGCGTGGACTTACGGGAGCCCTTGAAGCCCACCTGGCCAGCCGACTTCCAGGAAATGACGTTGCCCTGGGGATCGGTGATCGAAACGATCGTGTTGTTGAACGTAGAACGAATGTGAGCCTGGCCCACGGAAATGTTCTTACGGTCCGCGCGCTTCAGACGGGCAGCGCGAACGTTCTTCTTAGCAGTAGCCATCTATCTAGCGCTCCTTATTTCTTCTTCTTAGCACCGATCTGACGCTTCGGGCCCTTGCGGGTACGAGCGTTAGTGTGGGTGCGCTGGCCGCGGACCGGGAGGCCCTTGCGGTGACGAAGGCCGCGGTTGCAGCCGATGTCCATAAGGCGCTTGACGTTCTGGTTGCGCTCACGGCGGAGGTCGCCCTCAACCATGATCTGGTTCTTATCGATATAATCGCGGATGGCGTTAACCTCATCCTCGGTGAGGTCCTTAACGCGCGTATCCACGTTAACGTTGCACTCGACGCAGATCTTCGTCGCAGTGGTGCGGCCGATGCCGTAAATGTAGGTCAGACCGATCTCAACGCGCTTCTCACGCGGGAGGTCGACACCATTAATACGGGCCAACGTAGTCTCCTCTCTTAACCCTGACGCTGCTTATGACGGGGGTTCTCGCAAATGACGAGGACCTTGCCATGGCGCCTAATGATTTTGCACTTATCGCACATCTTCTTGACCGAAGGACGTACCTTCATCGTTCTTCCTTTCGGTAGCGCTCAAACTACTTCCCTACTATCTACTCGCCCAGCCGCAGGCGTTTAAAACTATGGCTGGTCTTCACACACAATCCGACCGTAGGTTGAGCTAAGCCTGCAGTCGGAAATGGAGTGCGTGTATGCGTGCCGCTATTTGTAGCGATAGGTGATGCGGCCGCGGGTCAGGTCGTACGGGGAAAGCTCCACGACAACCCTATCACCGGGGAGAATACGGATGTAATTCATTCGGATCTTGCCAGAAATGTTGCACAGAACCGAATGACCGTTCTCGAGCTCGACCTTAAACATGGCATTGGGCAGCGGTTCCTTTACCGTACCCTCGAGCTCAATTGCGTCTTCCTTCTTCACAAGCAATCATCTTTCTCTAGAAAACGACAGCGATTGAGTATTCTACAACACGTATGCACGCATCGTAATAACTTCGTAATGGCTCCACAACTAAGTGGAACTTGTTACATTTGAAATGTAAAACAAAGCCGTTCCCTGATGCCCAAGATCGCCTTGAAATGAGAAGGCATAGACCTTGGGGTCATGCCTTCGAAATTGAAAGGCGAGGTTGGGCATCAGGGGGCGGCAACTTTTACATTTCTCCGCCTTGGAGCGAACACCAAGCACCTTGGGCATCCGTGGTGAGAATCACCGGACCGTCATTGGTAATGGCGACGGTGTTCTCGTAGTGCGCGGCGGGCAGGTGATCGTTGGTCGTAACAATCCAACCGTCGGAGCCCGTGCTCACATGGTTGGAACCCATCGTAACCATCGGCTCGATGGCAATGACCATGCCGGCCTGGAGGCGAACGCCCCTCCCCTTCTTTCCATAGTTAGGAACGTTGGGGTCCTCGTGCATCACGCGGCCAATGCCATGGCCTACATAATCACGAAGCACACCGTAACCGTGAGACTCGGCGAGGGACTGAACGGCATAACCGACGTCCCCGATATGGTTACCGGGAACAGCCTGCTCGATGGCAGCCTTAAGGCAATCGCGCGTGACCTCGCACAAAGCCTTGGCTTCGGGCGTGGGGGTGCCGACGAAAAACGTCCAAGCATTATCGCCGACCCAACCGTCGACAACGGCTCCCGTATCGATGGAGATGATATCGCCATCGCGCAGGATCATGTCGGGGTTGGGAATACCGTGGACCACGGCATCGTTGATCGATGCGCAAATGGTCCCCGGGAACCCGCCGTAACCCTTAAAGGCCGGGGTGCCGCCATGCATGCGGATAATCTGCTCCGCGAGCTGATCGAGCTCAAAGGTGGAAACGCCGGGGCGCACCATGGCTCCAACGTGGCGGAGCGCCATCTTAGATAGCGCTCCTGCCTTCTTCATCTGCTCGATTTGCGTTGCAGACTTAATCTTGATCATAGACCGAGAGCCTCTTTGACATCCCCGTACACGGTCTCGCGAGCCTGGTCACCGTTGACCGACTTGAGCAGACCCTGGCCACGATAGTAGTCGACGAGCGGGCTCGTGGACTTCTCGTAGACGTCGAGACGGTTCTTGATGGTCTCGGGCTTGTCGTCGTCGCGCTGATACATCTCGCCACCACACTTGGGGCAGGTAGCATCGGCAGCCGTGCCGGTGTAACCGCATGCGCGGCAGGTGCGACGCGAAGACAGACGATCGATAATGACCTCGGGGGCCACATCGACCAGAAGGGCGCAGTCGATCTCGCGACCCATGGCGGAGAGCTCGGAATCGAGCGTCACAGCCTGGGCGGTGTTGCGCGGGAAGCCGTCGAGGATGAAGCCCTGCTGGGCGTCATCGGCGGCAAGGCGCTCCTTGACAAGGTCGATCACGAGCTGGTCGGGAACGAGCTCGCCAGCGTCCATGTACTTCTTAGCCTGAATACCAAGCTCGGTGCCACCCTTGACGGCAGCACGCAGCAGGTCGCCCGTGGAAATGTGGGCGACGCCAAACTCGGCGACGAGCTCCTGTGCGACGGTGCCCTTACCGGCACCCGGAGCTCCGAGCAATACGAGGTTCATGAGCAATCCTCCTCTAGCCTATTTAAAGAATCCATCGTAATCATACATCTTGATCTGGCCTTCGAGCTTATCGACCGTGTCGAGCACGACGCCGACCATGATGAGGATGGACGTGCCGCCAAATGCCTGGATCAGATGGTTACCCGTGAAGGAGAAGATGATCGAAGGCACGATGGCGATGAGCGCCAAAAAGACAGCGCTGGGAAGCGTGATCTTGTTGAGCGCGTTCTTGATGTAGGCCGCGGTAGCCCTACCCGGACGGACGCCCGGAATAAAGCCGCCCTGCTTCTTAAGGTTATCGGCCGTTTCATCGGGGTTGAACACCATGGAGGTGTAGAAGTACGCGAAGAACACGATGAGGACAACGTTAAGCACCCAGTTGAGCCAACCGGTCGAAAGCGCGGAGGCAACTGCCTGAATCCAGCCGATGCCGGGGAAGAACACGGCAATCTGAGCCGGGAAGTACAGCAGCGCCGAAGCGAAGATGATCGGCACGACACCCGCGGTGTTGACCTTGATGGGCAGGTAGGTGGTCTGGCCACCCATCATGCGACGGCCCACGACGCGCTTAGCGTAGGAGACCGGGATGCGGCGCTGGCCGCGCTCAAGGAAAACAATCAGCGGGATAACCAGCAGGATGATGGCGCAGATGATCACCATGGTGATGATGCCACCGGCATTGCCCTCGGTGCTGGAGAAGATAGCCTGCGGCAGACCGGCCATGATGTTCGCGAAGATGATCAGCGACATGCCATTGCCGATACCGCGCTGGGTGATGAGCTCACCAATCCACATGATCAGCATGGCGCCCGCGGTGAGCGTACCGACGATCATGAGGTCGAAGATGATCTCGGGAGCGCCGGCGCCATTGAAGCTGATGCCGAAGCTCTTAAAGAGGAAGAGGTAACCCACGGAGTTGAGGATTGCCAGAGCCAGGGTGAGGTAACGCGAATACTGCGTAATCTTGGTCTGACCGACCTCGCCCTCGCGGGCAAGCTCATGCAGGGAAGGCACGACGGCCTGGAGCATCTGGAGGATGATCGAGCTGGTGATGTAAGGCATGATGCCCAGCGAAAACACCGACACATAGCTCAACGCGCCGCCAGAGAAAAGATTCAGGAGGGCCATAGCACCTGCGGCGACCGAATTGTTATCGGTCGAGAAAAGGCCCAGCATCCCCTGGAAGGGAATGCCGGGCACAGGAACGTGCGCACCAATGCGGTACACGACGAGCATAGCTATGGTAAAAAGAATCTTTTCGCGCAATTCTTTGATGCGGAAAGCATTCTTAAGACCATTTAGCACGGCAGCTCGACCTTTCCGCCGGCGGCCTCGATCTTGGCCTGCGCAGAAGCGCTGACCTTGTCGACCTTGACCGTGAACTTCTTGGTGAGCTCACCATTGCCGAGCACCTTGACGGGCTCGAACTCGCTCTTGGTGATGCGAGCGGCCTTAAGAGCGGCACCGTCGATCACAGCGCCGTCCTCGAACTTGCGCTCGAGACGCTCAACGTTAACAGCGGTGTACTCGATACGACGGGGGTTGCGGAAGCCCGGAAGCTTGGGCAGGCGCATGGCCAGCGGAGTCTGGCCACCCTCGAAGCCGGCACCCTTGGTGCCGCCAGAGCGGGAACCCTGGCCCTTCTGACCGCGGCCAGAAGTGGTGCCGTGACCCGAAGAATTGCCACGGCCGACGCGCTTGCGGTTCTTGGTGGAACCGGGCGCGGGAGTAAGATCGTGAAGCTGCATTTGCTACTCCTCTACAATCTCGACAAGGTGCTTGACCTTGAAGATCATGCCGCGGACGGACTCGTTGTCAGCAATCTCGCGAACCTCGCGGATCCTGTGGAGACCGAGGGCACGGACAGTACGGACCTGGTCCTGCTTGCAACCGTTGGTGCTGCGGACCTGCTTGATCTTGATGGTGTCAGCCATGCTTAGTTCTCCTTACCGACGAACATCTCAGAGACCGTCAGGCCACGGCGAGCCGCGACGTCCTCAGGGCTGGAGAGCTCCTTGAGGCCCTCGACGGCAGCCTTGATGATGTTAAGGCCGTTGTCGGTACCGAGGGACTTGGACAGGACGTTCTTGATGCCAGCAAGCTCGAAGAGGGGACGCACAGCGCCGCCGGCGATAACGCCGGTACCCTCGACAGCGGGCTTGATGATGATGCGGCCGGCACCAAAGTGGCCGAGAACCTCGTGCGGAATGGTGCCCTGCTCGGTCACCGGCACGTGGAACATGTTCTTCTTGGCATCGAGAGACGCCTTGGAGATGGCCATGGGCACCTCAGCGGACTTGCCCATGCCAACGCCGACGTTGCCCTTGCCGTCGCCAACGACGACGAGAGCGACGAGGCTCATGCGACGACCACCCTTGACGGTCTTCGACACGCGGTTGATGTAAACGACGCGCTCCTCGAACTCGGAGGCCTCGCGCTGCTGCTTCTGATTACGAGCCATGTGCTACATACCTCCTAGAACTCGAGACCGGCGGCACGAGCACCGTCGGCGAGGGCCTTGACGCGGCCATGGTAGATACGGCCACCACGATCGAAAGCGACCTTGGTGATGCCGGCCTCGATGGCACGCTTGCCAACGAGCTGACCGACCTTCTCCGCAGCCTCCTTGTTCGAGGTGTGGGTGCCCTTGAACTCGGCCTCGAGGGTCGAGGCAGAGACGAGCGTCAGGCTGGAGCCCTTGCTGTCGTCGATGATCTGGGCATAGATGTTGGCGTTAGTACGGGTCACGCGAAGACGCGGACGCTCGGCGGTACCCGAGACCTTGCCGCGAACACGACGCTGACGACGCTTGAGGCCTTCCAGCTTCGCCTTATGCTTGTTCATACGTAAACTCCTAAAAAGGTTGATCTTGCCAGCACCTAACGGGGTGCTGGTCTTATGCGAGTGAGTCGGTTACGACTACTTGGCGGCCTTACCCAGCTTGCGGCGGATGTGCTCGCCAACATAGTGGATACCCTTGCCCTTGTAAGGCTCGGGAGGACGATGGCCGCGGATCTCAGCGGCGATCTGACCGACCTGCTGCTTGTTGATACCCTTGACGTTCACGTGGGTGTTGTCGGGAACCTCGAAGGTGATGCCCTCGGGAGCCTCGACGATCACGGGGTGCGAGAAGCCCAGGGAGAACTCGAGGTTCTTGCCCTTCTGCTGCACGCGGTAACCGACGCCGGCGAGCTCGAGCTTCTTCTCGAAGCCCTCGGAAACGCCAACAACCATGTTGTGGATGAGGGCACGGGTGAGGCCGTGGCGGGCACGGGTCTCACGCTCGTCGTCGGGACGGGAAACGGTGAGGACGTTGTCCTCGACGTTGATGGTGAGCTTCTCAAAAACATCGAGCTCGAGCTGGCCCTTGGGGCCCTTGACGACAACGTTGTTGCCGTTGACTGCCACTTCGACTCCGGCGGGAATCTGGACAGGCTTATTACCGATACGAGACACGGTGATCTCCTTTCCTTCTACCTACCGAGCGAATTACCAGACGTAAGCGATGATCTCGCCGCCGACGTTGTGCTTGCGAGCATCGCGGTCGGTCATAACGCCATGGCTGGTGGAAATAATGGCGGTACCAAGGCCACCGCGGACGCGGGGCATGTCGGCAACGCCGGTGTACTTACGCAGGCCCGGCTTGGAAATGCGGCGGATGCCGTTGATGACCTTAGCCTTCTTGGGACCATACTTAAGCGTGATGTGCAGAGTCTTCTGGGGAACGGTGTCCTCGACATCGTAGCCCTCGATGTAGCCCTCCTCGTGCAGAACACGAGCGATCTCGACGAGCTTCTTGCTGCTCGGCATGGAGACCGTGGCCTTGTTCACAGAGTTAGCGTTACGGATGCGCGTAAGCATATCTGCGATCGGGTCTGTAAGGTTCATACAGATTCTCCTTCGTTCTTGATGAACACGTGCTCTTGGTTCTTCGCCGCCCTTAACGGCAAAGCCTATTTAGCGCGTTTTCCCTGTTCCAAACTGATGCTTGAAACGCTGGTAGTGACTTACCAGCTGGCCTTCTTAACGCCGGGAAGCTCGCCCTTGAGTGCAAGCTCACGGAAGCAGACACGGCACAGGCCGAACTTGCGGTACACAGAGTGCGGACGGCCGCAGCGCTGGCAGCGCGTGTACTCACGAGTAGAGAACTTCTGCTTGCGATTGCACTTGACGATCATCGATGTCTTAGCCACTTATATCCTCCTCACATAGAGTATTGTTCGCCCCAAGCGCCGCCCCCTTGTGGGAACGGCGCTTATAGGGCAGGTGAACCTATTTCTTGAACGGGAAACCGAAGGCGTCCAGAAGGGCCTTGGCCTCCTCATCGGTGTTGGCGGTGGTCACGAAAGTGATGTCCATACCACGCTGGTGATCGACGGAGTCGAAGTCGATCTCGGGGAAGATGAGCTGCTCGGTAACGCCCATGGAGAAGTTACCACGGCCGTCGAAGCTCTTGGCGGAGATGCCGCGGAAGTCGCGGATACGGGGGATCGCGACGGAGGTCAGACGATCGAAGAACTCCCACATACGGTCGCCACGCAGGGTAACCTTGCAGCCGATCGGCATACCAGCGCGCAGGCGGAAGGTAGCGATGGACTTGCGGGCACGGGTGATCATCGGCTGCTGGCCGGTGATGGCGCGCAGGTCGCGCACGGCACCGTCGATGGCCTTGGAATCGGTAGCGGCCTCGCCGACACCCATGTTCACGACGATCTTCTCAAACTTGGGGATCATCATGACGTTCTCGTACTGGAACTTTTCCTGAAGCTGGTGCTTGACCTCGTTGTTGTACTTGGTCTTCAGACGCGGCACATACTTCTCTTCTGCCATTGTTCACTCCTTCTTGGGGTTTTAAGCACGGGGCGTGGCCACAATGGGTTGTCCTCGTGCCTCCTGGCTGCATCCGCGCCGCTCATGGCATTTCGCGGTTTGGACTCGACGCAGCAGGAGCCGACAAAACAATCGGTACTATACGCGCATTGGGTGCGTATTTCCAGAAAAACCTCGTCTGCCTGCACAACTCCACAACTCCCCCGCACAAATGGGTCCCAAAAAGCAGTTACGGTGAAATAGGGACTGTTTGGCGGCCTAACAGGCTTAAACAGTCCGTATTTCACCGCAACTTATTGGTGGGGATGCGATTAGCGCTTGCGGGGGACGAGTTTGGTGCGGCGCAGGTGGATCATCTCGGCGGCGATGGAGATGGCGATCTCCTCGGGGTCCTCGGCCTCGATGGCAACGCCGATCGGAAGGTGCAGCTCGTCGATCTGGTCCTGCGTAAAACCTTCCTGCTCCAGGCGGGCACGCACAAAGGCCGTCTTGCGGCGCGAACCCAGACAGCCCAGGTAGGCAGGCTTGGCACGCATGGCCTGAATCACCACGTCGATATCGGACTTGTGACCCGCCGTGGCGACGACCACCAAGTCGCGCGGACCGATGGGACACAGCTCGCTCAGGTTCTTGTAATCGACCAGGCGACGATCGTAGACACCGGGCACCCATTCGGGCGTCAACGTGCCGGGGCGGTCATCGCAGGCCACGACGGCAAAGCCCGCCGCCGTGAGCACGCGCGCCGTCGCGGCGCCCACGTGTCCGCAGCCAAAGATGTAGGTCAGGCCCTCGGGGCAGAGCGTCTCGATGTGCGCCGCGGGAATCTCAGAGGCAGCGTTGGTGTAGGTGACGTTACTCCCCTCCTCCACCAGTGAAAGCCCGGGGCAGCCCGCAATGGTATGGCGCGATGCCTCGCCATGGTACTCGGCCACATCGCCCTCGAGCGCGCTCGCGATAAACGGCTCAAAGTCGATGACGAAGTCGCCGATGCGCCGATAGACCAAGACGTCGGCAATTTCCTGGAACAACGGTGCCTGGGTCGCATCCAGATGCAGATAGCACAGGCAAATGGCTCCGCCGCAGATCATGCCGGTATCGGAGTTCTCGCCGCCCATGGTGTAGCGGACCAGACGCGACTGTCCCGCGCTCAGGAGTTCGCGCGCCTCATCCAGCGCAAAGAGCTCAATCTTGCCGCCGCCGATAGTGCCCGCCTGGCTGCCGTCGGCAAAGACGACCATCCATGCGCCCACGCCGCGCGGCGATGACCCTGCCGTGCCGGCCACGACCACGAGCTCGCACGTCTCGCCAGCACGCAGGGCGGCAAGCGCCGCATTCACAACATCGAGCTTTTCCATTGCCGCCTTCTATCCTCTAAAGATATCGGTGAGCATAGCGAGTGCCTCGAGCACGCCGCCGCCGACCGACGTCGCCTTGTCCGAAATGTAGTTGATATAGCTGGCATCGCCGCGCGGATCGACATCGGCGCATTTAAAGCCCTCAGTCACCTGCACGCCGTTCGCCAAAAGCCCGCGCAGGCAGCCATCGATCTGTGTGCACATGGGCGTATCGTCCGCGTAGCCAATCACGTCTCCGGCGCTCACGATGTCGCCGATTGCGCGGTCGGACCGAAACACGCCGGCGGCGGGGCTGTGGATAACGCGCTCCTTGCCATAGCCGGCGATCACGCCCGGCACGCCCGTGTTGGGCTGGGGCGAGCCCTGGGTAATGACACGGCCCAAAAAATGCCCGCGCATGGTCTCGACCACGGCGTCGCAATCGACCGGCGCGGTAAAGCCCGGCCCCACGGCGATGACGGTAGGCGCCATGTCGCGCGTGGTGCCCAGGTTGCGCTTGGCCAGAATCGCGTCGACCACAGCCGCGGGTTTAAGCTCATCGAGCATCTTGGCCTGAGGGTCCACCACGACGGCAACATCCCCCGCTTGGGTAATCTCGAGCGCCTCTGCCGGCGTCTGCGCCAAG
The DNA here is from genome assembly GCA_036550355.1 of Collinsella sp. Classification (GTDB taxonomy): domain Bacteria; phylum Actinomycetota; class Coriobacteriia; order Coriobacteriales; family Coriobacteriaceae; genus Collinsella. The sequence continues at coordinate 81,331 of JAXKGN010000014.1, forward strand.
CGAGCGCGAATGCCCTCGACCTGGACCTCGCCCAGGCGAATAGCCTCGCAAAAACTGATTGTGCGGCGGATGCACGTGGGAACCGCGATATCGGCCATGACGACCGACACGCCGGCGCGCACCAAGCGAGCGGCGACACCCGTGGCGATATCGCCGGCGCCGCGAACATAAACGAGCATTCCCGGGGCACCTCCCTGTGCTACGGTTTGAGCAGAGCAAAAGCGGTTCGACCGCTACTCTGATGATTATTTATTATCACAGTATTATACGGCGGTGAACAGATGGAAACGGTTAGCGGCAATCTTGCCTCGGCGCTCAGGATCGAGCCGGGCATTACCGCGATTATCGGCAGCGGCGGCAAGTCGACGTTGCTCAAAACGCTGGGTCTTGAGCTCATGCGCGCTGGCGGCCGCGTGCTCCTCTGCACCACCACGCATATGCTTCCCGTTGCCGGCGTGCCATGGGACGGGTCGAATCGTCGCCTGGACGCCGCGCCTTGGAAGCCGGGCGCCTCGCATGTCCCCGGTTGCACCTGCGAGGCATGCGCGGGCATGAGCCGCGGAAGTATCTGCCAGGTGGGTGTTTTGGACCCGGAGACAGGCAAGCTCTCCGCCCCCGCCGAGCCACTCGGCGGGCTGGCACAGCGCTTTGACTATGTGTTGGCCGAGGCAGACGGTAGCAAGCGACTCCCGCTCAAGGCGCATGCCCCGTGGGAGCCGGTCGTTCCCGCCGGCACGGCAAACGTTGTCTGGGTCGTCGGCGCCTCGGGACTCAGCAAGCCCATCAACGAAGCCGTCCACCGCCCCGAGCTCTTTTGCGAGCGTTGCGGCTGCGAGCTCACCGACATCGCCACGCCCGAGCGCGTCGCCCAGGTGCTCAATGCCGAGATGCAGGCGCTGAAACTCAGCACCGCACGCGTCATGCTCAACCAAGTCGACACGCTCAGCGACCCCACGATGGCCGACCGCTTCGAGGCAGCTCTCGACCGCCCCGTCGTCGCCAGCAGCCTCAAGTAGCCGGCCCCATCTCCTCAGTTGCGGTGAAATACGGACTGTTTGCGGCCGTCGGGCGGCCAAACAGTCCGTATTTCACCGCAACTGAGGAGGGGACACGGCATCTTTGCTGCTAGCGGGGCACGTAGCGACCGGGCTGGGCTCCGGTGGGCTCGCCATCGCGCGCCACCAGCACGCCGTTCACAAACACGACCTTGGCGCGGCCATGTGCCTCAAAGCCTTCGAGCGGCGTGTAGTCCACAGCCTGATGCTGTGTCGCGGCGCGAATGGTCCAGCGCGCCTGGGGATCCCACACGCACACGTCGGCATCGGCACCCTCGGCAAGACAGCCCTTGCGTGGATACATGCCAAAAACGCGCGCCGGGTTCTCGCTCATCAAGCGGCAGAGGTCCTCGGGGCCCAGCTGGCCCTCAAAGCTCGTGGCAATCGCGACGGGACGATGCTCCACGCCGGGCCCGCCGTTGGGAATCGCGCGGAAATCGTCGCGCCCGCGGTCCTTTTGCCCGTGCAGGTTAAAGCTGCAGTGGTCGGTGGCGATAGTATCGATCTCGCCGGCCACAAGCGCCTCGCGCAGCGCGGCACGGTCACCGGCATGGCGCAGCGGCGGGCTCATCACATACTTGGCGCCCGCAAAGCCGTCCTCGCCCTGCTCCAGATAACAGGTGTCGTCGAGCATCAGATACTGGGGGCAGGTCTCGACATAGATATTCTTCTGCCCGCGCGCTTTGGCAGCACGGATGGCCTCGAGCCCCAGCTTGGTCGAAAGGTGCACCACGTTGACCGGTGCGTCGCCGGCCAGGTGCGCCAGATATAGCAGACGGCTCACTGCCTCGGCCTCGCACACGTCCGGACGGCTGAGCGCGTGGCCCTCGGGCCCGTGGATACCCTGCTCGTACACGCGCTTCTGCAGTTCATTCACCAACGTGCCGTTCTCGCAATGCACGCACAGGATACCGCCCAGGCGCTTGAGCTCCTCCAACACCTCGAGCGTCTCGGCATCGTCCAAGCGCAGGTGGTCATAGGCAAAGTAGGTCTTAAACGACGACACGCCCGCCTCGCGCATGGCCGAAAGATCGGCGCGGTTGCGCTCATTCCACTCGGCGAGTGCCATATGAAAGGCGTAGTTGGCCGTGCAGGTGCCGTCAGCGCGGCGATGCCACTCGGCCAAGGCATCGGGCATGGTCACGCCGCGATCGGCCGTCGCGTAGTCGACGATGGTCGTGGTACCGCCGCAGGCAGCCGCGCGCGTGCCGGTCTCAAAGCTATCGGCCGTCCAATCCATGCCAGTCCAGCACTGCATGTGCGTGTGGCCGTCGATAAAGCCGGGAAACACCCAGCAGCCCGCGGCATCCTCGACGGTATCGTCGGCGCCCGGCTCGATTGCCGCGGCAATCCGCACAATCTTGTCGCCCTCCATGGCAAGATCGGCGCGGCGAAGCCCCTGGGGCGTCACGAGCGCGCCGTTTTTGATGATGATCATGTTGCTCCTTATTGATTAATACAGTTGGCCACGCGATCAAAATACGAGCAGGCCGCGATATGCTCCGTTATGCGTCGCTGTCCCTCTGCGGTATCGACATCCCACAGCTCGTAGGCACGCGCCTCGACCAGCACCACGTCGGTACGGTCCTTGAGAATCGAGCCCCCGCCGTCCTTGCCCTCAAGACGCATGAGTGCATCGAATAGTTCCGCCGGAAAGAGCACCGGGCTCGAAGGCTCACCGTTGCACGCCAAGCGCACCGGATGTTTGCGGCCACGCTCGTCAAACGCGCGAACCATGGCCTCAAAAGAGTCCGTGCTCACAAGCGGCTGGTCGCCCGGCAAAAAGAGGCAACCTTTCCAGTTGCGTTCGACTCCCCACGAAAGGCCCGCACGGACGCTTTCGCTGCGCAGCTCGCCATCGTGCAGAACGCACGGGCAATGCTTGTCCTCGCAAATCTGAGCGACCTCGGGCCAACGCGTCGAAACCACGACGTCAAAGCCCCGGGGAACCGAATCGATGGCCCGGGCAATCAGCGGCTCGCCATAGATATCGGCAAGCATCTTGTTAGAGCCAAACCGCTTGCCCTCGCCCGAAGCCATAATGACGCATCCAAGTCTCATGGTGATACCTCCCCCGAAACCATCGTACCCATAACTCGCGCCGCGGGCATCCACATCGAAAGCGCTTATCCCGCACGCCCGCGATGCAAAAAAGGGCACCCCGCCGGTTGGCAGAGCGCCCCCTTTACATGGCTTACCTCAACCCGGCTTTAGGCCTGGAGCCAACGGGCGGTGTTGCGCTCGTCGAGGGCCTTGAGGGTAGCGGCGGGATCGGCAACCTTCTGCAGGAACATCATGGCTGCGATGGCGTACGGCTTGTAGCTGGCCTCCTTGTACATGCCCACGCGGTGCATGTCGAAGACGTCGGCGTTGACCTCGCCGTGCTCGCAGGAGACACCGGAGATGTCGGCGGGCAGCGGGTGCATAAAGATGGTGTCCTGGCCGTTGGCAGTCTTCTCCATGAGCTCAGTCGTGGAGCACCAGTCCTGATGGGTGGCGTTCTGGGCGAGCAGCTCCTTCTCGAGCGCAGCGATGCCGGCGTCGTCGCCCTCGGCGTACAGGTTGGTGCGCTTCTCCATGGCGGCAAACGGAGCCCAACTCTTGGGGATCACGATGTCGGCGCCCTCGAAGGCCTCGGCCATGGTGTTGACCTGCTTAAAGGTGGTGCCGGACTCGGCGGCATAGCCCTTGGCGCGCTCAACGACCTCGGGCATGAGGTCGTAGCCCTCGGGGTGGGCCAGGGTGACGTCCATGCCAAAGCGGGGCAGCAGGCTGATCAGCGACTGCGGGCAGGACAGCGGCTTGCCGTAAGAGGGTGAATAGGCCCAGGTGACGGCAACCTTCTTGCCCTTGAGGTTCTCAAGGCCGCCAAACTCGTTGATGAGGTAGAGCATGTCGGCAGAGGACTGCGTGGGGTGGTCGGAATCGGACTGCAGGGAGATGAGCGTGGGACGGTGATCCAGAACGCCGTCCTCGTAAGCCTGCTGGACAGACTCGGAGACCTCGGCCATGTAGGCGTCGCCCTTGCCGATGTACATGTCGTCGCGGATGCCGATGACGTCGGCCATGAAGGAGATCATGGTAGCGGTCTCGCGGACGGTCTCGCCGTGAGCGATCTGGGACTTCTTCTCGTCCAGGTCCTGCAGCTCAAGGCCGAGCAGGTTGGCGGCCTTAGAGAAGGAGAAGCGCGTACGGGTGGAGTTGTCGCGGAACAGGGAGACGGCCAGGCCCGAGTCGAAGATCTTGGACGAAACGTTGTTCTCACGCAGCTCGCGCAGGGCGTCGGCGACGATGTAGAGAGCCTTGAGCTCATCGGTGGTCTTGTCCCAGGTGTGCAGGAAGTCGCTGCCGTACATGCCCTTAAAATCGAGGCCGTTCAGCTGCTCGACGAGCTCGGTAAACTTGACGTCCATGGAAATGTCCTTTCTAAAGATGAAAGATCGCAATGAGTAGACGTGCTCCGGCATGCGCGTGTGGCTAGAACATGCAGAGCGCTATGACGAGGACCCGCTACCGTTGAGGAAGCATGGGAGATAACGACCGCGGGCCCCAAGTCGACAGGGGGTGCCGGGGACGCGAGCGGCCCCCGGCTCAACAAAATCGAGGAATGGGACTAGTCGATCTTGTTGTTGGTCAGACCGGCGCGGAACACGGTGGCGTCGCCATCGGCCTGGCTCGGATCGTAGAGGTTCAGGGCAGCCACGTACATGGCGGCAGCGGTGACCAGGTCGTCCTTGTAGGTGACCTCGTTGGGAGCGTGAGCCTGAGACTCGGCACCCGGGCCAAAGCCCACGCAGGGGATGCCGTAGCGGCCCTGGATGGAAACGCAGTTCGTGGAGAAGGTCCACTTGTCGCACAGCGGGCGACCGGTGCGCTTGTCCATGCTGGGCTCGCAGCCGATACGCTCGTCACCGAACATGGCCTTGTGGGCGTCGACGAGGGCCTTGACGTGCGGAGCGGTCTCCTTGTTGATCCACGTGGGGAAGTAAGCCTCGGTCTCGTAGACCTCGCCGGTCCAGGACGGACGGTCGTACATGTACATGGAGACCTTCACATCGTCGCCGTACTTCTTGGCGGCCGGCAGGTTACGGATCTCGTCCAGGCAGGACTCCCAGGTCTCGCCGGCGGTCATGCGACGGTCGATGGAGATGGCGCAGGAATCGGCCACGGCGCAGCGGCTGGGGCTGGTGTAGAAAATCTGGCTGACGGTGCAGGTGCCGCGGCCCAGGAAGCGGGCATCCTCGTAGTGCTCGGGGTTGTACTTGGGGTCGAGCATCTTAACGAGACCCTTGATGTCGGTCGACTCGTCGCAGCCGTTGTTGTTGAGGGCGCGGACGTCGGCGATGATGTCGGCCATCTTGTAGATGGCATTGTCGCCGCGGTCGGGAGCAGAGCCGTGGCAGGAAGTGCCGTGAACGTCGACGCGGATCTCCATGCGGCCGCGGTGGCCGCGATAGATGCCGCCGTCGGTGGGCTCGGTGGAAATGACGAACTCGGGCTTAATGCCGTCCTTGTTGTAGATGTACTGCCAGCACATGCCGTCGCAGTCCTCTTCCTGGACGGTGCCGACGACCATGATCTTGTAGCCCTCGGGGATGAGGCCCATGTCCTTCATCATCTTGGCAGCGTAGGTAGCGGAAGCCATGCCGCCCTCCTGGTCGGAGCCGCCGCGGCCGTAAATGATCTCGTCGGTCTCGTAGCCCTCGTAGGGATCGGCATCCCAGTTCTCGATGTTGCCGATGCCGACGGTGTCGATGTGGGAGTCGATGGCGATGATCTTGTCGCCCTCGCCCATAAAGCCCATGACGTTGCCCAGGCCGTCGACCTTGACCTCGTCATAGCCAAGGCTCTCCATCTCGGCCTTGATGCAGGCGACAACCTCTCCCTCCTCGCAGGACTCAGAGGGATGGGAGATCATAGCGCGCAGGAAGCGAGTCATATCAGCACGATGGGACTCAGCAGCGTTTTTAATTGCCTCGAAATCGAGTTCCTTAGTCATAACAGTTAACCTTTCTACAAGGGTTTACCTACAGGTAGATATTTCAGATAGATCACTTGTGCCAAGCAGCGTGAGGTCGAGCACCCCACAAGCAAGTAACCATAGGAGGCGGACGGAGGACTTTGCTCCGTCGCGAGTTCCGCACGAGCCGGAGAGCACTTAATGTGCTCTCCGTGCGAGCAGGACTGTCCGAGCAGGGAGTAAAGTCCTCCGGCTGCCTCCGGACAGGTCAGACCTGCTAGCAGGTGGGGTACTCGCCCTCCCAGACGATGCGACGGTACTGATCCGGATCGGTGTCGCCCTCGGTGGAGAAGCAGAGCACAGAGCTCGTCTTGTCCAGGCCGATGAGCTCCTTGAGCTCGGCGTACTCGGGATCGAGCATGAGGGTCTCGACCAGGCCGGTGGTCACAGCGCCGGACTCGCCGGAAATGACGCGCGGGTCGCCCTTCTCGGGAGCGCCCAGGGTACGCATGCCGCGAGCGGTGACCCAGTCGGGGCAGGACACGAAGGCGGTGGTGTGGTTGCGCAGGATATCCCAGCCCAGGATGTTGGGCTCACCGCAGCACAGGCCGGCCATGATGGAGGGCATGTCGCCGTCCACGATGCGCGGATCGCCGTCGCCGGCGGCAGCACCCTTGTACAGGCAGGCGGCCGGAGCGCACTCGACCACAACGAAGGTGGGCGGGTTATCGGGATACAGGTTGGTGAAGTAGCCCACCACGGCGCCGGCCAGCGAGCCCACGCCAGCCTGGACAAAGACGTGCGTCGGGCGGTTGATGGCCATCTCGCGCAGCTGCTCGGCAGCCTCGGAAGCCATCGTGCCGTAGCCCTCCATGATCCAAGACGGGATCTTCTCGTAGCCCTCCCAGGCGGTGTCCTGAACGATGACGCCGCGCTCGCAGGCATCGGCCTCGGCGGCGGCCATGCGCACGCACTCGTCGTAGTTGACCTCTTCGATGGTCACCGTGGCGCCCTCGGCGGCGATGTTATCGAAGCGGGGCTTGGTGGAACCCTTGGGCATGTGCACGACGGCCTTCTGGCCCAACTTGTTGGCAGCCCACGCCACGCCGCGGCCATGGTTGCCGTCGGTGGCGGTAAAGAAGGTGGCCTGGCCAAAGTCCTTGGCAAGCTGATCGGAGGTCAGGTAATCGAAGGTGCACTCGGCAACGTCCTTGCCGGTCTCGTCGGCAATGTAGTTGGCCATGGCAAACGAACCGCCCAGGACCTTAAAGGCGTTGAGGCCAAAGCGATAGCTCTCGTCCTTAACGCACAGGTTGGACAGGCCCAGGCGCGCGGCCTGGCCGTCCAGGCGGGCAAGCGGAGTGACGGTGTACTGGGGGAACGACTGGTGGAAGGCACGGGCCTTCTTCACGTGGTCGAGACTCATGATTCCCAAGTGCTTGTCATCGCTCTTGGGCATCGTGTTGCCCGCCCACTGGATCTTATCGGCCATACGGTGAACTCCTTAAGTCCTCTCTTGCCGGCCCCCGCATACGCGTTTCAGCCCATTCCCATTCCTGCGACTGAACTTTTATGTGGATGCCAAACAAAAAGTTTGTTAGCACTGTTCTATCACACTTTTTGATTGGAAAACCTAACAAATTGTTTGTTGCCGTAATCGGTACCTTTTTTCCGCCGAACGGTCAGATAACGCAGCGACGCTTTCGTTATTTGCGAACAAGTGAGGTTTATGGCAAAGTGAGCCCAAACTAATTTTTAGGAAGGCACCCATGACCCCCGCACAGATTGAGTTTTATAAGCGCCTTGCACACGGCCTGGCGCTCCAATTTGGCCCCAACTGCGAAGTCGTCGTCCACGACCTGGAGACCGAGGATGTGGACCACTCCATCGTAGTGATCGAAAACGGCCACGTCAGCGGGCGCAAACTGGGTGACGGCCCCAGCCATATTGTGCTTGAATCCATGCACGAGGGCACCGCCGACGTGCACGACCGCGAGCCATACCTCACCAAAACCGCCGATGGCAAGCTGCTCAAGTCCTCGACCATCTTTATCCGCAACGACGAGGGCAAGCCCGTCGGCATTTTGGGCATTAACTTTGACATTACGCTTATGAAGGCTTTTGAGCGCTCGCTCGATGCCTTTACCGGCACCGGCGGCTCGGGCTACACCGAGCCCGAGCCCATTACCAAAAACATCGGCGACCTGCTCGAAGACCTGCTGCGCGAGTGCGAACAGTTTGTGGGCAAGCCCGCGGCGCTCATGACCAAAGACGAGCGCATCCGCGCCATTGGCTACCTCGACCGTCGCGGCGCCTTCCTCATCTCCAAGTCGAGCGAACGCGCCTGCGAGTTCTTTGGCATCTCCAAATACAGCTTCTATAGTTACCTCAACGAGGCAAAGGCTGCCGCCGGCGACAAATAGTCAGCGCGCCTGCGCCCCTCCCCTTTTGGGCGCGAGTTCTGGAATGCGCGAATCCGAGACCGAGCCGCTTGGGAAGTTCCATATAATCGATGTCATTAGTATTTCGAAAGGATGGAACAGAATGGCGTTGAGCAAGGCATCATGCACCGGTCGCGGATTGATTCCGGCAATTGGTGGACATGTGCACCGCATGTTCGATGAGGGTGAAGACGACCTGTTTTCGCTGAGCCTTGACGATGTGATGGATGATCGCCCGTGGACCGCCGACGAACTCATGGGCGGCGGCGGGGCTCGCCCGTCAAGCCCCAATCCCGCACTTGCGCCTAAGACCGCATCTGCGCCGACTCCTGCGCAGCCGGCTGTTTCGACGCCCGCGCCTACGCCCGCACCCACTTCGGCGCCCACACCCGCTCCCCGCCCCGCAAGCGACCCGTCCGAGACGGCGGCATTTCTCGCTGCAGCGACGAAGGGCAAATCGGCCGACAGCACCGTTATGTACAGCGCCCAGCAGTTGCCTGTTCCTGCGGCACGCAAGCCTCCGGTTGCAAGGCTCGATGAGCCCGTCGCCCATCAGGTTGCCTACGATTCCTGGACTGCAGCCGATCTGGATGAGACCTCCACCGGCATGCCGGCGCTCGACGTTCCAGTTAACCCGCTTTTTGCCGCCAACACGAGCGCCGCGGACTATGAGGGCGGTGCGGCATATTCCGATTATTCCGATGACTATGCTGGCACCAGTCGCATCGAGACCGAGGATTATGGCACCGCATCGAGCGATTATCTCAACGATCCGTACGCTGCCACGCCTGCACCGGAATATGACCCGGAGGCCGCGTCCGCACCGGCGTATACCAAGAGCACGGGCGAAGAGCGCTTCGCCGATTATTACGCCGAGGAAAAGGCGCTGCGTTTCTCGGAATTTCCGCAGGCAGTCAAGGTTGCCTTTATCGCCATTATCATCGCCCTGCTCGGCGTCATTGCGTTTGAGGGATTCCAGCTGTTCCGCGGCCCCACCCAAGCGGAGTCGGAAACCCAGCAAAAAGAGGACGATAACCAGTACCTGGACATCAACACCCTCAAGGGCGACCCCAACGACGAGGACGACGAGTAGCGAGGGTTAAGGGAGGGCCGGAAGAGCCGGCGGCACATTACGGCTCCAAAAGCCCTGTCATAAAGATGGGTAGATACAGCACGTCACCATCGCGGTGAAGATTACATTCCGCAAGTACCAGGGCGCGATCGATTCCGTAGCCCTTCGTTGCCAGTGCGTTATCGAGCGCCGCGTGGGACTTAAAGCTCTTGCCCGATTTGACCTCGATAGCAAGCACTTCCCCATCGAGCGTCTCCTCAACAAAATCGAGCTCGCCGACCTTTTTAGACGTAAAGTAGCGCAATCTGAATCCGTGGGCCTTGAGCTCTTGCGCGACAAAGCCCTCGAATGCCGCCCCCATATTCATGCCAAAGGGGCCTTCTGCCTCTCCATCAAAAACTCCTTGGGCAACCTTCTTGGAATATGAGGACATGAGCATTCCGGTGTCCAAGTAAAACAGCTTAAACAGATTTCGCTGCTCCCCCATTAAAAGAGGCGCTACCGGAGCTGTCACGTTATACACGGGAAGCGCAACACCCGCCTCCGAAAGCCAAAGAAAATGGTCTGTCACCTGCGAAAAACGCTTAACACCGCTAATCGACGACAGCTTGAATCGCTTGTTTTTTGAACCGGCCTCGCTGGGAATCAAATCATAGATATCGCGAATAACCAAGCGTAGCTCGGGCGGAGCGTACTTTGCGATGTCATCGCGATACAGGGCGTGAAGATCGCGGTGGATGTTTCGAACCTCGTCGACGTTGCGCGTCGCCAAGAAGGAATTGACCGCGTCGGGCATGCCTCCCACCACCACATACTGATGGAACAGATCGAGCAAGCGGTCATACAGGTAGCCGGGGAGCTCCTCCTCATCCTTTAGACAGCCCCTGAGCATGTCAAACACGCTGGCACCAACGCCATTTGCCCAGCAAAACTCTTCAAAGTCGAGCGGGTACATCTGGACCTGCTCGACATACCCCACCGGCAGGGAATCGATGCCCTCGAGCTCAACGCCAAGGAGCGATCCGGTAAGGATGTATCGAAAGTCGCCGCGCTGGACCAGGTATTTGATAAACGTCACCACGTTGGGGCATCGCTGCACCTCGTCGATAACCACGACGGTCTTGTTCGCAACCATCGGCTGCGTCGCAGCGATAGACATGCGCATAAGCAGGTCATCCGCACTTTTCGCCGCCAAAAACGAATCACGCACGGACGCGTCGGCGATAAGGTCGAACGTCACGACATTTTCGAACGATTCGTTTGCAAAGACGTTGACCAGATATGACTTTCCTACCTGTCGGGCGCCCTTGACCAAAAGAGCCTTGTTAGGCGACGAGGCAAGCCAAGATTCAAACTGTGCTTTCGCTTTTCTCTGCAGCATAAGTGCATCCCTTATTACGTGCTGTTTTAGCACTAGGATACACTTTTCCGCGGTTGTTAGGTGCTCATTTCGACACTTTTTCGAAGTTCTAAAGTGTGCATTACGACACTTTTCCGTACTTTTACACGGGATAATTCGACACTTTTTCGGATTTAAACCTAACAGCAGCCGGCGAAATCAAGCGCCGCCCGCGCGTCATTTCGCAAGCGCGCTTGGTTTGTGTCCGTGCGCGCTGATAGACTCCATTGTGCCCGCAAGGAGCGGGCGCGTTTTATCCAGAGTCGGGGTAGAGAGTTGGCTCCGCAATCCCGACGCCAACCGGCCAAGAGGCACGGTGGCCCCGCCAACATCGATGAAAGGAGTCCGTATGAACAATTTCTCCGTGCGCAGTGAGCGCAACTTCCACAACCTGGTCGTCAAACCGAATCACATGCATCTTCTGGATAAGCCAAATGGCTACGCCTCGGCCATGGTCAAGAGCAGCCTCTCCCACCAGATGCGTTTTACGGTACAGAAGCTCGAGGAAGAGCTCTGTGCTGTTGGCAATCCACATATGTTGCAGATCAAGCTGCTCGGAGACGACTCGCGTGAGCCGTCCAGCTGGAAGCTCTTCGCCGACGGCGTGTGCGTTGCGGACGGATCTGGCACCTTTGCCCGTGGGTGCTTCTGCGAGGGAGCCGAGGTGCTCCTGGACCTGTGCCGCGACGCCGTACGCGCGACCGAGCTGCGTCAGTGGAGCCAGAGGGAGTATGAGCTGCTGAGTGCCGCGCGCGGGATTGCGATGGTGTAGGCAGACAGACCAGGCAGCTCGTCATACTGGTTGACGCTTTGATTCAAACAGCATGGTGGAGCCGCGCTTACAGCTCCGCCATGCCAAACCGAATGGCGTTCTCAAAAGGCCTACCTCCCCTCCGCCTTCAGCTTCAGCAGCAAGTCACCCAGCTCGGGGCACTTGCTAGAAAGGCGCGTCTGGGGTCGCTCGCCCATCCCCCACCGCTGGCGAATCTCCTGGGCGCACGGACTCACGTGATAGTCCCCCTCCATCGTCTGCTTGAGCAGCTTGGCGGTCACGCGTGCATCGGCTAGGGCGCTGTGGGCATGGCCCGTCGACTCGTCGAACTCGATGCCAAACCACGTTGCCGCGTCGCCCAGCGAGACACGCCCGTGGCTGCCCACGTCCATGATCGAGGTGTAAAACGCCTGCAAGTCGGCCCAGTCCGCAGGAAATGAGGAAAGGTCGATGCGCTTTGCCTGGCACTCGGTCAAAAGCTGTCGGCGGTCCGCCCCGCTCCAGCAAACCACCTGAGCGGAGTAGCGACCGATCCAATCGCCGAGCCTTTTAATCACCACGTAGAGCGGATCGGCCATCGCAGTGTCCACGGCCGATATCCCTGTAAGCTCGCGGACGGGGAACGCAACGCCTTCGGTAAATTCCGTCTGCACAAACTGCGAGAACTCGCCCATAACGTTGCCGTGGTAATCGAGCTTGACGGCGCCGACCTCGATAATCTCGTTGCGCAGTCCACGGCGCTGGCGCTGCTTTGGCACCGGCGCAAACTCAAAGTCCAGCACAATCTGGCGCGCAAAGTTCGTCGTATCGATAACCGAGATACACGGCGTCTTTTCAGCTGACACGGTTAGGGCCTTTCTCCGTTGCCTGCCGCTTACTACATAGGCGGCTACATTGCCGTAAGAATAGGCGCTCGTGCGGACACAAACACAGGACGGGCCCTCACATCTCGGTAAACGAGATCAGCTTGACGTCTCCCCTACTCTCCGCGGCATCCCGACATCCCTGCGTAAAGCCGCTTTTTGAGAAAAGTGCATAGCTTTTTCGTTGCCGTCTAAAGAGCTCGCTTCGGTGCACGAGCTTTTGCAGCACGTCTTCACCCGTCGGTTCATTGCGCCATTTGCACTCCGCAAACAGCGCGGCGCCCTCGCCATCGTCAACAATCAAGTCGATTACTTCCTGCGTATGTGTGCGATTATCCGTCCCCCACCAGCGCCCAACGCTTGCCGGAACCACATCGAGCTGCCCCGCCCGCGCAAGTTCGTACACGTATTGTCTGCATATAAGCTCAAAGACCGTACCCATGTAATCCGATACGTGCGGCTCAATGCGCTTATACGCCATCTCGGCCATATCGTTTTGAATCAGCCCGATGTTCTGCGGCACAAACTTGTACCAGAACCTAAACATCTGGTCGCTCAGCAGATACACGGCCCGCTTATTGCTCGTCTCGTTTAGGGGCAGCTCGCGCTCGACAATCCCAAGCGACGCCAGCTTATCCACATAGCTCTTAACGTTGCTCGCAGGGATTCCCATAGAGCTCGCAATCTCCGAGATCCTCGAGCGTCCCTGGGCAATTGCCTGCACGATCGCATCATATTGCTCGGGATTGCGGCACTCTTGCAATAGCAGGTTGCTCGGCTCCTCAAAGAGATAGCCCGTAGGAGTAAGAAATAGACGTTTGATGTTGTCCTTGAGCGATACGGTAGGATCGACTTTCTCGATATATGCAGGAATGCCGCCCGTCATGCCATAGCAAACTGCAGCGTCTTCGCGACCCATGCTCTGCCACAGGCCGAGGGTCGTCGTAAAATCGAGCGGCATGATCTTAAACTGTGCCGTACGCCTACCGTATAGCGGACTCTCGTAGCCCAGCACCTGTTCCTCCATAAACGAAAGCGACGACCCGCATAGAATCAGCATGAGCTTGGTCTCTTTGTACAAGTGATCGATCTTGTCTTGCAGCAACGAGCTGATCTCGGGATTCGATTGGGCGAGATAGGGATACTCGTCAATCACGACAATCAAACGTTCCGTGCGAGCCATGGTGGCCAACGCATCGAATGCTTCGTCAAAACTACGAAACGACACGCCTGCAGCACCAACCGAACCCGCGAGTATCGCCTGGCTAAAGCCGTGCAGGTTTGCCTCCGCATTGGTACGACGAGCTTGAAAGTAAATAGCCTTCTTGCCTTGGATGAACTCTGTGATAAGGCGCGTTTTACCCACACGACGGCGGCCGTAAATCACAGGCATCTCAAAGGAGCCCGTGTCATACAGTCGATTGAGCTCGGACATTTCCGCTGTTCTTCCGATAAACATAGGGCCATCCTTCCCTTACGTTATAGCTAGCTATATTATATCTTCCTATAATATAGCTAGCTATAACGTAATTCGACAAGCGGGCCACGCAAAAGGGTCGGTATACCACCGCACGTGGACCGTTCCGGAAAATGTATCCCGTTCTGGAGCCAAAAACTGGGCCGTAGTTTCCGCAGTCCCATGCCATCCGGAAAGTGCGTCCCGCTCTGAGCCTGAATTCTGAGATGCACTTTCCGCTGAAGCTTCTGCCGGAAAATGCATCCCATTCTGAGCGTCGAATCCGGGACGCAGTTTCCGGTAGAAGCACCGCTGGGAAAGTTCATCCCACTCCGAGAGCTCATTCTGGGATGCAGTTTCCGCTTGAGGCCCGATCCGGAAAGCGGATCCCACTCTGGGGCCGAAATCTGGGACGCAGTTTCCGGTTGAGGGCTGATCCGGAAAGCGCATCCCATTCCGAGCGGCAATTCCGGGTCACAGTTTCCGCCGACACAGACGACGATCCGCCGCCCGTATCACATGCCTTCAAATATGCGATCCAGAAACACAAAACAGCAGATAGAATGCTCTTTTTCAAAAAGTACACGTCCCGAAACTTACCAAGACTTCATATCTAGCTACCGTTCACGGTCGCCGATTACCACCCACCGATTCAAACAAGAAATATGTCGCCAAAAGCAGGTCATCTACCTGCATGGTTAGATTTTGGTCAGCTTTTGGTCAGCTGAGCGGCAAGTTCCAGCTGATACGTTTTTGCTACCCAAAAGGAGGCGGTAGCTCATGACCCATTGCAATGACCAGCTCATCGACCAACTGCTCACTCAAGCCGAGCAAGAGGGGCGCTGTCTGATTCCCCCGAGCGCGGCGATCCGAAAAGCGCTCCTTCGGCGCACCGGCGGCACGGTTGTCTCGCCCATTCCGGGGTTGTTTGCGCGAAAAACGCGCTGGGATGAACTCAACCGAGCGCAACGCCATTGCGAGATTATCCGCGCCCTTGCGATCATCCATCCCGATTGGACGTTCTGCTCGTTTTCGGCAGCTTGCCTGCTGGGGCTCGAGGTCTCGTGGCGACACCTGAATGTCGTGCATGTTTGCAGCTCGACAAAGCCGTCGGCTCGTCCGGGCGCACATATTCAGCGACACCAGATTGAGCCGGCCGGAGCAATACGCAGAGCCGGCATATCGGTAACGCCGCCCATCCAAACGGCCACAGATTGCCTGCTGCAAACTGGTTTTGTCGACGGCATGCCCATTGCCGATTCGGCGATCTCAAAGCTCGGCCTTGCGCGGGAACAGCTGATGGAGGCCGTTGAGCAACGAGCGACTGCCCGCAATGGTCGCGCGATTCGTACGGCTCTCACAACGCTTCGATATGCCGACGCCCGCGCCGAGAGCGGCGGGGAATCGGTCGCCCGAGCCGTCATGATCGAGACGGGCTTTGCGCCCGACTGGCTTCAATACGAGTTGACGGGCCCCTTCGATTCGGCCAAGCCCATACGAACGGACTTTGCCTGGGAGCGCCAGGCGCGGGAACTCACGCTGGGCGAGCTCGACGGGCTCATCAAATATACCGACCAGACCATGCTGGCCGGACGCACCACCGCCGAGGCGCTCGTTGCCGAACGACAGCGCGAGGCGCACCTATCGCTCTACGGTCACCCTCTGCTGCGCTTTACCATGAACGAGGTCCGCTCGACAGGAATGCTCGCCAAAAAGCTGCAGACGGCAGGCATCCGGCAGACCGCGCTGCCGACATGGCTCAACGAGGTGGACCTGTAGTAGCTGCTAGGCCACGCATCGCCAGATCGCATCCCCCTATCTGGGCCGCGTTTTCCCAACGACCACGCCAACGGAAAGCGCGTCCCAGCCTGGACGCTCAAAACGGGATGCACTTTCCGGATGGCGGGCCTGGCGGAAAGCGTGTCCCGGAATCCCGTCTCAGAGCTGGACAGGCTTTCCGGTTGAGTCCTTCAGCGGGAACCGCATCCCGGAATAAACACTCAAACTGGGATGCGCTTTCCAAACGACCGGCCAGCGGAAAACGCATCCCATTCTGAGGCATGATTCCGGGACGCAGCTTCCGCATGCGGCCCCGTTGGGAAAGTTCATCCCGTTCCGAAGCTGGATTCCGGGACACAGTTTCCGCATGCGGAGGCGCTCCAAACAAAAGGCCCCGGCTCGCGATGGAGCCGGGGCCAAAGGTGCAGCATATACAGTTGGTGTTGTGCGCGAACAGCCCATCAGCAATGCCGTCTGCGCCCTACCCACGGTGACGGGCGCGGCTGTACGGCGTATCCACCATGGGCAGATCCGGACGCAGCTTGCCGTCGAATGCGCGATAGGCGTTCTGCACGGCGGGCGCCGTGGGGATCGTTGCGATCTCGCCGATGCCCTTGCCGCCGTATGCCACGGGCAGCAGTTCGTCCTTCTCCACGTAGATGGCGTGGATATCCGGAATCTCGGGCGCGCGGAACAACCCGAGCGTGCCGTACCTTGCCTGGGGCACGCAGTCCTTGAGCGGCCAGTCCTCGGTAAGCGCATAGCCCATACCCATGAGCACGCCGCCTTCGATCTGACCCTGGATGGAGATGGGGTTGACCACCTTGCCGGAATCGTGCGCAGCATAGACCTCGCTCACGCGGCCGTCATCGTCCAAAATGACCACATGCGTGGCAAAGCCGTAGCAGATGTGGCTCTTGGGGTTGGGAACATCCGCACCCAGCTTGTCGGTCGGCTCCAAGTACACGTAGCCAAACTCGCATCCCTCGAGTGCCTTGATGGCGGCCGCGGGATCCTGAGGATGCATACCCTGACCAGCGACGAGCTCCTGCGTGTGCAGCTGATAGGCGCGACCGTCGTCGTACTCGATCTTGACGCCGTCGCCATGTGCATTCACGGGAGCGGCGGGCGCAGACTTGCCGGCCTCGATGTCAAGCATGGCATCGCGCAGCAGGAAGGCGGCACCGCGCACGGCCTCGCCGGTCACGACCGTCTGACGCGAGCCAGACGTGGTGCCGGAGTCGGGAGCGTTCTCGGTGGAGCACTCGCCGTTGGCAATGCAGCGAAGCGGCAGACCGCAGGCCTCGGCAACGTCCTGCAAAAAGACGGTGTTGCAGCCCTGGCCGATGTCGGACGTGGCGGCATAGACCACGGCCACGCCGTTCTCGACGCGAATCTTGCAGCGGCCGGCGTCGGGCAGGCCAACGCCCACGCCAGCGTTCTTCATAGCGCAGGCAATGCCGGCGTGGCCGGGATGCGCGTAGTAGGCATCCTTGACCTCGAGCAGTGTCTCCTTAAGCGCCGTGGAGCAGTCGGCAATCTGGCCGTTGGGCAAAACCTCGCCCGGCTCGATGGCGTTACGGTAGCGGATCTCCCACGGATCCAGGCCGACCTTCTCTGCCAGCAAGTCGATCAGACTCTCGAGCGCAAACTCGGACTGGCAAACGCCAAAGCCGCGGTACGCGCCGGCGGGCGGGTTGTTGGTGTAGTAGCCAAAACCGCGAATGTCGGTGTTCTGGTACTTGTAGGGGCCGACGGCATGCGTGCAGGCGCGCTCGAGCACCGGGCCGCACAGCGACGCGTAGGCGCCGGTATCAAAGTTGATCTCGCAATCCAGACCGGTAAAGTTGCCCTCGGCGTCGCAACCCAGTGTAAAGGTACCGTCCATGGCATGGCGCTTGGGATGGAACGCGAGTGACTCGGCACGCGTGAGCTTGCACTTCACAGGACGCTGGAACTTATAGGCGGCGAGCGCGGCCAGATGCTGAATGGACACGTCCTCCTTGCCGCCAAAGCCGCCACCCACGAGCATGGTCTCGACGACCACACGCTCGGGCTCGTTGTCCCAGCCAAACATGTGGGCGCACTCTTTGCGCGTATCGTAGGCACCCTGGTCGGTCGACTGCACCTTGACGCCGTTCTTGTACGGGAAGGCAACGGCACACTCGGGCTCCAAGAAGGCATGCTCGGTAAAGGGCGTGGTAAAGCGCTGCGTCACGGTGAACGCGCTCTCTGCCAGCGCCTTGGCGGCGTCGCCGCGCGTCACATGACGGCTCTGGCACACGTTGTCCTTGAGCTCCACCGTGTTGCCAAAGGCAAAGAAGCTGTCGTGCAGACGCGGGGCGTCGGCGGCCCTGGCCTCGACAATGTTGCGCACGGGCTCCAGCGGCTCGTAGTCAATCTTTACGAGCTTCTTGGCCTTCTCGAGCGTCGCCTCGTCCTCGGCGACCACCAGCACGATGGCATCGCCCACGCAACGGGTGATATCGCCCTGAGCAATCATGACGTCCCAGTCCTGGATAAGGTGGCCGACCTGGTTGACCGGCACGTCCTCGGCGCGCAGGATGCCCACCACACCGGGCAGGGCCTCGGCCTTGGAGGTGTCGATGGAGAGCACGCGGGCGCGTGGATACTTGGAGCGCACGGCGCTGGCGTAGGTCAGGCCCGGCTGATCGAGCTCGTCGATGTCGTCGGGATACTTGCCCTCACCGAGCACCTTCTTGCGCACGTCGATACGGAAGGCGCGCTTGCCCACGCCGTAGTCATCGCCGCGCTCCAGGTCCTCGTCGATCTGCTTTTCGCCGCGGAGCACCGCAGCGGCCAGCGAAATGCCCTCGATAATCTTTTTGTAGCCGGTGCAGCGGCAGACGTTACCGCGAATGGCGTACTTGATCTGTTCCTCGGTGGGCTCGGGGTCCTCGGCGATGAGCGCTGCGCCCGCCATGACCATGCCGGGGATGCAAAAGCCGCACTGCACGGCGCCCACGGCGCCAAAGGCGTACACAAAGGCCTCGCGCACGTCCTGGGGCAGGCCCTCGACGGTCACGATGTTGCGGCCGGCGGCAAGCGCGGTGGTCAGTACGCACGCCTTGACGGCCGCACCGTCCACATGGATAGTGCAGGTGCCGCAGGCGCCCTCGGAGCAGCCGTCCTTGGCGGAGTGAATGTGCAGGTCGTCGCGCAGATAGCGCAGCAGTGGCTTGTTCTGGGTCGTCGTGCACTCGACGCCGTTAACGGTAAAAGTGAATTCCTGTGCCATGGTGATTCCCTTCTACACGCCGGCGGCGATGCCGGTGCGGTCGTGGATGGCGCCATGCGGGCAGACGACGGCGCACATGCCGCACGACAGGCAATCCGCGCCGTCGATATGGGCGCAGTTGTCCTCGATGCGGATAGCGCCGGCAGGGCACTTTTTGGCGCACATGCCGCAACCGATGCAGCTCGTGTCGCAAATCTTGCGCGCAATGGCGCCCTTATCGGTGTTGTTGCAGCGCACCAGAATGTTCTGGTAGCCGGGGACGAAGGCGATCACGCGCTG
Organism: Collinsella sp.; assembly: GCA_036550355.1. Taxonomy (GTDB): domain Bacteria; phylum Actinomycetota; class Coriobacteriia; order Coriobacteriales; family Coriobacteriaceae; genus Collinsella. The sequence continues at coordinate 100,666 of JAXKGN010000014.1, forward strand.
CGGGCACGCCATGCCGCACAGGCCACAGCCCGTGCACTTGGAGCGGTCCACGCGGGCGATGCCATCGACCAGCGCAATGGCGCCGTGGGGGCAGGCCGTGACGCAGGCGCCACAGCCAATGCAGCCTTCGCTGCAGTGGGCGTCGCCGCCTGCGGAGGCGCAACCGCTTCCGCAGGCAACGTAGGCCACGTTGTGTTGAATGGATTTGGCCATAAGAGACTCGCCTATTTCTTAAGAAGGTACGAATAGTTGTCGCGCACAGCCCTGATGGTCAGGCGGACGGCCTCGGGAAGACCGGTGTTGACGGCATCGACCGAGACGGTGCGGACCGTGCCGGCGACGCGAACCTTAAAGTGGTCCTCGTCCACGGCCAGGAAGCCCTCGTTCTCGGAGTTCTCCATGTCCTCCTCGCTCCAGAACAGGGTGAGCTTGTCCTTGTAGGGACGGCCCTCCTGGTAAGGGCAGAACACGGCGCAGTTGCCGCACTCGTTGCACATGCCGTCGACATGGACGACCTGATGCTTGGCCAGGCCCGGCACCTTAATTGCCACGTTGGCGCGGTTGGGGCACACGTCGCAGCAGACCTCGCACACCGAGCCGCAGCCCAGGCAGCGGGTCTTGGTGCAGTTGCGCTTGTCGCGGCACAGCGACCCCTTGCGCTCGTAGCAGGTGTCCTCGCGGCCGGCCTGCTCGTTGCAGTCGGTGTACTTGTTAAAGTCCACACCGGCGATGGCACGGGCGACCTCGGCGGCGTCGGCAATAGCCTCGACCACGGTAGCAGGACCGCGACGGCAGTCACCTGCAGCCCAAACGCCCTCGACGCCGGTGGAGGTGGCGGCGAGACGGCCGCGACGGTCGTGCTCGACGCCCGCGGCATCGTACAGGCTGGCATCGATGCCCTCGCCCACGGCGCAGATCACCGTGGTGGCGGGAAGCTCGACGGTCTCGCCCGTGGCGACGGGGCTGCGACGGCCGCTTGCATCCGGCTCGCCAAGCTCCATAACGTCGCAGGTCAGCACGGCGCCGTTAAGCGCCTTGGGGGCCAGCAGCTCGCAGAACTCAACGCCGTCGGCAAGAGCAAAATCGAGCTCTTCCTCGTCGGCGGGCATCTGCTTCTTGGTGCGGCGATACACCAGGCGCACGTTCTTCACGCCGGCCAGGCGCTTGGCCACGCGGGCCGCGTCCATGGCGGTGTTGCCGGCGCCAATGACCACGACGTCCTCGCCCAGCTCGAGCTTCTCGCCCTTCTTGGCGGCCTCGAGGAACTCCAGCACATCGAGCTCGGCGCCCTCGCTCAAGCCCGCAGAGCCGGGCATCCAGGCACCGGTGGCCACGACCACGTCAGTAAAGCCTTGAGCCTTGAGTTCGTCGATGGAATCCACGCGAGCGTTGAGCTGCACTTTGGCGCCAAAGGCCAGGCAGAGCTCGGCATCGTGGGAGATATCGTCGCTCGCGATACGGAACTCGGGGATGACGTGACGGACCACGCCGCCGAGAGAGTCGCGGGCCTCGAAGATGGTGACGGGCACGCCGGCACGCGTCAGGAAGAACGCCGTCGCCAGGCCGGCCGGGCCGCCGCCGATAACGGCAACGTTGCGCTCGCCGTCGTTTGCGATGGCCTGGGCGCGCAGCTTGGGCAGCACGGCGGTCATGGCCTCGCGGGCGGCCTTGAGCTTGCTGGCGCGAATCTGGGCGCCCTCGGGCTCGTAGAACGCACGCTCGCAGGCACGGCCGCAGGGATGCGGGCAGATGGTGCCGGTAATGAACGGCAGGGCGTTGCGCTCGATGATGATGTTGAGTGCGTCCTCGTAGCGGCCCTCGTCAACAGCCGCCAGGTAGGCGGGAATGTCCTGCTGGATGGGGCAACTCGTACGGCACGGCGTGGTAAAGCAGTCGGAAAGCGGGCTCTTGCCGGCGACCTTGCGATCGGGCAGCGGGCGCAACGGCTTCTTGTAGAGCGGGTTGGTGAGCGAATCGGTCTGGATCGCGATCACGGCGTCGAGAGAGACGCCCTCAAACGGCTTGCCGTCCAGATCGGTAAACTCGCCAGCCATCTGGCTAAAGCGCTCGTAGCCACCAGGCTTGAGCACGTCGGTCGCCAGGGTGACGGGCCAAATGCCGGCATCGTACAGGGCGCGGATGTTGTAGACCGTGGCACCGCCGGAGTAGCTGATGCGCAGTTTGCCATCAAACTGCTCGGTAATGCGGCGGGCAGCCTCGATGGTCAGCGAGAACAGCGAACGGCCGGACATGTACATCTCGGTGGAGGGCAGCTCGTTCCTCGTCACGTCGACGGGGAACGTGTTGGTCAGCTTGACGCCAAACTCCAGGCCGCGCTCGGCGCACAGGGTAATCAGGCGCTCGAACATAGGCACGGCATCGGCCCACTGCAGATCCTCGCGGAAGTGCATGTCATCGAAGACGATGTAGTCAAAGCCCAACTCGTTCAGACGCTGGCGGGCAAACTCATAGCCCAGCAGCGTGGGGTTGCACTTGATGTAGGTGTTGAGACCCTTCTCCGTGATCAGATAGGTCGCGATGCGCTCGATCTCGGCCGGCGGGCAGCCATGCAGCGTGGACTCGGTAATGGAGTTGGAGATGCGTGCCGGGATGGACTCGACAAACGCGGCGTCGACATGCTCAAACTTGTCCAGGTTGGCGAGCGCCCATGCGCGGCACTCGTTCCAGACGTCAGAGCCGCTGGCGTCCTTCATGCCCTCGATGTAGGCGTCGACCTTGGGGCTCTTGATGCCCTCCAGGTCATAGCCCACGGACATGTTAAAGACAAAGCCGTCCGGGCTTCCCAGGCCGTACTCGCGAGCGATCAGATGGCAGGCGAACCATGCCTTCACGTACTCGGCAAAGGCCTGCGGAACCTCGAGCTCGGTCGACCACTCGCAGTTGTAGCACTCGTCCTGCGCCACGATGCAGGGCTTGTTCACACACTTGGAGAGCTCCTCGCCGTCCATAACCTGAACGGTCTTGAGCTCAAAGAAGCGGGAACCGGCCACGTAGGATGCCACGATGTTCTGGGCAAGCTGTGTGTTGGGACCGGCGGCCGGGCCAAACGGAGTCTCGATGCGCTCGTCAAAAATGGGAAGCGCGCCCTCCTGGTTGGCCGTGACCATCTTGCGCACGCCAAAGACGGCGCCCTGAGTCTTGTGCTCCTCGATGATCCAGTTCATCAGCTGCGAAAACGGGATCGGCCTCATGATGTCGCTCATAGTGAGCTCCTCTCTGTAACGCCCGGCGAGACCGCGCGGCGGGCGCAAATACGGTGTAGCGCTAGCACAGCGCCGGCGACCCCGCGGAGGTCGCCTATACGCGCGTCGGATGCGGCGAAACATCCGGCGCGCGTGAATCTACTTGTAATTAGTAGGTGCGATCGTTGAGCGTGCTCCAGAGCTTCTTGGACTCAGCCATGGTCCACGCGTTGATCTTGTCCTCATCAATGCCAACGAACTCGCGATCCTTGTACAGGACGCGGCCGTTGATGATGGTGGTGCGGCAGTTTTTGCCCATCATGCCAAAGAGCATGTGGCCGTCGATGTTCTCCTCGCTCAGCGGCGTAAAGGGCTTGTAGTCCATAACGATGACGTCGGCGGCAGCGCCGGCCTCGAGCACGCCGAGCTTGCGATCGAAGTACTTGCTCGCCATCTTGGCGTTGTTCTCGAACAACATCGTCATGGCCTCGCACCAGCCTACGTTGGGCATGGCGGCGTTGTGGCGCTGAATGATCAGGAAGACCTTAAGGCTCTCGAGCATATCGTGGGTGTAGGCGTCGGTGCCCATGCACACGGGAATGCCGCGGCGGAAGAACTCGAGCACGGGAGCGCAGCCCACGGCGTTGCCCATATTGGATTCGGGGTTGTTGACGAGCCAGGTGCCGGACTCCTTGACGATATCCATCTCGGCAGGCGTCACGTGGATGCAGTGGCCGAGCATGGTGTCGGGACCCAGCAGGTTGTGCTGCAGCAGGCGCTCGACGGGGCTGATGCCGCCGCGGTTGAGGCGGGAGTCCCAAACGTCATTCATGCCCTCGCACACATGGATGTGGAAGCCGGTCAGGCCGTTGTTGGCCTCGGCCATCTTGTCCATGGTCTCGTCCGACAGCGTAAAGGTGGCGTGACCGCCAAACATGGCGGCGATCATATGGTTGTCGTTATCGCGACGCTCCTTGGCGGCCCACTGGGCAAATTCGGCGTTCTCGGCAATGGCCTGGTCGCATTTTTCCTGGCCGCGGCGATCCGAGACCTCGTAGCACAGGCACGAACGCATGCCCAGCTCCTGAGCTGCATCCTTAATGGTAAAGAGGCTTCCCGGGATCTCGCAGAAGCTCGCATGGTGATCGAAGATCGTGGTGACGCCATCGCGGATGGAGTCAAGAATCGTGGCGTAGGCGCTGGCCTTGGTGCCGTCGAGCGTCAGGTTGTCGTCGATCTTCCACCACTGCTGCTCAAGATTCTCCAGGAAGTTGGTGGGGTTGCAGCCCTTGATGGCAAGGCCGCGGGCCAGACCCGAGTAGATGTGGGTGTGGCAGTTGATAAGTCCGGGCATGATGAGGTTGCCCTGGGCGTCGACGTACTCGGCATCCGGGTACTTGACCTTGAGCTCGCACTCGGGGCCCACTTCGACAATCGTATCTCCGTCAATGGCGACCGCACCGTTTGGAATGAACGGGGTCTGCGCGTTGCGGGTAAAGACGGAACCGTTAGCGACCAGAAGCATGGATGCTCCCTTCGACATCAGGGGCGGGGTTTGACACCTCTGACATGGCGGAGTGCGAAGCGCCGGCCTACACCGGAAACGGGCCCTCTCCCGTCAACGCTTCACCAAAGGGACAAACCCTTTGAAGTGCGGCTTGGCGCCGCATGACGTCGGCGGACGAGGCGATGCGTCCGCCGACGAATAGCACCGAATTGGTTACTTCTTGCTCTCGGGCAAGACCAGATCCACGGCAGCGTCCTTGGCGGCGTCGATGTGCTGAGCCACGACCGGCGTCTGCGGAAGGATCAGGTTAAGGACAATGGCCATGATGGCGGTAGGAGTTACGGCATTGGAGCCGATAACGGTGGACACCCAGGCGGGCATACCCTCGCCGGCAAGGCAACCGCTGGCCATCCAGATACCCAGGCCAAAGACGACGGAGGTACCGACGATGGTGGTAGTGCGCTGCGTGAGGCCCTCGCGGGTGAACATGCGCACGCCGTTCATGGTGATGGTGCCAAAGACGCCGACGGTCGCGCCGCCGATGACGGGCTGCGGGATAGCGGAAAGGACGGCAGAGAGCTGCGGGAACAGACCGGCGATGGCAAAGACGGCCGCAATGATCACAAAGACCCACTTGTTGACGACCTTGTTGGAGCAGATGATGCCCACGTTCTGGCCAAGGGCGCTGGTGGGAAGACCGCCCAGCAGACCGCCGACCATAGAGGTGAGGCCCTGGGACACGATAGCGCCGGAGAGCTCGCGCTCGGTGGGCATACGGTCGATGGAGCCCAGGCAGGCGGCGGAGACGTCACCGATAACCTGGATGGCAACCATGGGGAACACGACGGCGAGGGTAATGCAGACCTCGGGATCAAACTCGAGCGCGTAGGGCATGAGCTTGGGAAGAGCGAAGACCTGAGCGGTGGCGACGCTGGAGAAGTCGATCATGCCAAAGGGGATGGAGACGATCATGCCAACGATCATGCCAAAGAACACGGATCCCAGCTTGAGCGTGCCCTTGCCAAAGTTGGCGAGCGCAAAGACCACGGCGAAGGTGATAAGAGCGACGCACCAGGCCTGCGGGGTGCCCCACAGCGGCGTACCCATACCGCCGGCCATATACTTGACGGCCGTGGGATACAGCGAAACGCCGATGGAGAAGATGACCGTACCGGTCACGACGGGCGGGAACAGCCACTTGATCTTGCTGTAGGCCAGACCAAAGAGGACCGCGACGGCGCCGCCGACGATCTCGCCACCCAGCAGCGCACCAAAGCTAAAGCCCGAGGCACCCATGGCCTGCAGGGCCGGCAGGAACGCGAACGAAACGCCCATGACGATGGGCAGGCCGCCGCCGATGCGACGGAAGGGAGCGAAGGCCTGAAGGGCCGTGTCGATCGCCGAAAGAATGAGCGCGACCTGGATGATGTCGGTACTCTGCTGGCTATTAAAGCCGTAGACGCCGGCCATGATGACCGCCGGGGTAATGATGCCGGCAAACGATGCCAGTACGTGCTGAAGGGCACACGGGATCATTTCCTTAACGGGAGGCATGCCTTCGCGAGTGAACAGGGCTTCAGTACCGTTCGTAACCGTCTCCTGGGTCATTTGACCACCAATCCTCGAAGTAGTTGTTTTCGCATCTGACGCTCTATTGTGACGCAGTGCGGGGTTGAGGTTGTGCCTTCATTGCATATCGTATTAAAGATGATTCTCATTCTCAATAATAATTTTTTGTTATCAGACTATTCTTCAGCTGAAATTACGCATTTCCGCAGGTCAGGAAAGTGTCTGGTCAAAATAACATCTAACATTTCTTTTGGTCAACCGTTTACCGCTAAATTCCTACCGTTCGTCTGCATTACGCAATGTACCTGCGGATATACGAGATGATGGGCAGCGTGTTACCATGAGAAAAAATTGTTATGAACATTTCCGATTTCACCCAAAGGAGTTGCCCGTGAACGAGACCGTACGTCGCTTTTTGCCGATGGTCGATTTTCTGGAGCAGATACTCGGCAAAAACAGCGAAATCGTGCTGCACGATTTCTCGGATCCCGACCACGCCATCGTCGATATTCGCAACGGCATCGTGAGCGGCCGCAAGGTCGGCGGTCCCGCCACCGATCTGGCACTCAAGATCATGCACGACGCCAAGTATCGCGACCTGCCGTTTATTACGGGCTACGAGGGGCGCGGTGCCGGCGGCAAGACGTTGGAGTCAGCGACGTACTTTATCCGCGAGAATGATGAGATCGTCGGTATGCTCTGCGTCAACACCGACCTCTCGACCGTGCGCTCCATCAACGCCATGGCGCAGCAGCTCATGGCGTGCTTCGACGCGGCGCCGACGCGCACGGAGCCCGCCCCTATCGAGGTCGAAAGCCTTTCGGAGTCTACACAGGAGCTCATCGACCGCAGCATTGCCGAGTTGCTGAGCACGCGCGGGCTGGATGTGGCGTCGCTTGGTCAGAGCGACCGCGTGGACGTCATTCGCCACCTCAACGGCAACGGGGTGTTCATGCTCAAGGGCGCCGTGGCCTGCGCCGCCACCGCGCTGGGTATCTCGGAGCCCAGCGTCTACCGCTACCTGCAAAAAGTTCGCAAGGAGGGCTAACGGGCAACATGAAGCGCGGCTCCACAAGCGATCCGTCACTTGACAAAAGACCCTGCAGCTCGCACGCGCTGCAGGGTCTTTTTGCATGTCATGTTTAGTTGTGGCCAACGCCTTAGAGAGCGGCAACGACCTCGATCTCGACCAGACCGCCAGCCGGAAGGGCGGCAACCTGGAAGGCGCTGCGCGCGGGGAACGGGGCCTCGAACTTGGAGGCGTAGATCTCGTTCACGGCGGCGAAGTCGGCGATGTCGGCCAGGTAGACCGTGGTCTTGACGACATCGGCAAAGGTAGCGCCGGCAGCGGTCAGCAGGGCCTCGACGTTGGCGAGGGACTGCTTAGCCTGGGCCTCGACGCCCTCGGGCATCTTGCCGGTTGCGGGGTCGATGCCCAGCTGGCCGGACAGGAACACCATGTTGCCGGTCTGGATACCAGGGGAATACGGGCCGATGGCTGCGGGTGCGTTATCGGAAGACACGACGGTCTTGCTCATGTTTATCTCCTTACGATCAGTTGAGAAAGCGTGAGCGCGGCGTTCACACCGGGAGGCACAGTTCGGTCTGAACACCGCGCTTGATTGGGATGGTACTCAAGGTTTCTGTTTGATGCAAGAATATTATCAGCTTGCGAGAATATTTTATCGCCCAACGGTCTCCCCGAACCGCTGAACGGTTCTCATGTGGAGCAGCCAGTCCAAGCTGCTGAAGACTTTATCCCGCTTGGAGCACGGGCATCGCCTGCCGCAACGGCGCCACTATACTTTTAATTATCTGAGCATTTTGAAAGGCAGGATATGACCGCAACCGCCAGTCGAACCACCAACCGCAGACCCGAGCTTTTGGCGCCCGCCGGAGGGCCCGAGCCCTTTGCCGCCGCACTCGCCGCCGGGGCAGACGCCATCTACTGCGGCATGGGCAGCTTCAACGCCCGCCGCAAGGCCACCAACTTTACCGACGAGGCCTTTGAGCAAGCCTGCCGCGCCGCGCATCTAGCCGGGTCGCGCGTCTACGTCACGGTAAACATCGTCATCAAACAGTCCGAGATGGGCGATGCGCTGCAACTCATCCATCGCTGCTCCACGCTGGGCGCCGACGCCTTCATTATCCAGGACTGGGGCCTGTTCTTTGAGGTCAAGCGCACCATGCCCGGCATCGAGACACATATCTCGACCCAGGCGAACATCCACGACGACCGCGGAACCCTTTGGTGCCGTGAGCAGGGCGCCGACCGCGTGACTCTCTCGCGCGAGCTCTCCATCGACGAGATCGCCGCCATTCACAACGCCGCGCCCGATGTGGACCTCGAGGTCTTTAGCCACGGTGCCATCTGCTTTTGCTACTCGGGCCTGTGCCTGCTTTCGAGCTTTGCCATGGCGGGCCGCTCGGCCAACCGCGGCATGTGCGCCCAGCCCTGCCGCCTGCCCTACGAGCTGATCGACGAGAACGGCCGCTCGCTCTCCCCTGCCGGTCGCGAGCGCGCGCTGTGCCCGCGCGACACCAACACGTCGCAGCTTGTTCGCCGTCTGTATGACGCCGGCGCCGCATCGCTCAAGCTCGAGGGCCGCATGAAGGCCCCCGATTACGTGTATTCCATCGTCGATGTGTATCGTCACCAGATTGATGACATGCTGGCCGGGGTCGCCGTAGATAAGGACGAGGTAGCCGCCCGCCAGCGCCAGCTCAAGCGCTGCTTCAACCGCGACTTTACGCACGCCTATCAGGACGGCACCTCGGGCGACGAGATGATGAGCTATGAGCGTTCCAACAACCGCGGCCAGATCGTAGGCACGGTACTGGGCAGCCGTCTGGCCAACCGCGATGTGCGCGGCCTCAAGCCCGACGACCGCCGTCGGCGCGCCGCCATCGCCCGCATTGAGTTGTTTGAGCCCGTGGGCAAGGGCGACCTGCTGGAGCTTCGCCACGATAACGAGTTTGACCAGTTCCTGACCACCATTGCCGCCGATGATGCCGCCGCCGGTGACATCATTGAGTGCCGCGTGCCCCGCAGCATGCCCGAGGGCTGCCGCGTCCGCGTGATTCGCAGTCAGCGCGCCATCGACGCCGCTGGCGCCGCGCTCAAGCGCGATGTGCTGCGCCGCCGAGCTGTTGACGTGTCCGTCGTGGCGCGCCTGGGCGAGCCGTTTACTGTCACACTCACCTGCTGTGACAACCCCGCGCTCACCGCCACCGCCACGGGCTTCACCGTCGAGGCCGCCAAGACCCGCGCCGTCGAGGCATCCGATCTGGTTGAGCACGTCGGGCGCATGGGCTCCTCTCCCTTTGAGGCCGCAAGCTTTGACGTTTCGCTCGACGCCGGCTGCGGTATGGGCTTTTCCGCCGTGCACAAGGTGCGCGCCGCCGCTTGTAAGGCGCTGGAAGAGGCCATTCTGGCACCGTACGAGGAGCGCGAGAAAACGCTCGAGTTGCCGGTGCTCGACAAATGTACGCGACCCATGCCCGAGCACTACCGCGACGAGCCGCAGATCTGCGCCACCGTCAACACGCTCGAAGCCGCCGAGGCAGCTCGTGCCGAGGGCGCCACGCGCATCTATATGACCACCGATGCGCTCGAGGCCGCCGGTGTCTCCCCCGCCGATGCATTTGAGCAGGGCATCGTACCCGTACTCGACGAGGTCTGCCGCGCCGTTGACCACGTACGCGTCGATCCCTGGATCAATGCCGGAGCCACCGTCGCCGTCGGCAATATCTCCGAGCTCGCCGTAGCCGCGCATGCCGGCGCCACGGCCGAGATTCGCTCTTGCCTGCCGGTGCACAACACGCCCTGCATGGAGGCGCTTGCCGGGCGCGGAGCCGGTGCGTTTTGGCTCTCGCCCGAGATCACACTCGACGAGATTGTCTCGCTCGGAGCCGCCGCGCCCGCGGCTCTGGGCATCACCGTCTTTGGCCGCCCGCGCGTCATGACAAGCGAGCATTGCATTCTGCAGGTTGCCAACGGCTGCATCCACGATTGTGCCAACTGCCGCCTGCGTGCCCGCAAGCTCTCGCTCAAGAATATCGACGGAAAGGTCATGCCCGTCCGCACCGACATCCACGGCCGCTCTCGCTTGTACGACGCCTACCCCATCGACCTCACACCGCAGGTTCCTCAGCTGCTCAATGCCGGCGTGCGTCGTCTCATGGTTGACGGAACCCTGCTCGAGGCCGATGAGATTGGCCGTGCCGTCGCTCGCGTCCGTCGCGCCGTCGAGGCGGCTCAAGCCGGCCGCAAGCCCGCCGCCCGCCTACGCGGGGCGACCTCGGGCTGCATGTTTGTGGGAATCAGCTAACCGAAAGGCTTACACGTGAACGAAGAACCTCAAGTCCTCTACTGCGACGCTTGGCTCATGGCCATCGACAAGCCCGCCGGCATGATCGTCCACGGCGACGGCACCGGCGAGCGCACGCTTACCGACTACGCCAGCGACCTGCTGCTGGCCATGGGCGACGGCTTTGCCGCGACTGACATGCAGCCGCTCAACCGTCTGGACCGCAACACCACCGGCGTGGTGCTGTTTTCGCTCGACAAACAGACGCAGCCCGCTTTTGACCAGATGGTGATCGACCACGCCTTCGAAAAGCACTATCTGGCGCTGGCCGAGGGCAAGATCGACTGGAACGAGAAGCTCATCGACATGCCCATCGCCCGCGATCGCCACGATAGCCGCAAGATGCGTGTCGGCGCCAGCGGAAAGCCCTCTCAGACGCGCGTCAAGGTACTCAAGCGTCTTAAGAGTCGCCGTGGCCTGCCCACGCGCTCGTATATCGATGTCGAGTTGCTCACCGGCCGCAAGCACCAAATCCGCGTGCATCTGGCGAGCGAGCGTCATCCCCTGGTTGGCGACGACCTGTACGGAACGCCGCGCCCCTGTGGCCTGATGCTCCACGCCCACAGCGTGTCCTTTACGCATCCCGTAACCGGCGAGCACATCCACATCGAAGCCCCCTGCCCCTGGGAGCCCTAAACCACCACAATGGGGACAGGCACCTTTGTGGTAGTTTTGCCGCAATGGCTCAGCCGCGGTCCCAAAACGTCTCGATCTGTAACAGTTAGAACCCATTTTCCGGTCTATCTGTTACAGATCGAGACATTCGAATCCCCCTTAAGGGAAAATCTCAATCTGTAACACCTGGCCCACTTTTAACGGTCCAGTTGTTACAGACTTAGACAAAACCGGTAGACAACGAAAGCGGCAACGCCCGTGATGGACGTTGCCGCTTTTCTATTGAGAAAACTACTCGGTTTCCGTTGCTAACCACCACAATGGGGACAGGCGCCTTCGCGGTGGTTTTGGCCTTAGCCCGTCCCCTGCTGCTAGACCGTGATGACGTTGTCCATTGCCCGGTACTTGGTGGGGACCTCGCCTGCGGTAATAATCGTTGCGTCTCGGAAGTCCGCGAACTTGATGGGCGCCACCATACCAAATTTACTGGCGTCCGAGATTACGAAGCGTTTGGCGGTATGGCGCATCGAGATACGCTTGACCTGCGCTTCCTCGATATCGGGCGTCGTAAAGCCCTGCTCGGCGGCAATGCCGTTAGAACCCCAAAAGCCGCAGTTAAAGTTGTAGCGGTCTAGGGTTGCCAGAGCATCGGGGCCAACGAGCGCCTCGGTCTCGGGTTTAAGCTCGCCGCCCAGCACCACGGTGCGCATGCCGCGCACAGCGAGATGCTGAGCATGGAGCACGGAATCAGTCACATAGGTGACCGATTCGAGATGCGGAAGATGCTCGATGAGTCTGAGCGTTGTCGAACCCGAATCGATGTACACAAAGCTCTCGGGCTCCACGAGCGCCGCGGCGCGGGCGCAGATACGCTCCTTGTCGTCGTTATGGAGGTCGCTGCGCTCATTAAGCGTTAGGTCGCGCGTCACGTGCGCGCGTTCAAGACTCGTCGCTCCACCGTGGACCTTGGCGATGCGATGCGCTCGGTCGAGCGTCTGCAGGTCGCGCCGAATGGTAGACGCCGTCACGCCCAGGGTATCGGCAAGCTCTGGCACAGTAACCGAGCCAGCCTGCTGCACCATCGACACAATCGCATTAAGCCTATCTTCCGCTAGCATCGCTTAATCCTCCTCGGGATACACGACTCCCCAGTCGGCGCGAAGCCTGGTCATAAGCTCCATAACATCAGAAGCATAACCCAGCAGCTCGCGCTTGGAGTCGTCGCCGGCAACGGCCTTCTCAAGATCGGCCATCTCGTAGCACAGTGCGTAGGCCTCGGTGCCGACTTGGACCTCCTCGCGGTGGCCGTCCGCAGTCCACACGATGGTCGCGTGATCGGCGCGCGGATATTCGTTGACCTCGATGTAGCACTTGTCAAAACTGATGACCGAGCGCTTGGGCTGCTTGGAGTGGAGCGTAAGGCTCACGACGCCCAGCTGCTGCTCGGCGTTACGGCAGACAATGCCACCCGCGACATCAACGCCAGTCTCGCAGGTATTACCCAGAGACACGACCTCGGCGGGTTGGCTGGCCATAAACAGGCGCATGACGGACAGGGCATACACGCCAATGTCGAGCATGGCGCCGCCGGCAAGACTACGGTTGTAGAAGCGGTTGGTCAGGTCGCCGTACTCCTTATAGCTGCCAAAGTTGAGCTGGGCGAGGTTCATGCGGCCAAAGTCACCCGCATCCATGCGACGGTGCAGCTCCTGATACAGCGGCATGTGAAGCACCGTAGTGGCGTCCATGAGGACCACGTTATACTCGTCGGCAATGGCACGGGCCTCATCGAGTTCGGCGGAATTAAGGGTAATGGCCTTCTCGCAGAGCACGTGCTTGCCAGCTGCCAGAGCAGCACGCAGATAGGTGATATGCGTGTTGTGCGGCGTGGTGATATAGACGGCGTCGATATCCGGATCGGCGTAGAGGTCCTCGACCGTTTCGTACACTTTCTCGACGCCATACTGCTCGGCAAAAGCCTGGGCCTTGGACAGCGTGCGGTTGGCGACGCCCGCAAGCTTGCGGCCGGCCAGAGCGAGGGACTGGGCCATTTGGTTGGCGATAACGCCGCAACCGATCACAGCCCAGCGGAGCTCGGGAGCCGTAAAGATGTCGTTAGGGAACGGCTTGTCCTGGACCGAAGCGAACGCTGCTCTTGCGGCTGCCGCAGAATCGAGCGGAGCCTGTTTGGAATCTGCCATGAGCGCCTCCTGCGTCGTGAAAAGTCTTTTACTTCTGACAGCTCTATATTCGCACAAATACGCGCGTATGTGCGTGTTTGTGCGTATCTCTCCGTCAAATGGTCAACATTTTTAGGCAAACAACGCATATATACGTATTAGTGAGCAATTAAACGCAAAAGAACGCGCATTAATACGCACGAAAACAATTAGTGGAGAACAACACATTATTTATGCTACTCATTTATGTCTGTCCCCAATGAATGCAACGACCACTCATTTAAGTCTGTCCCCAATGAGTGGGGATAGAAAAAGGCCCGTGTGCCGTGGCATCCGGGCCTTTGCTAGCAACTTGATGTTGCGGGCAGCTTAGAACTTGTGGCCGCACTTCTTGCAGACGCGCAGCTTGTTCTTGCCGTCCTTCTCGTGACCGACGCGGGTAACCTTACCGCACTCGGGGCAGACGAGATTGACGTTGGAGGCGTCGATGGGAGCCTCCTGCGAAACGATGCCGCCCTGCTGGTTGGCAGCGTTGGGCTTGACGGCCTTCTTGACGACCGAAACGCCCTCGACAACGACCTTGTTCTCGGCGGGGAGAGCACGCAGGACAACGCCCTGCTTGCCGCGATCCTTACCAGAGAGAACCTGGACCTTATCGCCCTTCTTGATATACATATATCTCCCCTAACTACAGGGTCTCGGGAGCGAGCGAGACGATCTTCATGTACTTCTTGTCACGAAGCTCGCGAGCGACGGGCCCGAAGATACGGGTGCCGACGGGCGAACCATCGTTGTTGATGACAACGCAGGCGTTCTCATCAAAGCGAATGTAGGAGCCATCCTTGCGGCGGATCTCCTTAACGGTGCGAACGACGACGCAACGGACAACGTCCTTCTTCTTGACGTTGGCGCCAGGGGTAGCCTCCTGGACAGCACCGATGAACACATCGCCGATGCCTGCATAACGACGCTTGGAACCGCCAAGCACCTTGATGCAGCGAATCTTGCGAGCGCCGGAGTTGTCGGCGACGTTCAGCATGGTTTGCATCTGAATCATGGTAGATGTTCCTCCGAACTAAGAACCGAAGAGAGGTGCGCAGCCTTTAGGCGGCCTGTGGTATGCAAACCAGGCATACGCACATCTTCGGAAACGTACAAGTCGTAAGAGCGACTGCTTATTTAGCGCGCTCGACGACCTCGATGAGGCGCCAACGCTTCATCTTGGACATAGGACGGGTCTCCATAACGCGGACGGTGTCGCCCACGCCAGCCGTGCACTCCTCGTCGTGAGCGTGCAGCTTCTTGGAGCTGGTCATCATCTTGCCGTACTTGGGGTGACGCTTGCGCTCGGTGATGGTGACAACAATGGTCTTGGCACCGGAGACGGAGGTAACGACACCCGTACGGACCTTACGCGAGTTACGCGAATCAGTCATGTTCTCTCCTTAGGTCCTACTCGGCGACAGCGGACTTCTCCGCTGCGATCTCGCGGGCGCGCTGCTCCGTGAGGACGCGAGCGATGTCCTTCTTCACGGTGTTGACGCGAGCGGTGTTGTCCAGCTGGCTGGTGGCCATCTGGAAACGAAGGTTAAAGAGCTCGGCGCGCATTTCCTTCAGCTTCTCAACGAGCTGAGCGTCCGAGAGCTCACGAATCTCTGCGGGCTTCATTAGTTCTCCTCCTTGGCGGCGGCGGCGTCCTCAGCAGCCCACTTGGCCTCGAGAGCGGCCTCCTCAGCCATCTCCTTCTCGATGCGCTGCTCAGCGTTCTTAGCAGCAACAATCTTGGTCTTGATGGGAAGCTTGTGCTGTGCAAGACGCAGAGCCTCGCGAGCGACCTCCTCGGGCACGCCCTTGACCTCGAACATGATGCGGCCGGGCTTGACGACGGCCACCCACTCCTCGGGGTTACCCTTACCAGAACCCATGCGAGTCTCGGCAGGCTTCTTGGTGATGGGCTTATCGGGGAAGATCGTGATGTAGACACGACCGCCACGCTTCATGTAGCGGGTCATGGCAATACGAGCGGCCTCGATCTGACGGTTAGTGATCCAATGGGCCTCGAGAGCCTGGATACCAAACTCGCCGAAATGCAGCTCGGTATTACCCTTGGCCTGGCCCTTCATGGAGCCACGCTGCACCTTGCGGTGAAGAATACGCTTAGGGGCAAGCACTACTGACCCCTCCTCTCGGAGTTACGACGACGAGGACGGGAAGAGCCCTCGAGTGCAGGGTTGGGAACAGGCTGGCCCGGGAGCTTCTCGCCCAGGTAGATCCAGACCTTCACGCCGCAAGCGCCCATGGTGGTGCCGGCGACAGCCGTGCCGTAGTCGATCTTGGCACGAAGGGTGTGCAGAGGCACGCGACCCTCACGGTACCACTCACGACGGCCCATCTCGGCACCGCCGAGACGACCGGAGCACTGGATACGGATGCCCTTAGCGCCGGCCTTGCGGGCGGACTGGACAGCCTTGCGCATAGCGCGACGGAAGGCAACGCGGCCCTCGAGCTGCTCGGCGATAGACTGAGCAACGAGGTTGGCGTCAAGCTCGGGGCGCTTGATCTCGACAACGTCGACGGAGAGCTGGCCCTTGGAGACGCCAGCGACCTTCTCGAGCTCGGTACGGAGGGTATCGATCTCGGCACCCTTCTTACCGATGACAACGCCGGGGCGAGCAGTGAGGATGATGACCTTCACCTTGTCACCAGCGCGCTCGATCTCGACACGGGAGACAGCTGCGCGGGAAAGACGCTTCTCGAGGTACTTGCGGATCTCGAGATCGTTACCGAGGGTCTTAGCGTAATCCTTCTCTGCGAACCAGCGGGAGCGCCAGTTCTCGGTGATGCCAAGACGGAAGCCGGTGGGGTAGACTTTCTGACCCATACAGCTTTACGCCTCCTTTCGAGGAGCAACGACGACGGTGATGTGGGAAGTACGCTTCAGAATGCGAGAAGCGGAACCCTTGGCGCGGGGACGGATGCGCTTAAGCGTCGGACCCTCGTCAACATAGGCAGCGGCGACAACCAGGTTGTCGGCACGCAGACCGTTGTTGTTCTCGGCGTTCGCAACGGCGGAACGGAGAACCTTCTCGACATCCACGGCGACGGCGCGGTCGCAGAAGTGGAGGATGTCGAAGGCCTGAGTGACAGGCTTGCGGCGGATCAGATCGACCACCAGGCGGGCCTTGCTGGGGGAAACACGCACGTACTTAGCGACGGCGCGAACCTCGGTGGCCTCAGTTTCAATAGACTTAGTTGCCATTTACGGTTAACCCCCTATTTGGCCTTGTGGCCACGGAACGTACGAGTCGGCGCGAACTCGCCGAGCTTGTGACCAACCATGGACTCGGTAACATACACGGGCACATGCTTGCGGCCGTCGTGGACGGCGATGGTGTGACCAACCATCTCGGGGAAGATGGTGGACGCGCGGGACCAGGTCTTCACGACGTCCTTCTTGCCAGCCTCGTTCATCGCGGTGATACGCGAGAGAAGGCGAGTCTCCACGAACGGGCCCTTTTTGAGACTTCTGCTCATAAGTGCTTTCTCCTAAAACTCGGTATCCGAAATTACTTCTTACGGCGACGAATGATGTGCTGGTTCGAGACCTTCTTCTTCTTGCGCGTACGAAGGCCCTTCGTCGGCTTACCCCAGGGGGTAACGGAGGGACGACCAGAGGTGTGGTTCTTGCCCTCGCCACCGCCGTGCGGGTGGTCGACAGGGTTCATGACGGTACCGCGGACGGTCGGGCGCACGTTCATGTGACGCTTACGGCCGGCCTTGCCGATGACGATGTTGGAGTGATCGGCGTTGCCGACCTCACCGACGGTGGCGCGGCAGGTAACGAGGATGCGGCGCATCTCGGAGGAAGGCATACGGACGATAGCGTACTTGCCCTCCTTACCCATCAGCTGGCAGGAGTTACCGGCGGAACGGGCGATAGCGGCGCCCTTGCCCGGCTGGAACTCGACGGCGTGGATGAGCGTACCGACGGGGATGTCGGCGAGGGGCAGAGCGTTGCCTGGCTTGATGTCGGCGTCAGAACCGGACATGATGGTCTGACCGACCTCGAGGCCCTTGGGGGCCAGGATGTAGCGCTTCTCACCGTCAGCGTAGTGCAGCAGAGCGATGCGAGCGGAACGGTTCGGATCGTACTCGATCGTGGCAACCTTGGCGGGCACGCCGTCCTTGTTGCGCTTGAAGTCGATCACGCGGTAACGACGCTTCACGCCGCCGCCCTGGTGGCGGGTGGTGATGCGGCCGTTGTTGTTACGACCGGCCTTCTTGGGCAGGGGCTCGAGAAGAGACTTCTCGGGCTTGGTGCAGGTGATCTCGGAGAAGTCGGAGATCGTCTGCCAACGCCTACCAGCGGAGGTCGGCTTAAGGTGCTTTACAGCCATTACAATCCCTTTCAATAGGAATCCGTTAGCCATCGCAGACAGGGATTCGAGGTTCTGCCTCGGGTGCGATGACACCGGACGTATACACGGTTCCGGGCGTGTCCATTTTATACGCCCAAAACCTTGAGCTCCCGCCTCCCCTATTTGGGAGGCATGAGCTCACTCAACAGCAGCGAGTCTTAGGCCTGGTTGCCAAAGACCTCGATGGTGTCGCCCTCGGCCAGCGTGACGATGGCCTTCTTCCAAGAACGGGTCTTGCCGGCGACATAGCGCACGCGCTTGGTCTTGGGCTTGACCGTCAGGGTGTTCACGCGAACGACATTGACACCGAAGATCTCCTCGACGGCGTCCTTGATCTGATACTTGTTAGCATCCTTGGCGACCTCGAACGTGTACTTGTTCAGCTCCATGCCGGAGAAGGAACGCTCGGACACGATCGGACGGATGATGATCTCGTGGGCGGTCATTTATGCAAGCACCTCCCCGAAGTGAGCGGCGATGTCGGCGGGCATCAGCACAGCGTTGTTGTTGACGAGATCGTAGGTGTTGGCCTCGTCAGCGGTGATGATGAACGTCTTGGGAATGTTGCGGAACGACAGGTAGGCGTTGACGTCCTCATCGCGAACGATGATGGTCAGACGCTTGCCCTCAAGGCCGAGAGCCTTGAGCATGGCGACGGCAGCCTTGGTGGAAGGCTTCTCGAAGCCGTAGTCGTCGACGAGCACGAGCTCGCCATCGGCCAGCTTGGCGGACAGCGCGGAGCGCATAGCCAGCTTGACCTCCTTGTTGTTCATACGCTTAGCGTAGGAACGGGGCTTGGGGGCGAAGACAACGCCACCGTGACGCCACTGGGCAGCACGGATGGAACCCTGGCGGGCACGGCCGGTGCCCTTCTGACGCCAAGGCTTCTTGCCGCCACCGGAAACCTCAGAGCGGCCCTTAGCGGACTGGGTGCCCTGACGCCAAGAGGCCATCTGGCACTTGACGATGTGGTGCATAACGTGGATGTTCGGCTCGATGCCGTACACCTCAGCGGCGAGCTCGGCCTCGGCGACCTTCTTGCCCTCGCTGTTCTTTACTTCAAACTTTGCCATTTAAGTGTTCTCCTTGGTATGACGCTGGGCTAAATGGGCTGGGCCCTTAGGCCATACGGATGGCGACGAGACCATTCTTGGCACCCGGGACAGCGCCCTTGACCAAGATGAGGTTCTGCTCGGCATCGATGCGGACAACGGAAAGGTTCTTGACGGTAACACGCTCGTTACCCATGTGACCGGCCATCTTGACGCCCTTGAGGACGCGCGCAGGATAGGCGCACTGACCGATAGAACCGGGGTGACGCTGGAAGTGAGAACCATGCGTCATAGGACCGCGGCGCTGACCCCAGCGCTTGATGCGACCCTGGAAGCCCTTACCCTTGGAGGTACCGATGACGTCGACCTTCTCGACATCAGCGAAATCAGCGACGGTGACGACCTCGCCGACCTTGTGCTCCTCGCCGTTCTCGACGCGGACCTCACGAAGGAAGCGGACAGGCTCGACGCCAGCCTTGGCGAAGTGACCAGCCATGGGCTTGTTCACGTTCTTGGCCTTGATGTCGCCGAAACCGATCTGGACGGCGTCATAGCCGTCGGTTGCCTGAGTTTTAACCTGCGAGACAGCGCAGGGGCCAGCCTGGATGACCGTGACGGGAACGACGTTGTCGTCCTCGTCCCAAACCTGGGTCATGCCAATCTTGCGGCCGAGAATCATGCTGATCAAGATATGATCCCAACTCTCGCGTGGTCTTGGGACAATGCGTACGCCACCGAGCGTACGCCCCTAGAGGACCACTACTTACACGACGTGCTCCCCAGCCTTGTATTTCGCCCGGACTACCTGACAACCCTATTAAGCAGGCATTTTGTCCAGCCAGAATACTCCCCTGGTTACACACAGCTGTTTAGTATACACGGCTGCGGGCGTATCCATCGAGATTCATATTTCACTCACATTGTTTACGCAGGTAAAGTGCGTGGCACGTTCCCAGTGTGCGGCGGAGGGGGCGGGCCTGAGACATATTAAGGTTGCTGCTCTACAGTCCTGCTCACGACGGAGAGCACATTAAGTGCTCTCCTGTTCGTGCGGAACTCGCGACAACCTTAATATGTCTCAGGCCCGCCCCCTCCGCCGCACACCGGGAACGCCACGTTGATGTCTGCTAAACCTTGCTCGCTCAGGCTAATGACTTTGTTGGGGGTCCACTATTTGCTGGAGGGTGAACTTGCATTGGGACGGTTCGCCTTCTGCTTGTGGCTTTGCCTCATCGAAATCGAAGATCATGATGGCGCAGTTGGGGAGTTTTGTTGGGAGCTCGAAGCCCTCTGGGGCTGCGGCCTTGATAAATTGGCGGCTGGCGCTGCCGTGGCTTACTGCTAGAAGGGTTTCGATGCCCTCGGAGCCCATGATATTGGTAAGCGCATCCACCATACGTTCTTGCAGCGCCTGGCTTCCTTCTCCTCCGAAGGGGACCAGGTCCTCGCCCGGATCCCAGACGTCGGTGGGCAGCGCGCCGTGCGGGCCTTCTTCGAAGGAGCCGTAGCAGCGCTCGATAATGCCTTCGCAGGGCTCGGCTGCTGCGTCCGGGCCGAGGAGCTCGCATGCGACGAGCTGAGCTGTGTCCATGGCTCGGCCTAAGGGCGAAGAGACCACTTTGTCGGGGACGACGCCGTGGCCCTTAAGCCATGCGGCTGCCATCCCGGCTTGCTGACGGCCCAGATCGGTCAGCGGCGAATCGCAGCGGCCCTGGACCAGCTTTTTGACGTTGAACTCCGTCTGACCGTGGCGGAGTAGATACAGCTTCTTCATGCTCTCCCCTTCTGCATAACCTGCTTTGCCGGCACAGCCTTACTCGTGGGTATGCCCTACGTAGTCTTCGTCGATCGTAATCTTGGCAATCGACTTGGGATATTCCGATTCGACCCGTTTCGCCAGCGCGCGCTTTAGGTCCTCGGCGCTCATCTGCAGATCCGAGGGTCGCACGCAGTCAAAGATCACGTTGGTGTGCGTAGGACCCGGCACGCAGCGAAGGTCGTGAATCGAAAGGCGGCTATCGATCTGTTGAGCCATTGCGTTGATGCGCAGGCGCATGCTCGCCACCTTTGGATCGTCGGTCACGATGGGGTCGTAATGGAGCGTGACAATCATGCCGTCTTCGTTCCTAAACGCCTGCTCGATGTTATCGAGCGTGTCGTGACTTTCCATCGGGCTGGCTTCGGCCGCCATCTCGGCGTGAGCGCTTGCGAACTTCCTGCCCGGGCCGTAGTCGTGAACCATCAGATCGTGAACGCCCAAAACGCCGGGGTAGCTCATGATCTTGCTGCGGATATGCTCGACGAGCTTAGGATCGGGCGTCTGGCCCAAAAGCGGGCTCACCGTATCTTGAATAAGTTCGAAGCCGCTCCAGCCAATATAGGCGCCAACGGCAAGGCCGACCCATGCGTCAAGATTGATGTGCGTCACCTGCGAAACAATTGCGCACGCCAGCACGGCGCCCGTGGCAAGGACATCGTTCTTGGAATCCTGCGCGGTCGCATGCAGCGTCTCGGACTCAATGCGATCGCCGAGCTTTTGGTTGAGGGCCGCCATCCAGAGCTTTACGACCATCGAAAGCACGAGAACTGCCACCAGGGCAAGCGAGAACTCGACAGGTTCGGGGTGGATGACGCGCTCAACCGAGGACTTCACCAGCTCAACGCCAATCAGCAGCACGAGCGCCGCCACGACCAATCCCGAGAGATACTCGTAGCGACCGTGGCCGTAAGGATGCTCGGGGTCGGCCGGCTTGCTCGCCAGCTTAAAGCCCAGCACGCTCACGATATTCGAGCTGGCATCGGACAGGTTGTTCATGGCATCCGCCACGATCGAAACCGATCCCGAAACCACACCGATTGCGCCCTTCGCAGCACAAAGCGCAACATTGGCGACAATACACACCATGCCCGTTAACGTGCCCACACGCGCACGATCACCCTGTGCGCGCTTAACAATCCACTCGACCATCTACATCCGCCCCCACGGTACTACCTATATATCTATTGCTCAAACGGATTGTAGTGTAGCCACTTTGTCCCCCAGATACAAAAAGGCCGCGCCCACACGGGTCACGGCCTTGGAATGTGGCAAAGGAATCGTCCTTGTGTCGCACAGGTTCACGCGCTTACTTCAGCAGTGCTCGCCACTGTATCGGGCGAATCGGCTCCGTCCCCCGTCGCCTGTTCCTTCGTCGGCACCACACCAAAGCAGTAGCTCAGCGCCGCAGACACCGCAAATGACACACCGCCGGCAGCGCAGCACCACAGCAGGTTCGAGATACCGCCCGTGGCAAAGCCAATGACCATGAGGACGTTCGTCATGCCGATGGTATAGGCCGTAACGTGGGCCACGGCTGCAACAAGGCCTCCGACGGCGCCGCCAATGGCCATGCACGTCAGGCACCTGCCATATTTAAAGCCGCAACCGTACAGCGCCGGCTCGCTTACGCCGCCAAGAACACCCGAGATCGAATAGCCCAGCATGAGCGCCTTCTCGTCCTTATCCGCAACGCGGAGCGACGCGCCAAAGGGCATGCCCCAAACGGCGAACGTTGCCATCGTCGCAGCGATCAGGATGCACGAATCCGTTCCCACACTCATAAACTGCGCATAGGCAAGCGATAGGACAACGTTGCTGACGCCCGCGATCTTAAGGAACTCCCAGCCCGCGGCAAGCCCCATGAGTGTGAGCAACGATACGATGCCACCGGAATTGCCAAGCATAAACATAAGCTGGCCCAACAGCATGCCCAAATAGCTGCCCGCCGGCGCCGTAATACACAGCGAAACCGGAACCATGACAAGCATGGTCGCAAACGGAACAAACGAAAACGCCACGGCCTTAGGGATAACGCGCTGAAAGAAACACTCCACTTGCCAAAGCACGGGTACCGAGATGAGAACCGGAATAACAGTCGTCGTGTAATCGTTGACCGGCGCGGGAAGCAGGCCATACACGGAAGTCATCGATGCCCCCGTCGTCGAGGCGGCATCGACGAGCTTAAGCAGGTCGGGCGCAATCAATACGCCGCCCAACATCATGCCCAGCTGCTCCGAGCAACCAAGCTGGCGGGCGGCCGCCCAACCAAGATAAATGGGCAAAAAGTAGTAGCCGGCGTTATAGAGCCAACTGTAGAACAGGCGATAGATTTCGGAATCGGCAGACCACAGGCCCAGCATGCCTTCGCCCATAATGACGGCGACGGTGCGGAACAACGCCGCGCAGACAATAAATGGCAGCGCCGACATCATGCTTTTGGACAGATAGTCCACCACGGCCATGGCGTTTGATGAGACCGTCGTTGTAAACGAGGTGTTAGAAACTTGTGACATGGAACGCCTTTCTCAATGTGACATGCGGGAAGTCCCTTTGTCACATCGTGCGATACTGACCGATTGCGCGGTACTTTTGGTAGCGGAGGTTTGTGAGGGTCGCGTCGTCGAGCCGCCCAAGCGTATCGAAGGCATCAAATGCCGAGGACATGACGGCGCCGGCGATCTCCTCATGCGACAGACCCCTATCGTCAACAATGCCGTCGATGACGCCGAGCGCCAACAGATCGGGAGCCGTGAGCTTAAGCGCCTCGGCGGCCTCATTCGCGCGCTCGGTATCCTTCCACAGAATCGACGCACAGGCCTCGGGGCTCACGACCGAATAGGCCGAGCTCGAGAGCATCAGGATGCGGTCGGCCACGGACAGCGCCAGCGCGCCACCAGAGCCGCCCTCGCCTGTTACCACCGAGACAATCGGCGTCTTAAGGCCGCTCATCTCCATGAGATTCTGGGCGATAGCCTCGCCCTGACCGCGTTCCTCGGCACCGATGCCGCAAAACGCGCCCGAAGTATCGACCAGGCACAGAACCGGCCGACCAAACTTTTCGGCTTGGCGCATCAGGCGACGCGCTTTACGGTAGCCCTCGGGATGCGCCATGCCAAAGTTGCGGCGCATACGCTCTTTGGTCGTGGTGCCGCGCTCGATGGCGATGACCGTTACGGGGCGCCCGTCCTTCCAGCCAATGCCAGCCACCACAGCGGCGTCGTCGCCAAAGTAACGGTCGCCGTGCAGCTCCACAAATCCATCCAGGCCCAGCGAGATCACCTCGCCCGCCGTGGCGCGATCTGCCGAGCGGGTCTGCTTGACAATCTCGAGTGCGGTTTTTGGCGCCGCCGCGCGCTTGAACAAGTGCCCCAGCTTTTTGCCACGGCGACCCGTATGCACGATCTCATGCGGTGCCCCCAAGCCGGGCGCGTGCCCTTCGTGCAGCGCCAGCAGCTCGCCTACCGTGAGCGCAATCTCGCCGCGCGGAACAACGGCATCGCAAAAGCCGTGCTCCAGCAAAAACTCGGAGCGCTGGAATCCCTTGGGCAGGCGCTTGTGCATGTTCTGCTCGATCACGCGCGGGCCGGCAAATGCCGTCAGGGCATCGGGCTCGGCCAGGATAATGTCGCCCTCCATGGCGAAGCTCGCGGTTACGCCTCCGGTCGTGGGGTCGGTGAGCACCGTGATATACAGGCCGCCCGCCTCGCTGTGGCGCCTAACCGCCGCAGAAATCTTGGCCATCTGCATAAGCGATGTCACGCCCTCTTGCATGCGCGCACCGCCCGAAACGGTAAAGCCGACGACCGGCAATCCCAGCTCGGTCGCACGCTCAAATGTGCGACAGATCTTCTCGCCCACCACGGAGCCCATCGAGCCCATCATAAAGATGGCATCCATAAAGAAGAGCGCGGTATCGCAACCGCAGATTTTGCCCCTGCCGCACACAACGGCATCGCGCTCGCCCGAACGCTCGCTCACGCTCTTGAGCTTGTCGGCATAGCCGGGAAACGAGAGGAAATCCTCCGACGCCAGATTAGCATCCCATTCCTCAAACGTGCCCTCGTCGACCGTCATGCGCATGCGCGCGCGACCGCTCACGCGAAAGTGTTTGCCGCAACGAGGGCAGACCTCGAGGTTGTCGTGCAGGCGTGCCTCATCGATCACGCGGCGGCACTCCGGGCACTTGATAAACACGTGGCGCGCGGGAAACTCGGCGCACGACTCGGTCATCGGTCCCTCGAGGACGTTGACCGTCTTCGCTTTTCTATTCATCAGCATAGAGATGCCCCATTAGATCGGTGTGATACATGCCCGACAAGAACTCGTCGTTTGCCAGCACGTCGAGCTGAAGCTCGCTGTTTTCGCTCACGCCCTCAATCACGAGCTCGCCCAGGGCCGAGCGCATCTTGCGAATGGCGCCGTCACGCGTGGGCGCACACACGATGAGCTTGCCGAGCATGGAGTCGTAGTACGGCGGAACTTTCGCACCGGCAAACATGGCGGAATCCCAGCGCACGCGCGGACCACCCGGCACACGCAACGCGGTGACCATTCCGCATGACGGCAGAAAGTCCGGCGTTTCGGCATTGATGCGGCACTCCATGGCGTGGTTACGGACCGGCATATCCTCCTGCTCAAAGGGCAGAGGCTGGCCGGCTGCCACGCGCAGCTGCCACTTGACCAAGTCGGTATCGGTCACAAACTCCGTAACCGGATGCTCCACCTGCAAGCGCGTGTTCATTTCCATAAAGTAGAAATTGCCGTCGTCCGAATACAGGAACTCAATGGTACCGGCGCCCTCATAGCCAACGGCACGAGCCAGGTCGCGCGCGGCCTTGTGCATGCGCGCGCGAATATCATCGCGTCCGTCGAGGCACGGCGCGGGGCTCTCCTCGATCAGCTTTTGGTTGCGACGCTGCACCGAGCACTCGCGCTCGCCAAGCGAAAACACATGGCCCTGCTTATCGGCCATAATCTGCACCTCAACGTGATGCGCCGGCGCGACGAACTTCTCCATGTAGCACTCGCCGTCGCCAAAGACGGCCTCGCCCTCGGCACGCGCCTCGATGAACGCCTTTGCCGCATCTTCCACGCGCTCGACCTTGCGAATACCGCGACCGCCGCCACCTGCACGCGCCTTAATGAGCACGGGACAGCCAATGCGCTCGGCCTCGGCCGTTGCCTCCTCGGGGCTTTTGAGCAAATCGCAGCCCGGCACGATGGGCACGCCCGCCGCGGCAGCCGTTCGACGTGCGGCGTCCTTGTCGCCCATGCTGTCGATCACCTTGGCCGAAGGACCAACAAACGCCAGGCCATACTTGTCGCAGTCGCGCACGAAGCTCGCCTTCTCGGAAAAGAAGCCATAGCCGGGATGAATTGCCTTAGCTCCCGACTTTACGGCACAGGTGAGCACGGCATCGTCGTTGAGGTAGCTCTCGGCAAGACGCGGGCCACCGATGCAATACGCCTCGTCGGCAAGCTGCACGTGCAGCGCGTCCGCATCGGCCGTGGAATAAACAGCGACGGTCTTGATGCCCATATCGCGGCACGCGCGGATAACACGGACCGCGACTTCGCCGCGGTTGGCGATGAGCACTTTGTCGAACATGGAGCCTTCCTTAACTTTCGTGCATGAGTGCAAAAGACATATCGGCGCGGCAGCAAACCTCACCGTTGACGCTCGCGGTACCCGTCGCAAAGCGGAACGGCCCGCGCGCACGCGTGATGGAGCACACCAGATCAACCGTGTCGCCCGGGCGCACCGGACGCTTAAAGCGCACCTTGTCCAGACTCGTGTAGAACGGCGTCGCGCCGCGCGCTTCCTCATCGCCCATCAGCAGCACGCAACAGTTTTGGGCGAGCATCTCGCACTGAATCACGCCGGGGACCACCGGGTTTCCCGGAAAATGCCCCTGCAAAAAGTACTCGTCGCCCGTAATCGTGATCTTGCCGTGGGCCTCGTCGCCCACCAGCTCGGCCTCGTCGAGCAAAAGCATCGGTTCGCGATGCGGCAACAGTTCCTTAAGCTCTTCTTTGTTCATGGATATCACCTATCCGATCCTCATGAGGCAGCTGCCAAACTCCACGAGGTCGCCGTCGGCCACGCAGATCTCGAGCACCTCGCCGTCTGCCTCTGCCGTTACCTCGTTGAGAACCTTCATGGCCTCGATGATGCAGAGCGTCTCGCCGGCCTTGACCTTAGAGCCCACGTGCACAAACGGCTCGTCGCCCGGCGCCGGGGCAGCATAGAAAACGCCGACCATGGGAGCGGTCACCTCGGTGCCCTTGGGCTCCGGTGCGGCGGCAGGCGCCTGCGCGGCGGGCTCCGGTGCGGCAGCAGGCATGGCGACAGGAGCCACCGCCGGAGCAGTCACGGCACCCGGCATAGGCATGGGCACGGCAACCGGCTGTGCGGCGCTCGCGCGCTCGAGCTCGACCGCGGTGCCATCGGGCTCCTCAACGCGCACGCGCGTGAGGCCGCGGTCTTCCATAACATCGGCTATCTCGGCAAGTCTTTTGGAATCCATGCTCTAGCTCCTCGTATATCTATGCAGCGCGATGGCGGCGTTGTGTCCGCCAAAGCCCAGGTTGGTCGAAAGCGCCCAGGTAAGGTCGGCGCGAACCGCGCGATTCGGCGTGTAGTCAAGATCGCAGGCGGGATCGGGCGTGTGATAGTTAATGGTCGGCGGCACCACGCCCTGCTCGAGCGCCATGGCGCAGGCCATGACCTCGATGGCGCCCGTGGCACCGATCATGTGGCCGGTCATCGACTTAGTCGACGAGACGTGCGCGGCGCGCGCCGCGTCCTCGCCGAGCGCACGCTTAATGCCCGCCGTCTCGGACGAATCGTTGAGCTTGGTCGATGTGCCGTGGGCATTGATGTAGAGACCCTCGGATGGCTTGACGTCGCCCTCGGTCACCGCCAGCGATATCGCGCGGGCAATGCCGGCAGCCTCGGGATCGGGGCTCGTGATGTGATAGGCATCATCGGTGTTGCCGTAGCCCACGACCTCGGCATAAATGTGCGCACCGCGCGCCTGCGCATGTTCCATGCTCTCGAGCACGAGCACGCAGGCGCCCTCGCCCATCACAAAGCCGTCGCGGTCTGCATCGAACGGACGGCAGGCCGTCGCGGGATCGGAGTTGGTGGTCAATGCGCGGCAGGACGTAAAGCCCGCAACGGCATCGGGGATAATTGCAGCCTCGTCGCCGCCCGCGAGGATCGCGTCGGCATAGCCGTGCTTGATGGCGCGGAACGCCTCGCCCACCGCATGGGCCGAGGTGGCGCAAGCGGTCACGACGGGCAGGGTCGGCCCCTTTGCTTTGTGACGGATTGCGATATTGCCCGATGCCATGTTGGGGATTATCATCGCGATCATGTAAGGCGATGCGCGGCGGGGCCCACGGTCGGCAATCGTATGGACGTTGTCGACGAGTGTCTGCATGCCGCCCACGCCCGAGCCCACGTAGACGCCCAGGCGCTCGCGATCGATGGCGCCTTCGACATCAAAGCCCGCATCGTGCATCGCCTCGTCCGAAGCCGCCATCGCAAACTGAACGCAGGGGTCGAGATGCTTGGCGTCACGCTTGCCAAAGTACTCGTTGCCGTCAAAGCCCTTGACCTCGGCTGCCACCTTGACGGCAAACGCATCGGTATCGAAGTGCGTGATCGGGCCGATGCCGCACGTGCCGGCGCACATGGCCGCCCAGGTGGCAAGCGCGGTGTTGCCGAGCGGCGACACGGCACCGATACCGGTGATTGCAACTCTCTGTTCCATCATGGTCTCCTCATCCAAGCCGCTTACCCGGCTTGCTTTCTACATCGCCATTCCGCCGTCGACGCGTATGACTTCGCCCGTAATGTAGGCAGCCGCATCGCTCGCTAAAAAGCGCACCACACCGGCCACCTCCTCGGGCTGCGCCATACGCTTAAGGGGAATCTGCTCCTCGGTTGCCGCACGCACCTTATCCGAGAGCTTTGCCGTCATATCGGTCTCGACAAACCCGGGGGCGACCGCGTTCACTCGTACGCCGCGGGGCGCAAGCTCGCGCGCTACCGCCTTGGTCAGGCCGATGACGCCCGCCTTGGAGGCGGCGTAGTTGGCCTGCCCGGCATTGCCCATCAGGCCCACAACCGAGCTCATGTTGACGACGCAGCCGCCGCGCTGACGCATAAAGGTCTTGGTGAGCGCGCGCGTCGTATTGAACGTGCCCTTGAGATTGACATCGAGCACGCGGTCGAAGGCATCGTCACCCATACGCATGAGCAGGCCGTCGCGTGTGATGCCGGCGTTGTTGACGAGCGCCCAAATGGAGCCGAAGTCGTTGAGGACCGTCTCCACGCATGTGTTGACGGCGGCGGGGTCGGCCACGTCACATTGATATGCGCGTGCCGTGGCGCCTGACGCCTCGCAGGCTTCGCACGTCTCGCGCGCCGCATCGACGCTGCCGGCATAGACGACGGCGATATCGTAGCCATCCTCCGCCAAGCCCACGGCACAAGCGCGACCGATGCCGCGCGAGCCGCCCGTGACCAGCGCCACGCGGCGCGATCCGTCGCGCTCGAGCGCGCCGTTGTTCAAGTTGCCCATGTCGTTCCTTTCGGGTTACAGCCCTGTGGGCTATGCGAGCTCGTCGGCAATAGCTGCGACCTGTTCGGCCGTTTCGCACGAATACACACGAACGTCGCTCAACGTACGCTTGACCAAGCCGGACAGCGTTTTGCCGGGGCCGACCTCAATAAACGTGTCGATGCCTTGATCCTGCAGAGCATGCAGCGTGTCGACCCAGCGCACGGCATGGCTCACTTGGTTGGCCAAGACATCCGATGCTGCTCGCGGATCCGCCGGATAGGGCGCCGCCGTCATGTTTGCCATGACCGGAATCAGCAGCGGAGACGGCGCGTGGCCGTCTTGGATATACGTCGCCAGCCCCTCAGTCGCCTCTGCCATATAGGGGCTATGAAATGCACCCGACACCGCGACTTTCATAGCGCGGCCGCCAGCCTCTTTTACTAGGTCGTCGAGCGCCTGCAGCGCCTCGGGCGCTCCGGCCACAACCATCTGCTGCGGGCTGTTGTAGTTGACCGGCCAGCAGTCCTCGCCGGCCTGCGCAGCCAGGTTCTCGACTTGCGCCGCATCGAGCTTGATGACGGCGCGCATGCCGCCCGGATGGCGCTCGGCAGCCGCGGCCATCAGCGCCGCGCGCTCGCACACGAGCTCAAAGCCCGCTCGCGTATCGAACGCCCCCGCAAAGGTGAGCGCAGAGACCTCGCCCAGCGAAAATCCCGCACAGGCGGCAGGCACCACGCCGCGCTCGCGCAGGGCGGCAGCCGCTGCCAGGTCGTGAACGAACACGCACGGCTGCGTGTTCTCGGTCTGCGAGAGCTCCTCCTTGGAGGCGCTCCGGCACTGCTCGCTGGTTCCCGGACGCACCTCGTCGGCGATCGCGAACACCTCGGTAGCTGCCGGCGATGCCTCGATGAGGTCGACACCCATCGCGGGGTGCTGAGCGCCCTGGCCGGCAAACAGAAACGCTACGCTACCCATGCGCACGCACCCTTCAGGACGTGCTCGGCGCCATCGACCAGATCGTCGACGATTTCGCGCGCGCTCTGGCGCTCGTTCACCATGCCGGCAATCTGTCCGCACAGATACGAACCCTCTTCGTAATTGCCGTCCTTGGCGGCCTTGCGAAGGGCACCCGTGCCCATGGCCCCGAGTTCCTCGACACTTACGCCCGCCGCCTCACTTTTGGCGTAGGCATTGGTGAAGGGACTCTTAAGCGCACGCACCGGATGTCCCGTCGAACGGCCAGTCGCGCGCGTCGAGGTGTCTCCAGCCTTGAGCACCAGCTCTTTGTATTGCTCGGAGACGGTGCACTCATCGGCAACGAGAAAACGCGTGCCCACTTGGACGCCAGCGGCGCCAAGCATAAAGGCGGCCGCCACACCGCGGCCATCGGCGATGCCGCCAGCCGCAACCACGGGAATATCGACCGCATCGACGACCTGCGGGACAAGTGCCATCGTCGAGGTCTCGCCAATATGGCCGCCCGATTCGGTGCCCTCGGCAACAACCGCCGTAGCTCCACGACGCGCCACGAGGCGCGCCAACGCCACCGAAGCAACGACCGGGATGACCTTGATGCCAGCCTCGTTCCACGCCTTCATGTACTTGGTAGGATTGCCGGCACCGGTCACCACTACGGGCACCTGCTCATCAATCACCACTTGTGCGACCTCGTCGACAAACGGGCTCATGAGCATAACGTTGACGCCAAAGGGCTTATCCGTCTTGGCGCGCAGCTCATGAATCTGGTCGCGCAGCCAGTTTGCGTCGGCATTCATGGCCGCGATAATGCCTAAGCCGCCTGCCTCGGACACAGCAGATGCCAACGAGGCGTCGGCAATCCAGGCCATGCCACCCTGGAACACGGGCTTTTCGATGCCGAGCAAATCGCAGAGAGGAGACTTGAGCATCACTACTTCTCCAATGCCGCCTCGACCGTATCGACGAACTCGCCGACCGTCTTGGGGTTCTCCTCGGTATCGAGCTCAATGCCAAACTCGTCCTCGACGGCAACGAGGATCTCGACGGTACCCAGGCTGTCGAGGCCAATCTCCTCGAGCGTGGACTCGGGCTTCATCTCGACATCGTCAAGACCGGCGGTCTCGCGGATAACGTCGCAAACGCGCTCGAAGGTCTTCTGATCTGCCATGGTAGTTCTCCTTTGTTTGTGCCCTAGGGGCGTTTTTATTTCCTATGTGCGACTACTTCCAACGAAGCAGATAGCCACCTATATCCAGGCCGGCGCCAAATCCAACGAGGGCGATGGTGTCGTCCTCATTCAGTGCGTCGGTACGTGCCAGCCGGTCAAGCGCAAAGGGAATGCAGGCGCTCGAAATGTTGCCGGTCTCGCGTAGCGTTCGAACCACGCGCTCGTCTGGCACGCCGAGACGCTTGACCGCCTGACTCAGGATTCGTTCGTTAGCCTGATGGAATACAAAATGATCGATGTCTTCGACCGAAATGCCCGCATCGCTCGCAAGCTTATGGACCGTGTCGCAGATGGCGTTGACGCCGAACTTGAACACGCGGCGACCATTCATGGACAGCACGCTCGCGCTATCTGCGGAGTCCTTAAACGGCGAGGTGCCGACCAGACCGGGAACGCGCAACGTCTCGACGTCGGGCGCCGTCGAAAGCTCAACGGCAAGGGGGTTGTCTCCCCCAGCCCCTATCACTGCAGCGCCCGCGCCGTCGCCAAAGAGCACGCAGGTGGCACGGTCGGTCCAGTCGAGCGCGCGCGTCATCTGATCGGCAGCAACGACAAGCACGCGCTCGGCACGGCCGCGGGCGATATAGCCCTCGGCGACATCGAGCGCAAATACGAAGCCGGCGCAGGCCGCCGAGACATCGAAGGCAGGGCACGTCGCGCCTAGTCGCTCAGCAACGGCACACGCCTCAGCGGGAACAAGGTGGTCACCCGTCGTCGTCGAGCAGACGATCAGATCCAGCTGGCTCGCGTCGATTCCGGACACCTGGAGTGCCCGCTCGCTCGCCGCTACAGCAAGGTCGTCAAGTAACTCGGTGGTGCAGACATGGCGGCTCTTGATACCGGTGCGGGTAAAAATCCACTCATCCGAGGTATCGAGGAACTCGGACAGCTCGTCATTGGAAACACTGCGCTTAGGAAGCGCCGAGCCTGTTCCAAGAATCGTGAAACCCATCACTAACCTCCTTTGAGTTGTTGACGTGTTTACATCGACCAAGAGAGGATAGCGCATTTCAGTCGTTGTTGACGTGTTAACATTAAATTGTCCAAATGCGACAAAGGCTTCACATTGTGTCTATCTCTCGACACCATTGCGCGATTGCCTTATTAACTTA
Organism: Collinsella sp.; assembly: GCA_036550355.1. Classification (GTDB taxonomy): domain Bacteria; phylum Actinomycetota; class Coriobacteriia; order Coriobacteriales; family Coriobacteriaceae; genus Collinsella. The sequence continues at coordinate 133,290 of JAXKGN010000014.1, forward strand.
GGAGGTAGCAGCCGTTATGGATGCCAAATTAACGATCGTCGACGTAACCGGATCGACCAACGATGACCTGCTCGAGGCAGGAAAACAGGGTGCGCCGCACGGCACAGGACTTGCCGCCCGCGCGCAAACGGCAGGACGCGGCCGGCGCGGCCACAAGTGGGATTCAACCGCCGGCAACCTATTGCTTTCGATTGTCCTGCGTCCATGCGTTAATCCCGCAAAGTACTCTGGTCTTGCCGCCGTCAGCGGCCTAGCGGTGCTCGAAGCACTCGAAAAGCAGGGTCTTGCAAACGAGATTGGCCTCAAATGGCCCAACGACCTGGTCGCGCGAGGACGCAAGCTCGGCGGCATTCTGGTCGAGGCCGCACGCGATAACGAAGGCAAACCTTTCGCCGTCTGCGGCATTGGTGTCAACGTAAACTACACGCCCCAAGAGGTGCCCGATGGCGGCCTGGCGGCAATTGGCCTCTCGGACCTCAACGAGAGCGTTCCCGCCGTCGACATGCTCCTCGATGAGGTCTATCACGCAGTTATAGACGCTGTAGATAGCTGGGCAGAGCGCCTCAACGCCAAGGAAGAAGACGCCGGTCCGCTCGCGCCCGTCCACGACGAATATATCGCTCACCTCAATTGGATCGGGAAGCACGTTATCGCCCGCTCCCCCGCTGGAGACGAGCTGGCACGAGGCATATTTAGAACGGTCGACGATTGCGGCCGCGCATGCATTGAGACCGAGAGCGGCTTGTGCGTCTTCCACTTCGAAGAAGCATCCTTGCGCCCCCTGAGCGAATAGGGCGCCGCAGCCGCCGGCTCGGCAGACGAATTCGCTATCCCAAAATCTAAACTCAAAACAAAAGGGCCCCGCTACCGTAACGGCAGCGGGGCCCTTTAAGCTATGAGCGATATCGCTTAGAGCTTGATGTCGATGTCGACGCCAGCGGGGAGGTCGAGACGCATGAGCGAATCAACGGTGCCCGAGGTGGGGTCGAGGATGTCGATGAGACGCTTGTGGGTGCGCATCTCGAACTGCTCACGGGAGTCCTTGTTTATGTGCGGCGAGCGGATAACCGTGTACAGGTTGCGCTCGGTGGGCAGGGGGACAGGACCGGAAACGCGAGCGCCGGTCTTCTGAGCGGTCTCAACGATGAGCTTCGCGGACTGATCGACGACCTCGTGATCATAGCCCTTGAGGCGAATGCGGATCTTCTGGGTAGCCAACTTAAACCTCCAAAGAGTGCGAGAAGTGTTCTCGCAGGATTACGTAACAGGGAGCTCGAACTTAGGCGTTCTTGCTCATGACCTCGTCCACGATGGACTTGGGCGCGGGCTCATAAGAGTCGAACTGCATCGTGTAGGATGCACGGCCCTGGGTCTGGGAGCGAAGGTCGGTAGCGTAACCGAACATCTCGCCCAGCGGCACCTTGGCACGGATGAGCTTGCTGTTCTTGCGATCCTCCATGCCCTCGATCTTGCCGCGGCGACCGGAGAGGTTGCCCATAACGTCGCCCATGTACTGCTCGGGGGTCTCGACCTCGACAGCCATGATCGGCTCGAGCAGCTGCGGATCGGACTTCCTGAGGGCGTCCTTGATAGCCATGGAACCGGCGATCTTGAAGGCGGCCTCGGAGGAGTCGACCTCGTGGTAAGAACCGTCGAACAGGGTGACCTTAACGTCGAGGACCGGGAAGCCGGCGATAACACCGGTGTTCAGGGCCTCCTGGATGCCCTTGTCGATGGACGGGATGTACTCCTTGGGCACGACGCCGCCGACGATAGCGTTGACGAACTCGTAGCCGAAGCCCTCCTCCATCTTCTCGAGCTTGATGACGGCGTGGCCGTACTGGCCGCGACCGCCGGACTGACGGACGAACTTGCCCTCAGCCTTCTCGACGTCGTGACCAGCGGTCTCGCGGTAGGCAACCTGGGGCTTACCGACGTTAGCGTCAACCTTGAACTCGCGGAGCAGACGGTCGACGATGATCTCGAGGTGCAGCTCGCCCATGCCGGCGATGATGGTCTGGCCGGTCTCGTGGTTGGTGGACACCTGGAAGGTCGGGTCCTCCTCGGCGAGCTTGGTCAGAGCCAGGGACATCTTGTCCTGCTCGGCCTTGGTCTTGGGCTCGATGGCAACGTCGATAACGGGCTTAGCGAACTCGATCTTCTCGAGGACGATCTCCTTGCCCTCGGCGCACAGGGTGTCACCGGTGGTGGAGTTCTTGAAGCCGACGCAAGCGACGATGTCGCCGGCGGCAGCGTCGTCACGGTCGATACGCTCGGCGGCGTTCATCTCGAGGATGCGGCCGAGGCGCTCACGCTGACCATTGGAAGCGTTGACCACGTAGGAGCCGGACTCGGCGCGGCCGGAGTAAACGCGGACATAGGTGAGCTTACCGACGAACGGGTCGGTCATGATCTTGAAGACCAGGCCGGAGAAGGGCTCGTCGAAGGAAGGATGACGCTGGATCTCCTCGCCGGTGTCCGGATCGGTACCGGTGACGGCCTCGACGTCAAGCGGGCTGGGCAGGTAGTCGACGACAGCGTCGAGCAGCTCCTGAACGCCCTTGTTCTTGTAGGCGGAGCCCACGAAGACGAGGTTGAGCTCGTTGGCCAGAACACCCTTGCGCAGAGCAGCCTTGAGCTCCTCGACGGTGAAGTCCTCCTCCATGAGGATCTTCTCCATGAGCTCGTCGTCAAAGCTGGCAGCAGCGTCAAGGAGCTCCTCGCGCTTGGTGGCAGCGATGTCGGCGAACTCAGCCGGGATCTCGTCCATCGGCTCGGGGTAGGTCATGCCCTTGTCGTCGGCCTTGAAGTCCCATGCAGTCATGGTGACCAGGTCGATGACGCCCCAGAAGTTGTCCTCGGCGCCCATCGGGACCTGAGCGGCCACGGCGTTAGCGTCGAGACGATCCTTCATGGTCTCGATAGCGTTGAAGAAGTCAGCGCCCACGCGGTCATACTTGTTGATGAAGGCGATGCGGGGGACGTTGAAGGTAGAAGCCTGACGCCAAACGGTCTCAGACTGGGGCTGAACGCCGGCAACGGCGTCGAAGACGGCGACAGCGCCATCGAGGACGCGCAGGCAGCGCTCGACCTCGGCGGTGAAGTCAACGTGGCCCGGGGTGTCGATGATCTGGATGCGGTAGTCCTTACCGTCCTTGTTCCAGAAGCACGTGGTAGCAGCGGAGGTAATGGTTACGCCGCGCTCCTGCTCCTGAACCATCCAGTCCATGGTGGCAGCGCCCTCATGAACCTCACCGATCTTGTGGGTCTTACCGGTGTAGTAAAGAATACGCTCGGTCGTGGTGGTCTTACCGGCATCGATGTGGGCCATGATGCCGATGTTACGGGTATCGGAAAGCTTGTACTTAGGCTTAGCCATGTTAGTTCCTTACCTTAACTTACCAACGATAGTGAGAGAACGCGCGGTTGGCCTCGGCCATCTTGAAGACGTCCTCACGCTTCTTAACGGAAGCGCCAAGACCGTTGGAGGCGTCGAGGATCTCGTTGGCGAGACGCTCGGCCATGGTCTTCTCCTTGCGAGCGCGGGAGAAGTTGACGATCCAGCGGATACCCAGAGCGGTGGAACGACGGGAGTTGACCTCCATCGGGACCTGATAGGTAGCGCCACCGACACGCTTGGGCTTAACCTCGAGCGTGGGCTTGACGTTGTCCATAGCCTTCTTGAAGGTAGCGAGAGCGTCGCCACCCTCGGACTTCTCGGCAACGATCTCGAAAGCGGTGTAAACGATGCGCTCAGCGGTGGCCTTCTTGCCGTCAAGAAGGACCTTGTTGATGAGCTGAGTCACCAGGCGGTTGTTGTAAACGGCGTCAGGCTGAACCTCACGACGATTAGCTGCTGCACGACGCGGCATGTGAAATCTCCTTAAGTGTCTACCGTGCGGCGCTTAGGCGGCACACGGCGAAAGTATCAAAACGTTATCTGGCTTATTTAGCCTTGGGGCGCTTAGCACCGTACTTGGAACGGGCCTGCATACGGTTCTGGACCGGAGCAGCGTCGTAGGCGCCACGGATGACGTGATAACGGACACCAGGGAGGTCACGGACACGACCGCCGCGGACGAGCACGATGGAGTGCTCCTGCAGGTTGTGGCCCTCACCCGGGATGTAAGCAGTAACTTCGATGCCGTTGACAAGGCGAACACGGGCAACCTTACGAAGAGCCGAGTTCGGCTTCTTGGGGCTCGTGGTGAAGACGCGGGTGCACACGCCGCGCTTCTGGGAGTTGTGCTGCAGAGCAGCGTTCTTGGACTTCTTGGGCACGGAACGACGGCCCTGGCGAACCAGCTGGTTAATAGTAGGCAAAGCGTACTCCTTCTCGAATGATTCCAGCTTTCTGTAAAGTGCAACGGCTTGAATCGAGGGGTCAGCATCCCCCTACGAAACACGCAGTTCGATAGGATACGTGCCGTTAGCTGTGCCGTCAACAGACCACGCCGCCGGGCGTATCCCAAAATGAGCACATTTCCGCAAAGCCTACACAAAAGGAATCCCCTCCTGTGCGCAGGGGCAGATTCCCGGCCCGGGCGGCGCGGGGGTTAAGTTTGCTGCTCTACAGTCCTGGCTCGCACGGAGAGCACATTAAGTGCTCTCCGGCTCGTGCGGAACTCGCGACAAACTTAACCCCCGCGCCGCCCGGGCCGGGAATCCGACGTGCTCGTCGGGACAACGCTACCTGCCAAAAAGGGACAGGTTTATTTTGGTCGGTTTTATCTGGGGAAACGTCGCACTTCACGGTGATTCGCATCCATTTGCCACGTTCTTCCGAGAATCAGACAAATAGCGTTCAATCTAACCGTCCATATAATGCAAAAAGGCCGCTTCCCCTCTTGGGAAGCGGCCCAGACCTTACGAATAGACGATGGTAAAGGGTACTTCTGTTTCGGTCTCTCCTGTTGACGTGCACCTCGTGCCCTCAAGCGTTACTGAGACCACTTGGTCGACATCAATCAACTTCGTTGGCACCGAGATGTTCTCTCCGCTATTGCGTGTCAGCGAAACATAGAAATTGTACGCGCTCGCAGCATCATCTTCGATAATCTGCTCCGATCCATCCTTGTAGGTAACGGTCAACTTTTTCGTGACTGCGTCAATGCCCAGATCGTCGATGTGCGTCTGGATGGAAAACGGGCTGATCTCGAGAGGCGAGTCATCGGAGCGGAGTTCCTTTGTATCGACGTACGCTCCAACGCTAAACTCGGGCGTCGATGCCTCGAACAGCTTCGCGTCCTCGCCTTCGCCCTCAGTCCAGCAGATATTCCAGGTGACCGCATGTCCCAAATCTCGCTCGCGATTCCACGAGGCAAAGTACATCGTGCCATTAATGACCGTGTCGCTTGATGTGTCTTTATCAATTGTGCAGCGTGTGTCAGCCCATTCCTCGCCGAAGTTCATGCTGGGCGTGCCGATGCCCTGTTCTTCTTCACCATAAAGAACAAGTTCGCCAATCTCTGCTGCTGGCTTGTAGTAGTTAACTCCATTTGGATTGGACAACGTAAACGTCACGGCTCCGCAGCCGTTTTGGTCGATTGCCATCTCATGGATATCAAGCGTATAGCCGTTACCCTCGACGGACAGATTAACCTCCTGGACTGCGCCCTCCAGGCTTTGGGGCGCGATGCCATCACCGAACTCTCTGGTGTAGGTGTATTTAGTCCCCGATGAGCCGCCGTTGGTCCAGGTAATGGAATCCCCGTTGCCGTGGTTTCCCCAGGCTGAGGCAAAATAGCTGGAATTGATAACGGCGTAGGCGACCCCTCCGGTCGCCAACACTCCGACAAGACATCCGATTACGGCAACATACAGTGGCTTCGCGTGACCCTTTCGACGAAGCGGCTCGCCAGCCGCAGCATCAATAACACGGTCGGCAAGATCGCTATCGGCTTGGATGGACTCGAAGGCCTGCTTGATTTGATTGGATTTCACGGTCGCCCTCCTCTAGGATGAATTTGAGCTTCGATCGACCACGAGCTAAACGCGTTCGAACGGTCGCGGCTGGTACATGCAACAACTCGGCAATCTCTGAGGTCGAAAAGCCCAGATAGTAATAGAGCACGATGGGGATACGGAATCGTTCCGGAAGCCGCATGACATCTGACAGGACGGCCTTGGTCTCATCCTGCGCTGTCGAAAGCGACTCGGCCAGGTTCTCAATATCCTCCACACGCCTCCATGGCTTTCGAAAGAGAGATTTGCATTCATTGATCGTGACCCGGATAAGCCATCGACGAAGATGTTCCCAACTTTCAAAGTGCCCATCGCTTTTAAGCAACTTAAGAAAGACATCTTGGGCAACATCGTCGGCATCGGCGCGATCGCGCAGGTACGTCAATGCGATCCGAAACACGACATCCCGGTGATCTTCAACCGCCTGTCTAAATGCTTGTTCTTCCATAATCACCTCCCGGTGACGTTAATGATTCTTGATGAGGCCCTCACCATAGATACGCTTTGACCGAGCGATATGTTTCAAATTCAAGCAGGAATAACCTACCAAAATAAACCTGTCCCTTTTTGGCAAAAGGAACCCCCTTCTGTGCGCGGGGGCAGATTCCCGGAACGGGCCGCCCGCTGTTTAAGTTTGCTGCTCTACAGTCCTGCGCAAGACGGAAAGCACATTAAGTGCTTTCCTTTGCGTGCGGAACTCGCGACAAACTTAAACAGCGGGCGGCCCGTTCCGGGAATCCGACGTGCTCGTCGGGGCAACGTTCCTCACCAAAAAAGACCCGCTCCCCTGTTGGGAAGCGGGTCTTTGGAAGAACGGTTAACGTACTAGGAAATTACTCCTCGTCGTTGTCCTTGGCCTCTTCGGCGTCGTCGGTGTCCACGAGCTGGTTGAGCAGCTCGTCGAGGGACGCCATGTCCTCGTTGATGGCACCGTTGGCGGGAGCCTTCTTGTCGTCGATCGGGGCGCCCAGGAGCTCCTCGTCGGCGTCGGCGTGATGCGTCGGAGCGGAGGTACCCAACAGGATATCGTCCGGACCGTCGGGGCTAAAGACCATCTGCAGCAGCTGCGAGAGGTCTTCCTCGTCGGCAACGTCGTCGTTGTTCTCGAGGATGTAGAGCAAGTCGTGGGCCTCCAGGCCGTCACGGAGCTCCTCGATCGCCTTGGCACCGATGCCGTCGATGCGCAGCAGATCCTCCTCGGACTTGCCGACCAGGTCGCCGACCGTCTCGATGCCGACTTCGCTGAACTTGTTGGTCCAGCGCTGCGACACGCCCAGGTCGTCGAACAGGTACAGACGAGCCTTCTCGGCGGAGATGGTGTGGCCGTTGCGGGTGAACGAACCGTCAGCACCACCGAACTCGTCGTACCCGGCCCAGTCGAGCTGCTGCGGGAGCTGCTCGTCCAGGTCCTTGAGCTCCACAGGAGCCCACTCGGGCAGCGACTTGGCGTTGGGCGAAGCCGGGCCGTCGATGTCCACGTAGCCGTCGGCCGTACGATACGTCAGCTTGGCGTTGGCGTACGGCTTGAGGCCGGTACCAGCCGGGATCTTCTTACCGACGATGACGTTGGACTTAAGGTCGAGCAGGTGATCGACCTTGCCCTCGATGGCAGCCTCGGTAAGGACGCCAGCGGTACGGATGAACGAAGCGCTCGACAGCCAGGAGTCGATGTTGGACGCGACCTTGAGCGTACCCAGGATGACGGGCTCGGCCACGGGAGCCTGACCGCCCAGACGGGCAACGCGCTCGACCTCGTCAGCAAACTCGTAGCGGTCGACGTACTGACCAAGCAGGTACTTGGAGTCACCGGGGTTGGTGATCTGAACGCGACGCAGCATCTGACGTGCGAGCACCTCGATGTGCTTGTCGTTCAGGTCGACGCCCTGGCTGGTGTAGACGTCCTTGACGCTCTCGACGAAGGTGTGCATCGTCGACTCGATGTCGGTCAGCTTGCGCAGGTTGCGGAAGTTGACGAAGCCCTTGGTGATCTGGTCGCCGGCGCGAACCTCGCAGCCGTCCTCGATCTCGGGCATAAAGCGCACCGAAGCGGGGACGCGACGCTCGTCGAGAACACGGGTGTGGTCCTCGGAGTCGGTGAGCGTCAGCACGTACTCGGACTTCTCGGGCTTAATCGAGAGGTGACCGGAGTACGGAGCCAGCTCGGCCTCGCGACCCAGGATCTTCTCGTTGACGTTGCCGACGATATCGAACATACGGCTGACCGTAGGCAGGCCCTGCGTAATATCGTCGACGCCAGCGACGCCGCCGGAGTGAATGGTACGCATCGTAAGCTGCGTACCGGGCTCACCGATGGACTGGGCGGCAATAATGCCGACCGCGGTACCGATGGCGACCGGACGACGGGTGGAAAGATCCCAGCCGTAGCACTTCTGGCACACGCCGTACTTGGAGCGGCAGGTGAGCAGCGCGCGAAGCTTGACCTTCTTGAGGCCCGCATCGACCATCTTCTGGATGTCGGCGACCTTCTCGATGTAGCCGTCCTGCTCAAAGAGCACGGTGCCATCGGGAGCCACGACGTCCTCAATGAAGCAACGGCCGACGAGGTCGGTGTTGAGGTCGGTGGTGCCGGGGATGATGAGGTTGTAGGTGACGCCCTCGTGCGTACCGCAGTCCTCCTCGCGGACGATGACGTCCTGGGCCACGTCGACCAGACGACGGGTCAGGTAACCAGAGTCCGAGGTGTGGGATGCGGTATCGACCAGGCCCTTACGGGCGCCGTAGGTCGAAATGAAGTACTCGAGCGGCAGCAGGCCCTCGCGGAAGTTCGCCTTAATGGGAAGGTCGATCGTCTCGCCGGACATGTCTGCCATCAGGCCACGCATGCCGCCGAGCTGACGCAGCTGGGTCTTAGAACCACGGGCGCCGGAGTCGGCCATCATATAGAGCGGGTTCTCCTCGTCGAACAAGTCGAGCATGAGCGCTGCAACCTTGTCGGTACAAGCGGTCCACTCGTTAACGACTTCGATGTGGCGCTCCGTCTCGTTGATGAAGCCCTCCTCGAAGTACTCGTTGATCTGGTCGACGTTGGCCTGGGCGCGATCGAGCAGCTCCTGCTTCTCGGCAGGGATGAGAGCGTCCCACACCGAGATGGTGAGGCCGGCGCGGGTAGCGTAGTGGAAGCCGGAGTACTTGATGGCGTCGAGGATCGGGCCGACCTTGGCCTCGGGGTAACGATCGCAGCAGTCGGCAACCAGCTTGGCCACATCGCCCTTGACCATCTTGTAGTTCATGAACTCATAGTCTTCGGGCAGGCACTGGCGGTTGAAGATGATGCGGCCGATAGAGGTCTCGAAGCGCGCGGTCTTGTTGCCGGTGACGTCGTAGTCGACGAACTCGTTCTTGCCGTTCTTGACGCGGAAGATACGGGTGCCGTCCTCGTTGATGACGTTGGCATCGGCAGCGGACACGCGAACCTGGATCTTGGCCTGCATGTCGACCTCGGAACGGCAGTCATAGGCGTGCAGCGCGTCGTCGAAGCTGGCGAACACGTGGTTCTCGCCCGGCAGACCCTCGCGGACCTGGGTGAGGTAGTACACACCGATGATCATGTCCTGCGAGGGGATGTTAACCGGCTTGCCGGATGCCGGCGAGCGCAGGTTGTTCGCAGAGAGCATGAGCACGCGAGCCTCGGCCTGAGCCTGGCTGGACAGCGGCACGTGGACAGACATCTGGTCGCCGTCGAAGTCGGCGTTGAAGGGCGAGCAGACCAGCGGGTGCAGGTGGATAGCCTTGCCCTCGACCAGCACCGGCTCAAAGGCCTGGATGGACAGACGGTGCAGGGTCGGTGCACGGTTGAGCAGCACGACGCGACCGTCGATGACCTCTTCGAGGATATCCCACACAAAGGTGGCACCGCGGTCGATAGCGCGCTTGGCGCCCTTGATGTTCTCGACCTTGCCGAGCTCGACCAGGCGCTTCATGACGAAGGGCTTGAAGAGCTCCAGCGCCATGGTCTTGGGCAGACCGCACTGGTGCAGCAGCAGCTTGGGGTCGGTAACGATTACCGAACGGCCGGAGTAGTCGACACGCTTGCCCAGCAGGTTCTGACGGAAACGACCCTGCTTGCCCTTGAGGGCCTCAGCGAGCGACTTGAGCGGGCGACCGCCACGGCCAGAGACCGGGCGACCACGACGGCCGTTGTCGAACAGGGCATCCACGGACTCCTGGAGCATGCGCTTCTCGTTGTTCACGATGATCGCAGGGGCGTCCAGGTCGAGCAGGCGCTTGAGTCGGTTGTTACGGTTGATCACGCGACGATACAGGTCGTTGAGGTCGGACGCGGCGAAGCGGCCGCCGTCGAGCTGGACCATCGGGCGCAGATCGGGCGGAATGACCGGGATGACATCCAGGATCATGTTCGCGGGGCTGTTGCCGCCCTTCAGGAAGGCGTCAACGACCTCGAGGCGCTTAACGGCCTTCTCGCGCTTCTGCTTCTGGGAATCCTCGTCGGCGATGATGGCCTTGAGCTTCTCGGCCTCGGAGGGGAGGTCGATGGCAGCGAGCAGGTCGCGGACGGCCTCGGCACCCATACCACCCTTGAAGTACATGGAGTAGTAACGGGTCATCTCGCGGAACAGCGGCTCATCGGAGATGAGGTCGCGCTCGGTGAGCTTCATGAAGGCGTTGAAGGCGTCCGTGCGGAGCTGCTTCTCGTCCTTGCACTCTTCCTCGATGTCGACGATGCCAGAGGCGATCTCCTCGGGGGTCAGCGGCTCCTCGTCGGAGAACTCGTCAAAGTTCTCGGGGTTGCCCTGCTCCTTGAGGGACTCGATCTGGCGGGCGCACTCGGCATCGATCTCTTCCAGATCGGCGGCGAGCTCCTCGCGCAGGTCGTCAGCGTCGGCCTCGCGAGCCTCGTAGTCGACCTCGGTGATGATGTAGCTGGCAAAGTACAGAACCTTCTCGAGGTCCTTGGACTTGATGTCGAGCATACGGCTCATCGGGAAGCTCGTGGGGCTCTTGAAGTACCAGATGTGGGACACGGGAGCGGCGAGCTCGATGTGACCCATGCGCTCGCGACGAACCTTGGCCGAGGTGACCTCGACGCCGCAGCGCTCGCAGACGATGCCCTTAAAGCGGATGCCCTTGTACTTGCCGCAGGAGCACTCCCAGTCCTTGGCGGGACCGAAGATCTTCTCGCAGAACAGGCCGTCCTTCTCGGGCTTGAGGGTACGGTAATTGATGGTCTCCGGCTTCTTGACCTCACCGTGCGACCAGGAACGGATCTGGTCGGCGGAGGCAAGGGAGATCTTTACCGAGTCAAAATCAGTAGCTTCGAAATCTGCCACAGTCAACTACTCCTTATCAGTGGTCGTGGCGGCGACAGCCTCGGGTGCCTCGGCGGTCTCGGCATCCTGGGCCTCGACGTCGGTGTCAACGCCGGCGAGCGCAGCCAGGTCGTCGAGAGCAGAGGTCTCCTCGGCGGTCACAGGGGCGGAGGCGTCCTCGTCGGCATCGTGCATGGGCTCGATGTCCAGTGCGAGGGAACGGATCTCCTTGACGAGAACCTTGAAGGACTCGGGGATACCCGGAACCGGGACGTTCTCGCCCTTGACGATGGACTCGTAGGTCTTGACGCGGCCCACGGTATCGTCGGACTTGACGGTCAGGATCTCCTGCAGGACGTTGGCAGCACCGTATGCGTACAGTGCCCAAACTTCCATCTCGCCGAAGCGCTGGCCGCCGAACTGAGCCTTGCCGCCCAGCGGTTGCTGGGTAACCAGGCTGTAAGGGCCGGTCGAACGGGCGTGGATCTTGTCGTCGACCATGTGGCCGAGCTTGAGGATGTAGGACGTACCCACGGTAATGGGCTCGCGGAACTCCTCGCCGGTGCGGCCGTCGAACAGGCGGGTCTTGCCGCGCTCGTCAAGCTGGGTGACAAACTCGGGGCGCATGTGATCGCCAAAGGCAGCGGTGGCCTTGTTGAGCATGTTCTTGTTGGCGCGACGGATGACCTCGGCGATCTCGTCCTCCTTGGCGCCGTCGAAGACGGGCGTCGAGACGAAGAACGGACCGGGGACATACTTGTCGGAGTCGGCATCCTCGGTATCCCAACCGCAGGCAGCAGCCCAGCCAAGGTGGCACTCGAGCAGCTGACCGACGTTCATACGCGAAGGAACGCCCAGCGGGTTGAGGATAACGTCGATCGGGGTACCGTCAGCCATGTAGGGCATGTCCTCGACCGGCAGAACGTTACAGATAACGCCCTTGTTGCCGTGGCGACCGGCGATCTTATCGCCCTGCTGGATCTTACGACGCTGGGCGACGTAGACGCGCACCTGCTCGTTGACGCCGGGGGCCAGGTCGTCGCCGTTCTCGCGGCTAAAGCGGACGACGTCGATGACGCGGCCATAAGCGCCGTGAGGCATCTTAAGGGAGGTGTCGCGAACTTCGTGAGCCTTGGCACCGAAGATGGCGCGCAGCAGGCGCTCCTCGGCGGTCAGAGCGCTCTCGCCCTTAGGCGTGACCTTGCCGACCAGGATGTCGCCAGGGCCGACCTCGGCGCCGATGCGGATGATGCCGTCCTCGTCGAGGTTGGCAAGCATGTCCTCGGAGAGGTTCGGGATCTCGCGAGTGATCTCCTCGGGGCCGAGCTTGGTGTCGCGGGCGTCGATCTCGTGACGGGTGATATTGATGGTCGTCAGCAGGTCCTCGGCCACCAGGCGCTCGGACACGACGATACCGTCCTCGTAGTTGAAGCCTTCCCACGGCATGTATGCCACGGTGAGGTTCTGGCCCAGTGCGAGCTCGCCATGATCGGTCGAAGGACCGTCGGCCAGAGGCTCGCCCTGCTCAACGGTGTCACCGACGCGCACGAGCGGACGGTGGTTGATGCAGGTGGACTGGTTGGAGCGCTGGTACTTGGCCAGGTGATACTCGTCCATGCCGCCGGCATGCTTGACGATAATCTTGGAGGCGTCGGCATAGATGACCTCGCCGGCGTTCTTGGCCAGGGTAACCTCGCCGGAGTCCAGGGCGGCGCGACGCTCCATGCCGGTACCGACATAGGGAGCGGCGGGGTGAACCAGCGGCACGGCCTGACGCTGCATGTTGGCGCCCATGAGGGTACGCTTGGCGTCGTCGTGCTCGAGGAACGGAATCAGCGTGGCTGCGACGGAGAGCATCTGACGCGGCGAGACGTCCATGTAGTCGACGTCCTCGACAGGCACGTCGGCGGGAGCGCCGAAGGAGCCGTCGAAGTCGCGGGTACGGGCGATCACGGTATGTGGACGAACGATCTTGCCCTCGGCATCGGTCGTGATGAACTCGTTGGTCTTGGGATCGAGCGGCGTGTTGGCCGGCGCGATGACGTGCTTCTCTTCCTCGTCAGCGGTCATCCAGTCGATCTGGTCGGTGGCAACGCCGTTCTCGACGCGACGGAACGGGGCCTCGATGAAGCCATACTCGTTGACGCGGGCGTAGAGGGCGAGCGAGCCGATCAGGCCGATGTTGGGGCCTTCGGGGGTCTCGATCGGGCACATGCGGCTGTAGTGCGAGTTGTGAACGTCGCGGACGGCCGTCGGCACGTTGGTGCGGCGGCTGGAGCCCGACTTGTGGCCGGCAAGACCGCCGGGGCCGAGTGCGGACAGACGGCGCTTGTGGGTCAGACCGGTCAGGGGGTTCGCCTGGTCCATGAACTGCGAGAGCTGCGAGGAACCGAAGAACTCCTTGATGGAGGCCACGATCGGGCGGATGTTGATGAGCGACTGCGGGGTGATCTCATCGATGTCCTGGGAGCTCATGCGCTCACGGACGACGCGCTCCATACGGCTCATGCCGATACGGAACTGGTTGGCGACGAGCTCGCCGACGGTACGGATGCGGCGGTTGCCAAAGTGGTCGATGTCGTCGACCTTGAAGCCCTGCTCGCCAGCAGCGAGGGACAGCAGGTAGCGCAGCGTAGCGACGATATCCTCGTCGGTGAGCACCGTGACCTCTTCCTCGGTGGTGAGGTTGAGCTTCTTATTGACTTTGTAGCGACCGACGCGGGCCAGATCGTAGCGCTGCGGGTTGAAGAGCAGGCCCTCGAGCAGGCTGCGGGAAGCATCCACGGTGGGAGGCTCGCCCGGGCGCAGGCGACGGTAGATCTCGATAAGAGCATCCTCGCGGGTAAGGGCGGTATCGCGCTCGAGGGTGCGCTTGATCACATCGGAGTTGCCGAGCAGCTCGATGATATCGTCGTTGGTGACGGCGATGCCAAGGGCGCGCAGGAACATCGTGGCGCTCTGCTTGCGCTTACGGTCGATGGAGACCATGAGCTGGTCGCGCTTGTCGACCTCAAACTCGAGCCAGGCACCGCGGGACGGGATGATCTGAGCCTTGTAGATCTGCTTGCCCGAATCCATCTCGGAGCTGTAGTACACGCCCGGGGAACGGACGAGCTGGGAGACGACGATACGCTCGGTACCGTTGATGATAAAGGTGCCCTGTTCGGTCATCATGGGGAAGTCGCCCATAAAGACGAGCTGCTCCTTGATCTCACCGGTCTCCTTGTTGGTGAGACGGACGTCGGTCAGAAGCGGAGCCTGATAGGTCATGTCCTTCTCGCGGCACTCCTCGACGGTGTGCGCGGGATCGCCAAACTGATGCTCGCCGAAGGTAACCTCGAGAACATGGTTCTGGCTCTGGATGGGGCTGGATTCCTTGAACGCCTCACGAAGGCCCTCATCCTTAAAACGCTCAAAGGATTCCCTTTGAACAGAGATAAGGTTGGGGAGCTCCATGGCCTCCGGGATTTTCCCGAAGCTGACGCGCTTGCGCTCAGTGGCAGTGTATGCGTAGGTCACCAGGTTTTTCCTCCTTCACGGAAATGCTCGGTGGGTTGGCGAGGCATAGCTTCGCCAGTTATCGCAACCTAATAGTTTATCAGGTACCGACCGTTGAGCAACAAAAGCCTTGACGTGATTGAGTTTTTGGAGTAGCAAAGTTTTTCGACAGAAAACATGCAGGTAAATGTATGTGTATCGAACACCTGTTCATATATTTTCTGTGAACAGAGGGCTGGCAATCGCAGCTCTTATAAAAAACGGGCGCGAACCGAAGTCCGCACCCGTAAATGTCGATGCCCGAAAGGCTTATTTGCGCATCAAACCGCCGCGCTCGTCGATGGCATCCCAGAAGGCGCTGGCAAAGCGAGGATCGCTTGCGGCCATGAGGGCATTGGTGGCCATCCAGCCAGACGGGGTACCGGTGTCGTAGCCAGACAGCGGGTCGATGACGACAGCGTACATGGCCTCGCGATCGAGCGAACGGGCCATGGCGTCAGTCAGCTGAATCTCGCCGCCCTTACCGGCCTGCTGGTCGGCAAGAAGGTCCATGACCAGCGGGCTCAGCAGGTAGCGACCGACGATGTACAGGTTGGACGGAGCCGCCTCGGGAGCGGGCTTCTCAACCAGACCGCCGATGCGCCACACGGCACCCGGCTCGTCGTCGGCAGCATTTTCAAAGCCCTCGAGAGAGCCCACGCGATCGCCGGCGATAACGCCGTAGCGGCTGACTTCCTCGGGAGCACATGCGGCAACGGCGATAACCGAAGCGCCGCCATGCTCCTTGGAGACGGCAAGCATCTTGTCGCAGATGTCGCGGTTGGGCACAACGTAATCGCCCAGAAGAACCAGGAAGTTCTCCCCTGCCACAGCGTCGGCGGCAGAGCGAATGGCGTGGCCGAGGCCCTTGGGCTCGTACTGATAACGGAAGTCGACCGGCATACCACCCGCATGGGCGACGGCGTCGGCATAAGCATCCTTGCCGCGCTCGCGAAGCAGGTTCTCGAGCGAGCGATCGGGCTGGAAGTAGCTCAGCAGCTCAGGCTTGCCGGGAGAGGTGACGATAATGGCATCGTCGACTTCCTCGGGGTCGAGCGCCTCCTCAACGACGTACTGGATGACCGGCTTGTCGAGCACCGGCAGTATCTCTTTGGGTGTGCACTTGGTGCCAGGCAGAAAACGCGTGCCAAGACCGGCGGCGGGGATGATTGCCTTCATGTTATTCAGGGATCCTTTCGCAGGCGCAGGATGCGCCCTGTGCGTGCGGCACGGCGGCCGCAGACCAAATTGCGATATTGAATTATCTTACCGCTGTTAATTAACATTCATGCAGGCAAGCGCCATTCTTCAGCAGGTCAACGCAAATTATTGCTCGAATGGTGCAATTTTATCGCCCAACGGTAGCGACCCCAAAGCACCGTAAACGGCAGCAATTTGCATGTCGAGCCAGCAAAATAGAGGGTCATAACAAAAAAGACGGGGCTCGCAATGCGAGCCCCGTCTGCAAAGAAATCTGGCGAGAAAGCCTGATTACTTGAGGGTGACAGCAGCGCCAGCAGCCTCGAGCTTCTCCTTGGCAGCCTCGGCGTCCTCCTTCTTGGCACCCTCGAGAACAGCCTTGGGAGCGCCCTCGACGACCTCCTTGGCCTCCTTCAGGCCAAGGTTGGTGAGCTCACGGACGGCCTTGATGACCTGGATCTTGTTGTCGCCGAAGCCCTCGAGCACGACGTCAAACTCGGTCTTCTCCTCGGCCTCTGCAGCGCCAGCAGCGGGAGCGGCGACAACGGCGGCAGGAGCAGCGGCGGAAACGCCGAAGGTGTCCTCGATAGCCTTGACGAGCTCGGAAGCCTCGAGAAGGGTCATTTCCTTAAGAGCATCGATGATCTCATCGGTGGTAAGCTTAGCCATTTCTAAGTCCTTTCGGTTTCCGTGTCTGTGCACGGAGATCAGTTAAAACACGGCGCGAATGCGCCAGGGGTGCGGCGTTGCCGCCGCGGGTGAAAGCAGCGACTAGGCTGCCTTCTGCTCGGAGACCTGCTGGATCGAACGAGCGAGACCAGAGGAAACGCCGTTGACGCAGACAGCGATGTCGCGAGCGAAACCGGAGATGAGACCGGCGATCTGACCGAGAAGCTGATCCTTGGTGGGCAGCTCGGCGATAGCCTTAACATCATCAGCGGAAACGGCCTTGCCATCGGAGATACCGCCCTTGATCTCAAGGACGCCCTTGGACTTAGCGGAGAAGTCCTTAAGGGCCTTAGCGGCCTCGACCGGCTCGGACTCGTAGAACACATAAGCGACGGGGCCGGCGAGGATCTCGTCGAGCTCGGGCTGCTCCTGGTTCTTGAGAGCGATCTTGACCAGGTTGTTCTTGTAGACCTTCATCTCGGCGCCGCACTCGCGAAGCTGATGACGCAGCTCCTGAGCCTGCTTAACCGTCAGACCGTTGTAGTTGACGACGAACAGACCGGCGTTCTCGGCGATACGGGACTCGATCTCTGCAACCTTGTCGATTTTGTACTGCTGGGGCATGAATTACACCTCCTCGAATTCTTTCCGGGCACGGTCCGCCACAAGGACGTGACGGGGGCATGTCCAAAAAGAAAGCCCCCGCGCTGCATGAGCGACGGGGGCGAGAAGACATATCTACTCGACCACCTCGGCTGGCGGGATATCCCATTAAGCTCGCGGGCGATGCCCGTTTGCACCGGCTGTCTCTGGCAGCGGATTCGTGCGTGAACCGAAAGTATTATGGCGGGGACCCCGGCGTCGGTCAATGGACACGAGGATTCGTACACAAACCCTGCATACGCTCCGGCCGGGAGGGGCAGGGCGAGTTTTCCGCTCGGTCAAGTCCTGGGCTCGCACGAAGGCCACATTAAGTGGCCTTCGGCTCGTGCGGAATCTACGGAAAACTCGCCCTGCCCCTCCCGGCCGGAGCTGCGGTAACTTTGTTGCGAATCCTCGTGTCCGTTGAGCGACGCGCCCCACGCATAACCCTTATGTCAGTGGGCTGATATGTTGCGTCCCTGATGGCTACAAGGTTGAAATGAAGGTGGACAGGCGGCGGAGACCTTCGTCCAGGTCTTTGTCGGAAACGCAGTAGCTGAGGCGGATGTGGCCTTCGGTGCCGAAACAGTCACCCGGAACTAGGGCTACGTTGGCTTCTTTGATGGCTTTGATGCAGAAGTCTTCGCTTGTTAGGCCGAATTGTTTGATGCTCGGGAAAGCGTAGAAGGCTCCTGCCGGTTCCACTACGTCGAGGCCCATGGCGTCTAAGGCTGCGAGCACGCGTTCGCGACGGGCTCGGTAGACTTTGAGCATGGGGGTTGGGTCGACGGTCAGGGCTCGCGCTGCGGCGTCCATCTCAAAGGAGACGGCGCTCGATACTAGGTATTGGTGGGCCTTTGCGATCTCTGCGATGACGGGCCCTGCCGCTGCGAGCCAGCCCAAGCGCCAGCCGGTCATAGCCCAGGGCTTGGAGAAGCTCTCGATGACCACTGTCTGCTCGCGCAGCTCCGGGTGGCGCTGGGCAAAGCGCTCGTAGCCATCCACATAGACGAGGCGGTTGTATACGTCGTCGCAGACCACGTAGATGCCTACCTGCTCCGCCACGTGTGCCACGGCGTCGAGCGACGCCGCGTTGAGGATGCAGCCCGTGGGGTTGTTGGGCGAGCAGATGACGATGGCCTTGGTCGCCGGCGTCATGCAGGCACGAAGCGCCTCCTCATCAATCTGGAATTGCGCAGGCTCCGTATCCAAAAAGACCGCCTTAGCGTGGTTGGCCACGACGATGCTCTCGTACAGGCCAAAGGCCGGCGTGGGGATGATGACCTCGTCGCCGGGGTTGAGCATAGCCATGAATGTTGCCGACAGGGCCTCGGTCGCGCCGTCGGTCAGGATGACCTCGTCGGCCGAAACCGTAAGGCCCGCGTCCCCCATGTAGGCAGACAACGCCTCACGCAGGGCGGGACGGCCGTTATTGGGCGGATAGTGCGTGTCGCCGCGGTCCAGCGAAGCGGTCACCTCGGCGCTAATCACATCGGGCGTGGGAAAATCGGGCTCGCCGAGCGCAAGCGCGATGCACCCTGGGTGCTGGGCGGCGAGCGCGTTAATCCGACGGATGCCGGAGGGCTTGAGCGTGGCAAGCGAGGTATTCATGGGCAGACGCATGGCGTTCCTTTCGTAAGGGTTGCACTAGGATAGCGCGGCGAGGCACCGCCAGACGGTGTAACCTAAACGGAAACCAACCGGAAAGGAGGCGGCATGGAGACGACCGCGCGCGGCGATGTACCAAAAACACTGCAAACCGTTGCGTATGTCAGTATTCCCGATAGCGCCGATCTTGAGTTTTTGCTCTGGGACCTGCAGGATGCCATCGCCGCCTATGCCCGACTTTCCGGCACCGCACTCCCCCGCCCGATCGACCTGAAGGCGGATAATGCCGACGGCGTTGCCGATGGTATCGTGCTCGCTGTTGATGACACATTTGATGATGAGGCGATGATCGCTGTCGAGCAGATACTCGATCGCCTTGGGAATACAGAGACACGCATCTATGTCGTCGTCCAGGCCCTGTCCAAAAACAACAAGCAGGCGGACGAAGTCCTCGACCGCCTGTACCGGGCATGTATTCTACGTGACCTGCCATGGTGCAACGGCGTTGTCATCTGTGCCGGCAGCGGCATTGCGGCGCTTCGCCATTCCCCACGCATGGGCCTCTTGCGCCGACCATTTTCGGAAGCGATGGATAAGCTTGTCGGCGCTGTGCGCATGGGCTGCTCCATTGAGCATGCGCAGCTGCTTGGCGGTGGCAATGCCGGTAGCGTCGACGCCGACGGCATGGTGCGCGTCGAGCCCGCGCTGCCCGCGCCGATCTGGCGCGCCATCATCAAACATCTCGGCGCCCATGCTCAATCAAATATCTAAATTAGAGAGCAGCCCAGTCAACTGCCTCGCGCCAGCGCTCGACAAGGCGCTCCAGACGCCAAGCCGCATTGGCAGGACTTGTCGAGGGCAGGACGATGGCGGGCAGCCCGGTGCGTTCTTGTAGATAGCGCTTGTAGAGCCGGCCAGCCGTACCACCGTTGCATATCACCTGCTCAATGGGAGCTGCGTCGGTAATGCACTCGATATGTGCCGGCACAACGTTGCGGATGCTCGCGTCGCTCGAGCCCTTAATGTCGCAGCTCTCGATCACATCCCACAGGGCCACGCCGCCGTTCAGCAGCATGGCCCGCTTGGCGGCAATGGAGGCATCGAGCGTCGCGGGCTCACCGCTTGCCAAAGGATCGCCCTCGTTGGGCGGCACAGGCACGCCGAGGCACGCGGCCATCACGCGCCAAAAGCGGTTCTGCGGATTGCCGTAGTAGAAGGCATTGGCACGCGAGAGCACCGAGGGAAACGAGCCCAACACCAAAACGCGCGAGCGCTCGTCAAACACGGGTTCAAACCCATGCTCAATATGTTGATAGCCCTCGTCAGACGCTGCCATGGCCTAGGCCCTCAGCAGATAACGCACCTCGTAGGGTGCAAGCTCAAGGGCACCCGACAGCTCGACCGTGGGCGCATCGTCGGCAAGCAGGTCGACGAAGGAGCCGCTGAGTTCGCCAGCTCCAAAGGTGTAGGGCTCGTTCACGGCATTGACCGCCACAAGCACCGTCGCGTCGTCGCAGGCGCGCTCGAACAGCAGCTGCTTGTTCTGGATCACCACGTTGCGATAGGCACCGTAGTTGAGAGCACGGGCCGCCGCGTCGTCGGCCGAGCGCAGGTGCGTGAGCTGCTTGATGAAGGCCGTCAGCTCGTTGGGCGCAGGCTCATCGAGCGCAGGTCGCAGCGCCCAGTCGCCATCGGGGCCGCCCTTTTCGCCAGCAATTCCCCACTCGCTACCGTAATAGACGCACGGAATGCCTGGCATGCCAAACAGCATGCCATAGGCGGGGCGTAGGCAAGACTTGTCGGTAAGGATGCTCGCCAGGCGCGGCACATCGTGGTTGTCGACAAACGACAGCAGGTGTTTGCCGCGGTAGATGCACCACGGATCGCCGCCAAACTGGCGATGCAACGAATGGGCAATCTCGAACATGTTGACCGAATTAAAGCTGGAGTAAAGGCCCTTGTAACACTCGTAGTTGGTGCAGGAGTCGAGCATCTCGTCGTTGACGATCTGGTTGTAGTCGCCGTGGAGCGTCTCACCAATCAGCACAAAGTCGGACTTGAGCTCACGGGTAAAAGTATGCAGGCGGCGCATAAAATCGCGATCGAGCATATAGGCGACGTCCAGGCGCAGACCGTCGACGCCAAAGACTTCGGCCCAGCGGCGCACGGACTCAAGCAGGTAATCGACCACAGCGGGATTTTGCAGGTTGAGCTTCACAAGCTCAAAATGGCCTTCCCAACCCTCGTACCAAAAGCCGTCACCATAGCAGGAGTCGCCATCAAAGCTAATGTGGAACCAGTCCTTGTAGGGCGAGTCCCACTTGCGCTCCTGCACATCGCGGAAGGCCCAAAAGCCGCGACCGACGTGGTTGAAGACGGCATCGAGCACCACGCGGATGCCATGGGCGTGCAGCGTCTCGCATACGGCGGCAAAATCGGCATCCCCACCCAGGCGGCGGTCGATATGGCGCAGGCTGCGCGTATCGTAACCGTGGCTATCAGACTCGAGCGGCGGGTTGATCAGCACAGCGCCAATACCGAGCTCTTGCAGGCAGTCGGCCCATTGGGCGATTTTCATGATGGGCGCATCGGGGTTGGGCGCGGCGTTGGCAGCCTGGGCGAGCTCATCCTCGGCAACGGGTGCAGCGTTTTCGCGCGGAGCCCCGCAAAAGCCCAGCGGATAGACCTGATAGAACGTCGTCTCGTATGCCCACATAGCAACCTCCCGGTAAGCTCAACACAACGACATCCATTGTATGCCCAGCTTGTATCCCCTCCCCCAAAATAAGTTGCGGTGGAATAGTTCCTGTCTGGGCCTTCAGAAGCCTTAAACAGGAACTATTCCACCGCAACTGATGAGGGGACGTGATTAGGCGACGGGCTTGGCGCGACGTATGGCCGGAAACAGCACGGTGATGGCGAGGATAACGCCCACGACGGCAATCGCCCCGCCCACAAAGCCGATCCAGGCGATACCGGGACCCGAAACCACGGCTCCGCCGATCGCGGTACCCGTGCCGATACCGAGGTTGAACAGGCCCGAGAAGATCGACATGGCGACGGCCGACGAATCTGCCGGCGTGTGCTTGATGAGCTCGGCCTGAAACGCCACGTTAAAGGCCGTGGCGCAGCAACCCCACAGTGCGCAGACGGCAAGCACTGTCACGAGCGACGATGCGGCCGGCCCCATGAGCAGCAGGGCCACCGGCACGCCGGAGAGCGTGATAGCCAAGAACGGGAAGCGATGCCCATCGAACAGGCGGCCAAACAGCCAGCTTCCGAGCAGACCAGAGCAGCCAAACGCCGTCAGCGTCATGGTAATGGCGCCCGCATCGACGTGCGCGACCTGCGCCAGGAAGGGCTCGATATAGCTGTAGCTTGCGTAATAGCCGGTCGCCATGAAGACCGTGACTGCGTAGAGCGCGATGAGGAGCGGGTTCTTGAGCAGCTCGGGCAGCTGTTTGACGGTAAAGCGCCCACCCGCCGGCATGGCCGGGAACACCGCTGCCTGGTAGGCGACCGCGATGGCTGAGAGGCCCCCGACCACGGCAAACGTCATGCGCCAGCCCACGGCCAAGCCAATGGCGCGACCGAGCGGCAGGCCAAAGATCTGCGCGATGGACGAGCCCGTAGCGATCATGCTGATGGCGAGCGCGCCGTGGCGAGTGTCGACCAGGCGCGAGGCCATAATCGAGGCGACTGACCAGAACACGGCATGTGCGCAAGCGACCACCAGGCGCGCGCAGACCAGGATGGGATAGGTCGGCGCCACAGCGGACAGGAACTGACCGAGCGAGAACACGGCCAGCATGCCCAGCAGCATCCGCTTGAACTCAAAGCGCGAGGCGAACACCATGAGCGGCAGCGACAGCAGCATGACGCCCCAGGCATAGACCGAGATCATGATGCCCGCCTGGGCCTCGGTGAGCGAGAACGACGCGGCGATATCAGTCAAAAGGCCGATGGGCATAAACTCCGACGTGTTGAACACGAACGCACAGCAGGTGAGCCCGACGAGTGGGAGCCACTGCTTGAGCGTGATGCCGTCTTGCCTTGTCTGAGTCATATATAACGTCTCCAATCGTTTTGAGCGGAGGCGATTATATAGCAACGGCCCCGCATCCGTCAGTACAGATGCGGGGCCGAAAACAATTCGATACACAGAGGTTGCGCCGTCAATTCATAACTAAGCCAACCCCAGCAATATGCCCGCCGAATGCACGACAAACGCCACGATCCAGGCAACGGCGACCTGAAACGCGAATACGGCCACGGCATAGCGCGCGCCCAACTCGCTCTTGACGGCGCCGATTGCCGCCACACAAGGCGGGTACAGCAACGTAAAGACCAGGAACACATAGGCAGTAAACGGCGAAAACATGGTCGACAGTGCCGCGGGCGAGGTCGCGCCCAAAAGTACCGTGAGGGTCGAGATGACACTCTCCTTGGCGATAAGTCCGGTGACGAGCGCCGTGGATGCACGCCAGTCGCCAAAGCCGAGCGGGGCCAACACCGGCGCGATGATGCTACCCAGACCGGCAAGTAGACTCTGCGACTGATCGGCGACCACATTAAAGCGAATGTCGAACGTCTGAAGGAACCAGATGACCACGGTAGCGGCAAAGATAATGGTAAAAGCCTTGGTAATAAAGTCCTTGGCCTTATCCCATGCCAGCATCACCGTCGTCTTGACGCTCGGCAGGCGGTAATTGGGGAGCTCCATGATAAACGGCACCGGGTCGCCCTTAAATGCCGTGCGGTTGAGCACCAAAGCCGCGATGCAGCCGACCACGATACCGATCAGATAGAGCGAGACCATGGCGGGAACCGTCGCCTGCGGGAAAAAAGCCCCGCACAGCAAGCCGTAAACCGGCAGCTTGGCTGAGCAGCTCATAAACGGCGTGAGCATGACCGTCATCTTGCGGTCGTGCTCGGATGGGAGCGTACGGGTCGACATGATAGCCGGCACGGTGCAGCCAAAACCGACGAGCATGGGCACGAAGCTGCGGCCCGACAGGCCAAAGCGACGCAGCACCTTATCCATGACAAAGGCTACGCGTGCCATGTAGCCGGAGTCTTCCAGAATGGAGAGGAACAAGAAGAGCACGACGATAATCGGTAGGAAGGTCAGCACGCTGCCCACACCCGTAAGTACGCCGTCGACAGCCAGTGAGCGCACCACGTCGTTGGTTCCGAATGCCTTGAGGCCCGCATCGGCCGAGGCGATGATGGCAGCGATACCGTCCTCCATGAGTCCCTGCAACGCCGCGCCAATCACGCCAAACGTCAGCCAAAAGACGAGGCCCATGATCACCAGAAACGCCGGAATGGCTGTGTAACGACCTGTCAGGATGCGGTCAATCTTGACGGAGCGCACGTGCTCGCGGCTCTCGTGCGGCTTGACGACGCAACGCCCGCACACGTCGCCGATAAAGCTAAAACGCATATCGGCCAGCGCAGATAGGCGGTCGGTGCCGGCCTCGCCCTCCATCTGGGTAATGATGTGCTCGATAGCGTCGAGCTCATTGCGATCCAGGTGAAGCGCCTCGGTTACCAGCTCATCGCCCTCGACCAGCTTGGTCGCCGCAAAGCGCACCGGGATGTGCGCCGTCACGGCATGGTCCTCGATCAGGTTAGCAATACCGTGGATGCAGCGATGCAGCGCACCGCCGTCCGGACCGTCGGGCGCGCAAAAGTCCAGGCGACCGGGGCGCTCGCGGAACCGCGCCACGTGCAAGGCATGATCCACCAACTCGCCGATACCCTCGTTGCGGGCAGCACTAATGGGAACAACGGGCACGCCCAACAGACTCTCGAGCAGGTTGACGTCCACGGCGCCGCCGTTGGCGGTCACCTCGTCCATCATGTTGAGCGCGATGACCATAGGACGGTCGAGCTCCATGAGCTGCAGTGTCAGGTACAGATTACGCTCGATGTTGGTAGCGTCAATGATGTCGATGATGGCGTCCGGACGCTCGTCGAGGATGAACTGACGGCTCACGACCTCTTCGCCTGTGTACGGCGACAGGGAGTAAATGCCAGGCAGGTCGGTAACGCTCGCCTCGGGATGGTTACGGATGGTGCCATCTTTGCGGTCGACCGTCACGCCGGGAAAGTTACCGACGTGCTGGTTGGAGCCCGTCAGCTGGTTGAATAACGTGGTCTTGCCGCAGTTTTGGTTGCCGGCGAGGGCAAAGTGCAGCGGCGCGCCCTCGGGCACGGCCGTCTTTGCCGCACGGGGCGAATACGTCCCCTCGCCCAGGGCCGGATGCTCCGTCGTGCCGATTGCGGCGTTAGCGCGCGGACCCGTATCGGTGTCGTGAATACCCACGAGCTCGATGCGAGCGGCATCGTCCTTGCGCAGTGTCAACTCGTAGCCACGCAGGCGGATCTCGAGCGGATCGCCCATGGGGGCGTACTTCATCATGGTGACTTCGGTGCCCGGCGTTAGGCCCATGTCCAAAATATGCTGTCGGAGTGCCTGATCGTCCGATGCCACCGATGCGACAACGGCGTCTTTTCCGATCTCGAGCGTATCGAGCTTCACGTCCGTGTTCCTCCCCCGACGCCCACAGGGCGTTGCATTTAGTTTACCTTGGCTAACCGTTTGCCATGGCTAACCAATTGTAACCATGCATGATAGCGCGAACACACAACGACGTTCAATCGACAGATCGGTGCAAGGGGGATTCTGGGCCATTGCATCCCAGACGGGCCTGCTGCGGAAACCAAATCCCACTCCGGAACACCTAAACGGGATGGGCTTTCCGGTTGAGGCATCTAGCGGAAACTGCAGCCCGGAATCGGCGCTCAGACTGGGATGCGATTTCCCAATGGGGCCCTCGGGGAAACTACAGCCCGGAATCTGCTCTCGAAACGGGACGCGGTTTCCCCGAGGACCGAAACAGCCGCCCGCCCCTCGACAAAATGATCCGTTCCCTCCGTCGCATGCGGAACATCCAAGGAGTGTCCCAGGGTGCCGGCACAATAGGAACGTCCCCAGCTGCCGGCGGCATTTCGCCGCAACAGCAAAAGCCCGCGCTGGCAACAAATGTCACCTGCGCGGGTTTGGTGGGCGCTCACAAAGGCACGTTACAGAGGCCCACGTCAGTTATGGATTACCGAACGGCACCGGCACGCGATGCCTCCGTCGGCTTACCAAGCGATGAAGCTTGCCGCAGTCTTAGACTATCGGCGCAATGCCGGCAAAGTGCAGATACAGCGAAATGATTGCCACGACAATGACCACCGCTGCGATCAGCTTGTCGTGCAGATGCGGAAGCACCGGTTTACCGCGGCCTCGCTCGCCCAGTATATAAACGGGAATGGCCGGAGCAAAAAGAATCGTCGTGATCATAACGCCCTGAAGACCCGTCGACCACACCAGGAACAATGTGTAGATGAAGCCGAGCGTACCGAAGAAGCGGGCTTTGCCGACGCTGGGCGCATGCGGCCCGTCCAGATGCTCGTTCTTCCAGCCAATCACCATGTAATAGGCAGCCGAGCAGACATACGGAACCAGAATCGTGTTGACTGCGCAGCTATAGAAGAACTGGTAGGTGCTCGCCGCCACATACGACACGATCAAGAAGAGCTGCGTGATGCCGGAGCTCACGAGAACCGTTACCACCGGGGCGTCGTGCTTGTTCGTCTTGGCAAACGCCAGAGGGAAGGATCCCTGGCGCGCCGCCTCGAACGGCGTCTCGGACGCAATGATGACATAGCCCAGCAGCGCGCCGACCAACGAAAGGATAACGCCAAGGTTTACGATGGCAGCACCAACCGGACCGATTGCGCACTCGAGAATTCCCGCCATGGAGGGCGTTGCAAGCTGTGCCATCTCCTCGCGCGGCATAATGCCGAGCGACAGCATCGAGATGATCAGATACAGCGTGAATACAGCCGCAAATCCGAGCGCCGTCGAGCGGCCGACGTCACGCACGTACTTTGCACGGCCCGAGATAACGACAGCGCCCTCGATGCCCGTGAAGACCCAGACAAGGGCGATCATGGTCGAGACAACCTGCTCGCCAAAGCCAGGACCAGCCGGCTCTCCCCAGAAGTTATCCATAAAGATATCGACGTTGAACTTACCCAGGAGCACGATACTCAGCACAAAGAGCCCCAGCGGCACCAGCTTCGCCAACGTGACGATCGTGTTAATGCCCGCAGCCTCCTTAACGCCACGAAGCACAAGGGTGGTAAGGAACCACAAAAACACGCTGGCGCAGACGATAGAAAGCAGGTTGTTACCCGCGCCAAACGCAGGGAAGAAATAGCCCAGCGCGCTAAACAGCAAGAGCGCAAAGCTCACGTTGGAAAGACATGCGCTGATCCAGTAGCCCCAAGCGGAGTTGAATCCAATGTAATCGCCAAAACCGGCCGCAGCGTATGCATAGATGCCGCCGGTCAGGTCGGGACGGGCCTGAGACAAACCGTTGAACACCATCATCAGCGCAAAGACGCCAATAAAGCAAATTCCCCACGAGACGATAACCGCACCGGTATTTGCCCCACCTGCTGCCATATCGCCGGCAAGCGAAAAGATGCCGCCACAAATACTGGCGGTAATGACCATCATGGTCAGACGAAAGAGATCGAGGCCATTAGGGTCGATAATCTCTTCATTTTGAGCTTTAGAGGCCATTGTATGTGCACCCCCTTCATCATGTGATCGAACGAAAGATGGCCCGGACGTCCCGAATCGGGTGCCGGGCCATCGGTCAAGCGATCATCAGACTGTTACAGCTACCGCGTTAGAAGCGCAGCGACAGGCAAGAAAGGCCGCCGTCGACCTTGCGATACTCGGAGGTGTCAACGACGAGTGTCTTGTAGCCCAGATCCTGCACGGCCTTGAGCACAGTCGGATAGCCCTCGGCAACGATGACCGTACCGTTGACCCAGATGCAGTTGGCGCCGTACGCCTCGTCCTCGGGCACGACGATCTTGTTGTACTGGGCAAAGTCGGGCTTATCGATGAACTCACCAGAGACGAGCATGTTGTTGTCCTCGATGTAGTTGACGCCCGTCTTGAGGTGCAGGACCTCCTCCAGCGGAACCTCAGAACCCTCGAGGCCCCAGCCCTCGAGAATCTCACAGAACTGGCGGATGCCCTCTTCGTTGGTACGAGCGGAGCGACCGACGTAGAAATGGTCACCGACCATCATGACGTCGCCGCCGTCGAGCGTGCCCGGAGAAACGATGTGCTTGACATGCTCGTCGTCAAAGAAGCGACGGACGGCCGGCTCGATCTCGTCCTTCTCGCCGTTGCGGCTATCGGCACCGGGGTTGGTAATGATGGCGCCGCAGCGAGTGATGACGGCCGGATCTTCGACGAAGCAGCTGTCGGGATACTGCTCGAGTGCCGGCAGCACCGACACGTCAACGCCGCACTGCTCGAGCGCATGCTCGTAATCGTAGTGTTCCTCGATGGCGCGCTCGTAGATGGGCTGGCCAAGCTCGGGGGCACTCGTGATGCCATTGCTCAGGGACTTGCCGGGGCGGCGGATGATGACGTGGCTGAACTTGGTCATGATGATCCTCCTTGGATCTCTTAGCAGAGAGCGGGACTTCTTCGCGCCCGCCTTCCTTTCGATGGCTTTATCTTAGGGCGGTTTTCCTGTTTTGTATATTGTATACAATCCTGAACGGTAGGTATTCTTCGGTAAGCGTATTCTTACGTATCGGCGCAAAGTAGCATGATTTAGCTGGTCGTTCTATAATTCAACTGAGCTATTCAAGTGAAACGTATTTGCTTTTAGAAATATACCGTTAAGGAACATAGGCTCATGGAAACGCTCAGAAGGCCCCTGAAAGACCACGTATACGACTACATTTCGAGCCGTATTGACGCCGGCGAGCTTTCGGCCGGCGACCGGCTGAGCGAGCAAGCGATCTGCGACGCCATGGGCGTGTCGCGCACGCCGGTCCGCGAAGCGCTCATCCAGCTCGCAAGCGACGGTTATCTGGACAATCTCCCCCGCCGCGGATTCCGCGTCCGTGGGTTCGATCAGCAAAACGCCGTTGAAGTCTTTGAGATTATGGGGCCGCTCGACGGACAGGCCGCATATCTCGCCTGTCCGAACCTAACCGACGATGACATTACGCAGCTTAAATTTCTCGTCGGCTCCATGGACCTCGCGATCCAAGGCGGTCTCATCCGAAAGTACGACGACATTCAGCGAGACTTTCATCTAACGTACTTCAACCGCTGCGGCAACGACCGTCTGCGCGATATGATCTCGCAGCTCGAGCGCTGCTTTATCAAGCGCGATTACGAGACTGTCGACCAGGAGACGGCGTGCAAACTGCTCAATAAAGCCAACAACGAACATGCTCATATTCTTGAGTTGTTCGAAGCACGAGATGCGACGGGCGTGCGCGACTACGTTCGCGATGTCCATTGGAACACAGAAAACGCCCAGTTCACCGTCTGGTAGGAAACGATGCCCTTGCGGAAAGCGTGTCCCGTTATTCCCGCTCGAAACGGGTCGCAGTTTCCCAACGGGGCCCCTCGAGGAAACTGCGACCCAGAATTTGAGCTCGAAACGGGATGTGGTTTCCAAATCGAGGCCCTATGGGAAACTGCGTCCCACCTTGAAAGGCAAAACTGGGGCGCAGTTTCCGGGCGGGGCATCAAAAACGAAGTTGCGGTGGAATAGTTCCTGGATGGGCTGGTTGATGCCCCAGATAGGAACTATTTCACCGCAAGTTATTGAAGGGCTTGGATGCCGGGACTCTTACAGATGGCGCTCGAGGAAGCGGAAGGCTAGGCGAATCCAAGGGCGGACCGCCACCTGCTTGTCCTCGTTGTCGACCGCGGTGTTGGCGTTGCCGAGTGAAAGGCCGTGACCGCCCTGGTCAAAGACGTGCATCTCGCAAGGGACGCCCTCCTCTGCCATGCGTTGGGCAAACGGATAGACCTGCGCGATCGGCGCCGTTTTGTCGTCGGACACGCCCCACACAAAGGTCGGCGGTATCTGACGCGAAACATGTGTGGTGGGGCAGATATCGGCCAAATGCTCGTCAGTTGCCTCGCCGCCCGTCACCATCGACAGGTAGTCGTTGAGCAAATCGCGCCCCGTCTTGCCGCCCGTCTTGGGCACGCGCAAGTCAATGCGCGGATCGCGCGTCTGCATGTCGCGCACATAGGCAAAGTCGAGCAATGGATAGCCCAGCACCACGGCATCGGGACGAATGTCGTCCGGACGCGCCCCCGCCAGGCCCGCGAAGGGGCCGGTCTTCCACTGCGTTGCCAGCGAGGCACAGATCATACCGCCCGCCGAGAATCCCACGACGCACACACGCTTAGGATCGACATGCCACTCGTCGGCGTTGGCGCGCACCGTGGCGACCATCTTGGCAAGATCTGCCTGGGGGTGCGGAAAGCTCACGTCACCCGTAGAACTCGTGACATAGTTGAGCACAAAGGTCTGGTAACCGTGATCCAAAAACGCAAACGCCACCGGGTCCTGCTCGTGCGGAGCGATATGCGTAAACCCGCCTCCGCCGCAGATGATCACCGCGGGGCGGCGGCCATTGGGCTTGTCGGGCAGCGGCTCGGCACCCAAATACGTAAACGTCGCCGGATATTCCTCGGTCGGCTCCTCGCCCCACAGCGCATGGTTCTCGACAATCATATGTGCTCCCTTCGCGCAAATTATGCGCCCTTGTTTTTCGCCTTCAAGCGTACCCCACTTGAACCCGTGGCGCAGAAACACTCCGGCAATAAGTTTCCCTTCAACTGATATATCACATAATCCCAGTTCAGAGGTATCGTTGGGCAGCGTAGAATAGGGGCGTTGACCAAGCCGCGAAACACATGTGAAACGTTTCCGGCAAACCAAACGCGCGATATGCGCCTATTTAAGTTGGAGGCAACTATGGGTCTGCTCGATTCGCTTAAGTCCACCTTCACCTCGACCGGCGAGGCGTCCGTTCCGCCCGCAGCAAGCTTCGCTACCCGCGAAGGCGTCATCTATGCCCCCGTCAACGGCGTGCTCGTCAACCTGAACGAGGTTCCCGACGAGACGATCGCCTCGGGCATGCTTGGCCAGGGCTATGGCATCGAGCCCATTACCGGCACCATCTATGCGCCCGCCAACGGCCGCATCGGTGCCACCACTGTCACCAACCACTCCATTGGCATGATCACCGAGGACGGTCTTCGCGTGTTCATCCATGTTGGCCTGGGCACCGTGGAAATGAACGGCAAGGGTTTTGCCCGCTTTGTCGAGATGGGCGATGTGGTCAAGGCAGGCCAGCCGCTCATCAGCTTCGACCGCGAGGCCATTAAGGCCGCTGGTCACGAGGACATCGTGACCGTCATCGTCTCTGAGCTCGACCGTCTTAAGAGCATCGACCATGTCGGCGAGTCTGGAACGCTTATCGGCGGCAACCCGCTCGTTAAGCTTGGCGACCCGCTGCTGGTAGCCAAGACCAAGTAGCCAGGCCCCGCGCCACACAGCCAAAAAGCACCTCGTCAAGCGCCCGCGACCATTTGGCCGCGGGCGCTTTTCGTTTGAAAAACCATCCCGCCAATGCCTTATCTGTATAGCCCAAATGAGCCGAGCTGCTAGAATATCGAACTGTATGGATAACTATCATTCAACCGTTATGGGAGGATACGTGAACCGCATCAAAATCGCGCAGCTCTATGCCGATGCCGAGTCGCTCGGCGGCCAGACCGTCACCGTCGCCGGCTGGGTCAAGTCCGTCCGCGACATGAAGAACTTTGGCTTTGTTACGCTCAACGACGGCAGCTGCTTCCGCGACCTGCAGGTCGTCATGAACCGCGAGGCACTCGACAACTACGACGAGATCGCCCATCAAAACGTCTCGGCCGCACTCATTTGCACCGGCACCGTCAAACTGACCCCCGATGCACCCCAGCCTTTCGAGCTTTCTGCCACCTCCATCGAGGTCGAGGGCACGAGCGCCCCGGATTACCCGCTGCAGAAGAAGCGCGCAACCGTCGAGTTTCTGCGCACCCAGCAGCACCTGCGCCCGCGCACCAACCTGTTCCGCGCCGTGTTCCGCATCCGCTCTGTCGCGGCTGCCGCCATCCACCGCTTCTTCCAGGAGCAGGGCTTTGTCTACGTCAACACCCCCATCATCACCACGAGTGACTGCGAAGGCGCCGGCGAGATGTTCCGCGTGACCACGCTCGACCCCAAAAATCCGCCCCTCACCGAGTCCGGCGAGGTCGACTGGAGCCAGGACTTCTTTGGCAAGCATGCAAGCCTCACCGTGTCCGGCCAGCTCAATGCCGAGAACTTTGCCATGGCCTTTGGCGACGTGTACACCTTTGGTCCCACCTTCCGTGCCGAGAACTCCAACACCTCGCGCCATGCCGCCGAGTTTTGGATGATCGAGCCCGAGATGGCCTTTGCCGACCTTAACGACTACATGGATAACGCCGAGGCCATGCTCAAGTATGTCCTCAAGGACGTTATGGTCACCTGCCCCGACGAGCTCAATATGCTCAACAAGTTTGTGGACAAGGGTCTGCTCGAGCGCCTGGACCATGTCGCCAACTCCGACTTTGCCCGCGTTACCTACACCGAGGCCGTCGAAATCCTGGAGCAGGCCGTCGCCGCCGGTCACAAGTTTGACTATCCCGTGAGCTGGGGCATCGACCTGCAAACCGAGCACGAGCGTTTCCTGACCGAGGAACACTTTAAGCGCCCGACCTTCGTGACCGACTACCCGGCCGAGATCAAGGCCTTCTACATGCGCATGAACGACGACGGCAAGACCGTCGCCGCCGCCGACTGCCTGGTGCCGGGCATCGGCGAGATCATCGGCGGCTCCCAGCGCGAGGAGCGCCTGGATCTGCTCGAGGCCCGCATCAAGGACCTGGGTATGAATCCCGAGCAGTACAAGTACTACCTTGACCTGCGCCGCTACGGTTCCTGCAAGCACGCCGGCTACGGTCTGGGCTTCGAGCGCTTGGTCATGTATCTGACCGGCGTGGGCAACATCCGCGACGTCCTGCCGCACCCGCGCACCGTGGGCAACGCCGACTTCTAATCGTCGGACGCT
Organism: Collinsella sp.; assembly: GCA_036550355.1. Taxonomy (GTDB): domain Bacteria; phylum Actinomycetota; class Coriobacteriia; order Coriobacteriales; family Coriobacteriaceae; genus Collinsella. The sequence goes on from JAXKGN010000014.1 coordinate 166,241, forward strand.
AGCTCGCGTCGCCACACGCCAACGCTCATCGCACAAGCGCCTCTCGACATCGGTCGAGAGGCGCTTTTTTCAACAGCATCCGTCAAGCTTTTGGCAAGTTTTTGGTCAGTTGAGCAGGGCTGTTGAAAACTCAACCCGCCGTTTGCCGACGACTACCGACCGCCCAGAGCGCCCTGCGCCCCTGGGAAAGCCCCGCGTCCTAGGCTCCATACCGTCGCCACCCAAAACGGAAAGGACGTGGGCACGATGACCGAAGCCGCTGTTGAAACCTACGACACCACGACTAGAGGCGCAGCCTCGATGGCAGCCTATCGCGCCGTTCGCATCCTGCAACTATTAAGCGAAAACACCGGCGAGGACAAGGCCATGCTTTCCGATGAGCTGATCCGGCGCCTCTCCCATCCCGACGACCCCGCCCGCATGCCCATCTCGGCGGCGCGGCGCAGCATCTACACCGCCATCTCCGCGCTTCGCCATGCCGGATACGAAATTGAGTACAAACGCGGCGTGGGCTACAAACTTCTTACCCGCCCGCTCACCGATGAAGAGATCATCCGGCTCCACGGCATGGTCATGCGCAACCGCTCCACGCCTATCGCTATCCGCAAGAGCATGGCGCAGCACTTAGTTGCCATGGCGAGTGCCGACGTTCGCGGCTACCTCGATACGCCCGAACCCGTTCCGAGCGCAGGCAGCAAGGCTACCAAGGCAACACGCACGCCCATCAAGCGTATCGACACGTGCGAGCTCGTCGAGCAGGCCATCGACCACGGAACCACGGTGAGTTTTGATATTTCGAGCGTCACGGCACGTGGCGAAACCGAAGTAGCACGGATGACACTCCGCCCCTTTGCCATCAGGCAGCGCGATGGCATCTCGTATCTGCTGGGAACGGTCTACGACGCCCGAGGCACCGACGATACGCTGCGCACCGTCGAGATCGCCCGTATGAGAAACGTCAGCACGCGCCTGCTCGACGGCAAGAAGCTCTTCGCCGCCCTGGACGAGGACGACGCCTCCTCCGCCGCATAAGACCCTCCGCCGCCCATTCGACTACCCGTACCGCCCATCCGATTCTGTATTAAAAAACCCGCCAGGCTGTTGTAAAAATGGACATCAGCGCTACTATAGTTCCACTTGCACTTTGTCCCAGTGCAGTGTTTCCAGCCATTTTTATACTGGGGGTAATGATATGAAGGACATCACCATCAGCCGCAGGAGCCTTCTGGTCTCCGCCGGCCTGCTCGCGCTCGCCCCGCTCGCCGGATGCGGCGGCAACTCTGGTTCCGGCTCCGCAGCCGCCGGTTCCGACTACACCATCGGCGTTCTGCAGCTCACCGAGCACTCCGCACTCGATGCCGCCAACGACGGCTTCGTCAAGGCCATCAAGAAGAGCGGCCTTAAGGTCAAGATCGACCAGAAGAACGCCCAGAACGACCAGTCCACGTGTAAGTCCATTGCCGACAAGTTTGTGGGCGACAACGTCAACCTGATTTATGCCATCGCCACGCCCGCCGCGCAGGCTGCCGCCGGCGCCACGGCCGATATCCCCATCGTGGGCTGCGCCATCACCGACTACGCCGCCTCCGGCCTGGTCCAGGACAACGACAAGCCCGGCACCAACGTCACGGGCGCTTCCGACCTCACCCCGGTCGCCGAGCAGCTCGAGATGATGCAGAAGGTCCTGCCCGACGTTAAAAAGGTCGGCCTGCTCTACTGCACCGCCGAGTCCAACTCCGACGTCCAGATCAAGGCCGCCAAGAAGGAGCTCGACAAGCTGGGCCTCGAGTACACTGACTTCACCGTCTCGAGCTCCAACGAGATTCAGTCCGTCGTCGAGTCTGCCGTGGGCAAGGTCGACGCGCTGTACTCCCCCACCGACAACACCATCGCCGCGGGTGCCTCGCAGGTCGGCCAGATCTGCAAGGAAAACAAGCTTCCCTTCGTGACTGGCGAGGAGGGTATGTGCATGGCCGGCGGCCTGTTCACCCTCTCCATCAACTATGAGGACCTGGGCTACGCCGCGGGCGAGATGGCCGTTAAGATCCTGAAGGGCGAGGCCAAGCCCGAGGATATGCCGATCAAGCACCTCTCGAGCAAGGACCTGGTCGTCGTCAAGAACGACGAAATGGCCGAGGCCCTGGGCATCGACCTTTCCGCCCTGGACGCGTAATGCCATACGCGGCATGCGTCTAGAGCCCGTGCTCGCGCTTTAGCCGCGTTATTCAATATCTGAGCCACAGGGGCGGGCGCTGTAGACCGGCGTCCGCCCTGCTTGTTTCAGGTAAAACAAAACGTCTGTCCGTAACTCTTCTATGCATTGTTACCGCTATTATGGTGAATCACGTGTCCACCCTATCCTAGGAGGTATGAAGCATGCTCATTGCATTGCAGGGCGCCGTTTCGCAGGGCGTCCTCTGGGGCATTATGGTGCTTGGCGTGTTTATCACGTTCCGCCTGCTCGACATTCCCGATATGACCTGCGACGGCAGCTTTGCCCTCGGCGGCTGCGTCTGCGCTGTGCTCATCGTCAATAACAACGTCGACCCGCTGTTCGCCGTGCTGGCCGGTATGTGCGCCGGCGCCATCGCGGGCGCCGTCACGGGCATTTTGACCACCGTCTTTGAGATTCCTGCGATCCTCGCCGGAATCCTCACCCAGATCAGCCTGTGGTCCATCAACCTGCGCATCATGGGCAAGTCCAATACGCCCATTCTTGCCAAGGGCACCGTGTTCTCCGCCGTCAGCAATATGACCGGTCTGCCGCAGTCCACCGTTGCCATCATCTTGGGCATCCTGCTCGCCGTGGCTATCGTTGCCATCCTGTATTGGTTCTTTGGCACCGAGATCGGCTCGGCGCTGCGAGCCACCGGCAACAACGAGTACATGATCCGCGCTCTGGGCGTCAACACCAACTCCACCAAGATGATCGCCCTCGTGCTCTCCAACGCCCTCATCGGCCTTTCGGGCGCGCTCATCTGCCAGAGCCAAAAGTATGCCGACATTGGTATGGGCACCGGTGCCATCGTTATCGGTCTTGCCGCCATTGTTATCGGCGAGGTGCTCGGCCGTCTGCTGCCCGGCGGCCTCACGCAGTTTAGCGTCCGTCTTGCCTCCGCCGTCTTTGGCTCCGTGGTGTACTTCCTTATCCGCGCCATCGTGCTGCAGTTGGGCATGGACGCCAACGACATGAAGCTGCTCTCCGCCGTGATTGTCGCTGTGGCCCTGTGCGTGCCCGTGGTTTGGGAGCGCTATAAGCTCCGCAGCTCCTACACGAAGGGGGATGAGGCAGATGCTTAAGCTCTCGCACGTCAAGAAGACCTTTAACAAGGGCACCGTCACCGAGAAGCGCGCGCTCACCGGCGTCGACCTCACCCTGAATGACGGTGACTTTGTAACCGTGATCGGCGGCAACGGCGCCGGCAAGTCCACGCTGCTCAACATGATCGCCGGCGTGTACCCGCTCGATTCGGGCGTTATTGAGCTCGACGGCACCGACATCTCGCGCCTGAGCGAGTCGCAGCGCGCCAAGTACCTGGGCCGCGTGTTTCAGGACCCCATGCGCGGTACCGCTGCCGACATGCAGATCGCCGAGAACCTGGCCCTCGCCAAGCGTCGCGGCCAGCGTCGCGGCCTTTCGTGGGGCGTCACCAAGGCCGAGAAAGATGAGTACGTCGAGCTGCTCAAGCGCCTGGACCTTGGTCTGGACACGCGTCTCAACGCCAAGGTCGGCCTGCTCTCAGGTGGCCAGCGCCAGGCACTCACCCTGCTGATGGCCACGCTCACCAGGCCGCGCCTGCTGCTGCTCGACGAGCACACCGCGGCCCTCGACCCCAAGACGGCCTCTAAGGTGCTTAACCTGACCGAGGAGATCGTCGACGAGAACCACCTGACCACGCTCATGGTCACGCACAACATGAACGACGCCATCCGTCTGGGCAACCGTCTGATCATGATGCACGAAGGCCACGTGATCTACGACGTGGCGGGCGATGAGAAGAAGTCGCTCACCGTAGCCGACCTGCTGCAGAAGTTCGAGGAGGTCTCGGGAGGCGAGCTCGCCAACGACCGCATGCTGCTGAGCTAAAACCTGCCAAAAAGGGACAGGTTTATTTTGGTAGGTTTTATCTGCGCAAACGTCAAAACCGCCGCAAAGGGACAGACGCCCTTGCGGCGGTTTTCGCATATTATGTCGATAATCCAGCGTCAGCAGGAACTACTGGTTAAGGACTAAGGAAACTGCCACGAGAAGCTCTCTTCCCCGTCTCGCCTTGACCGCCGCACTCCTTGCCGGCGTGCTCGCCGGCGCCCCAGCTTACGCCACCGCGGCCACCCCATCTCAAGTTATCGGCCCGTCCGATGTGATCGGACGGGCTTCTTGGTGGGTATCATGGTTGGACGATCATTAGGAGGTTTTCCCTACATGGAATTGTTTGAGCCGATTCTTCATTTCTTTGAGCAACGGTGGGTCCACAACATCATCTGGGCCGTCATCTTGGCGATAGGCACCGCCGTCGCCGCCAAGGTCGTATCCAAGACCCTGAACCATCTGCTTAACCGAGACGATAACCCGCTTCCGGCATCGAGTATCTTCATCAACATCGCGCGCGCCGTCATCTGGATGATTGGCGGCAGCTTTATCCTCGACAACTGCTTTGGCATCAACGCAAACGCGCTCGTCGCCGCTCTTGGCGTCGGCGGCATCGCCATCTCGCTCGGCTTTCAGGACACGCTGTCAAACCTTATCGGCGGCATGCAGGTGACGTTTATGGGCATCATCAAACCCGGCGACAATATCGAGGTCGGCGGCGTATCCGGCGTGGTCCAAGACATCACTTGGCGTCATACAACGATTGAGGATGCCTGTGGACAGACCATCATTGTGCCCAACTCCAACATCTCCAAGAACACGCTCGTGCATTTGATGCCCTTTGGACGCGTGGCCGTGCCCGTTGCCGTAAAGGACACGTCTAAGTGGGCTTCCCTTGACGTGCTGGCAGACGAGCTCACGAGCGCAACCAAAACGGCCGTCTCTCCCATCTCGGGCTTTGACAAAGAGCCCTACGTGCTCTTTAGCGAAATCGGCGACTTTGGCATCAAAGGAAAGATCATCTTTATCGTCAGCGACGACAGCACCACTTTCACCGCTGCCGACGCCTGCATCCGCGCCATCGCCCCCATCATCGCCTAAACCACCGCAAAGGGGTCAGGCATCTTTGTAGTGGTTTTCATTCGTGGTACCATGGTTCATATAGTTGTTTAAACGACTAAGGGAGCAACATTATGGAAGAGGCCTATCGTCAAGCACGCAAGCGCGGCGAGCAAGGACGTCGACGCGCCATTAGCCAAAGCGAGCATCCATACCTTACGGACCTCGATAGCTTGGTTGCTCAGCTCCCCTTAGGTCAGCGAGAGAATGTCGGCCTGCGGGATATTCCGCTCGAAATGGTCGTCGGCACGGTCACCAAGGGCCGTCAGTCCGCCTTTTCGTGTAACTTTATGCCCCTGCTTCCGTTTAGCACCGAGTTCGCCCGCAAGTGGTCCAACCTCTACGACATCCAGGTGACCGAGGGCTATCGCGACCCCGTCATCGTCACCGAGTTCATGCATCGGTTCTATGTCCAAGAAGGCAACAAACGCGTCAGTGTCCTCAAATTCCTAGACGCCCCGACGGTTTCGGCCAAGGTCACCCGTCTCTACCCCGGCACATGGGATTCCGTCGAAAGCCGCCTGTACGGCGAGTTCTGCGCGTTTTGGCACGTCTGCCCCCTATACGAGATCGAGTTCTCGCGTGAGGGAAGCTACGAAACGCTCGCGAAGATGCTCGGTCAGAACCTTATCGAAAAATGGCCGCAGAAAAAGGTCGACTACCTGCGCCACACTTTCCTGCTCTTTAAGCGTGCCTACCTTCGCGCAGGCGGCGATCACCTGGACATTACGCCCGCCGACGCCATGCTCGTCTACCTCAATGTGTACAACCAGGACCGCCTGCTGGATACGCCAACGGATATCGTCGTAAACCGCCTGTGCAAGATCTGGCGCGAGCTGGTCATTGCCGGCAAAAATGACGAGGACAAGGTCGATCTTGTCGAAGCACCGAGCGTCGACGAGGAGGAGACGCCCGCCAAGTCCACCTCTGACGTGCTCAACTTCTTTATGGGCAAGACCGTCTACTCGACGGCCAACCCCCTGCGCATCGCCTTTATCCATGAGTTCCCCTGTGCGACGTCGAGCTGGGACAGCCTGCACGACCAAGGGCGTCAGTATCTCGATGAGCACTTTGGCGGTATCGTGCGCACCGAGGCGTTCGAGGACTGTCACGATCCGGATGTGTTCTACGCCGCCGTGGAAACGGCTGTCAAACATGGAGCAAACGTCATCTTCTCGACCTCGCACCGCCTGATGGAATACACGCTCAGGGCTGCCGTTGAGTATCCCCGGGTTCGGTTCCTCAACTGCTCTATCGGCCTTCCCCATCAAAGCGTCCGTTCGTACTTTGGCAAGATGTACGAGGCCAAGTTTCTGCTGGGCGCCCTTGCGGCCAGCATGGCGGACAACCACCGCATCGGTTACCACGCGTCGGTCTTCGCCTCGGGCGCACTCAGCGAGATCAACGCCTTTGCGATTGGCGCCTCGCTGCTCGACCCGCGCGCGCAGGTCATCCTCACCTGGGGCGATGTTCCCGCCGGTGGTCTTGCCGAAGCCATGTGCCGCGAAGGCGTAAGCGTCATGACCGGCGCTGACATGTCAAAGTCGCTCGAAGACCCAACGGCCTACGGACTCCACCGCCTGGTCGATGGCAAGGTTTCCGGCATCGCCATGCCGGTATGGAACTGGGGCCGTTACTACGAGCTCATCGTTCGCAGCCTTCTGCACGGTACGTGGGACGAGACCAGCGATGACAACCAAGTGCGCGCCGTCAACTACTGGTACGGCATGAGCTCAGGCGTTATCGACATTCGCTACGCTCCGGGCCTGCCTTATCAGACGCGCAAGCTTGTTCAGCTCCTCCGCAATGGCATTGTTGAGGGATCCATCAACCCCTTTGGCGGCGAGCTCCACAGCCAGAACGGCGTGGTACAGATCGAAGGCTTCCCTCCGCTGCCGAGCACGCAGATTGTCGAGATGAATTGGCTGGCGGACAACGTGGTGGGCACCATTCCGCAGCTCGACGATGAGCCGAAAGTCCCTGCCCTATGAAAATCCTTGCCATAGCCGATACCGAAGAACGATGCCTTTGGGAGTGCTTTCGCAAGGAACGCTTTGAGGGAGTCGACCTGATTTTGTCCGCCGGCGATCTGGACCCGGACTATCTTGAGTTTTTGGTTACGGTCATCAACAAACCGCTCATCTACGTGCGCGGCAATCACGATGACCGCTACGCACGTCATGCACCGGGCGGATGTATCTGCGTGGAAGACAGCGTGTACACGTACCGAGGGATTCGCATTGCGGGCCTTGGCGGGTCCATGCGTTATCGCGACGGCGCCAACATGTACACCGAACGCGAGATGTCCAAGCGCATGCGTAAGCTGTCGCGTAAGGTTAGGATGGTCGGCGGGTGCGACATTCTGCTTACCCATGCACCCGCCGCCGGTATGGGTGATCTGGACGATCTGCCGCATCGAGGGTTCGAGTGCTTTAACACAGCACTCGAATCCTGGAATCCCGACTACATGGTGCACGGGCATGTGCACCAAAGCTACGGCTACGATTTTCAGCGCGAGCGGCAGCATGTGTGTGGAACGACGATCATCAACGCCTGCGGCTATACGCAGTTTGAGCTCGACCAGACGCACTACCCCATCCGCGGCTGGCAAGCAGCTTGGCTCAACTCACAAACCATGCGCCGCGAGCTCAAACGCCACGAAGCCATCGAGTCTTCAACAGCCAGAACACCCTGGTAACCACCATAAAGGGGACACTGTCCCCTTTGTGGTGCTTTTGACGCGATAGCAAGAAACCCGATCCTGCACAAGGCAGAACCGGGTTTCTTTAGCAATGCTTGCTGTACTCAGGCAGTAACTAGCAGTTACTCAGCCAGGAAGTCACGCTGGACAGCGGGATCGACCTTGACGCCAGGGCCCATGGTGGAAGACACGGAGATGGACTTGACGTACTTGCCCTTAGCAGAAGAGGGCTTGACGCGCAGGATCTCGGTGTACAGGGCAGCGTAGTTCTCGACGAGCTGCTGCTCAGAGAAGGACTTCTTGCCCAGGGGCACGTGGCAGATGCCGTAACGGTCGGCGCGGTACTCAACGCGGCCGGCCTTGAGCTCGGAGACCATCTTGGCGACGTCCATGGTCACGGTGCCGAGCTTGGGGTTCGGCATGAGGCCACGGGGACCAAGGATCTTACCGATGCGGCCAACCTTGGCCATCATGTTCGGCGTAGCGATAGCGGCGTCGAAGTTGATCTCGCCCTTCTGGATCTGGGCGACGAGCTCGTCGGAACCGATGATGTCGGCGCCGGCAGCCTCGGCCTCGCGGGCCTTCTCGCCCTCGGCGAAGACGGCAACACGAACGTTCTTGCCGGTGCCGTGGGGCAGGGAGATGGAACCGCGGATGTTCTGGTCAGCCTTACGAGTATCGATGCCCAGACGGAAGTGGGCCTCGACGGTCTCGTCGAACTTGGCGGTGTCGAGCTCCTTGATGAGCTTGGCAGCCTGAAGGGGGGTGTAGAGCGTGGCGCGGTCAATCTTCTCGGCAGCGGCGTTATAGCTCTTACCATGCTTAGCCATATGCATTACCTCCTGTGGTTAAACGGGCGTGAGCCCTCCCACATCGTATCGTGTGCCCTATTGCACACATTTAACGGGCGCCCCGGTCGGGTCACCCGTCGTTACCATAAGAAATCGCTACTCAGCGATGGTGACGCCCATGGAACGGGCGGTACCGGCGATAATCTTCTTGGCGGCGTCAATGTCGTTGGCATTGAGGTCCGGCATCTTGATCTCGGCGATCTTGGTGAGCTGCTCCTGGGAGAGCTGACCAACCTTGTCGGCCTGGGGCTTAGCGGAACCAGACTTAAGGTTCAGCTCCTTCTTGATGAGGTGAGCCGCCGGCGGGGTCTTGGTGATGAAGGAGAAGGACTTATCCTCGTAGACAGAAATCTCAACGGGGATAATGTCGCCCTTCTTGTCCTGCGTCTCGGCGTTAAAGGCCTGGCAGAACTGCATGATGTTCACGCCAGCAGCGCCCAGGGCGGGGCCGACGGGAGGAGCGGGGTTAGCTGCACCAGCAGGAATCTGGAGCTTAATGACGTTGGCAACCTTCTTCTCAGCCATGGTCATTCCTTTCGAATCACGAGTGTGAAGTACTTGCTATATCGTAAGCACGCACGTGTTAGAAGCACTCCTGAGATGAGCAGTCACAGAAGAAGCACGCTCGCGCGAACGGACGAAAACTTAAGCGATGACAGCGACCTGGTTAAAGTCGAGCTCGACCGGCGTCTCGCGGCCAAAGATCATCAGCGTGACCTTGAGCTTGCCAGCCTCGGTGTTAACCTCGGAGACCTTGCCATCAAAGTCGGTAAGCGGGCCATCGGTGACGCGGACGGACGTACCGACCTCAATATCAACCGAGGTGCGCTTGGGCGAATCGCCCTTACCGGGACGACGAGTCATCTTGTTGTACTCGTCGCGGGAAAGCGGAGCGGGCTTGCCGTTGCCGCCTAGGAAACCGGTGACGCCAGGCGTGTTACGAACACACGTCCAAGCATCGTCATCCATCTCCATGCGGACCAGGACATAACCCGGGAAGATCTTGGAATCCTTGGTCTCACGCTTGCCACCCTCTTTAATCTCGGTGACGCGCTCCATAGGAATCTCGATATCAAAGATACGGTCCTGCATGCCCATAGTCTCGATGCGATGCTCGAGATCGGACTTAACGCGGTTCTCGTATCCAGAGTAAGTGTGAACGACGTACCAACGCTTAGACATGGTTTAGCCCCTCAATCCAGAGAACAGAGCAAGAGCCTCGCCAAAGCCAGCATCGAGCAGAGCGATGACGACGCCGACGACGATCAGAGAAGCGCAAACAACAACCGAGTAGTTCACGAGCTCCTTCTTATCGGGCCACGTGACACGCTTCATCTCGGACTTGACCGAAGCGAAATACTTCTTGGTGCGGGCGAAGAAACCAGGCTTCTCGTTCTTCTTGGACTTCGCAGCCTTCTCGTTCTTCTTGGCAACGGCCTTCTTGGCCTCAACCTTGGAGTTGGCGGCAGCTTTGTTGGCAGGTGCCGGCTGCTGAGCCTTCTTCTTGTTCTTCTTGTTGGCCATTTGGGTTACCTCCGCGCAATGCGCTTATACATGAGTAAACCGTAAGCCCCCAAGTGGGAGCTTACGGAATAATGACTGGCACGCCAGGAAGGACTCGAACCCTCAACACTCGGTTTTGGAGACCGATGCTCTACCAATTGAACTACTGGCGTATGTGACTAGAGACTAGCGAGTCTCTTTGTGCAGCGTGTGGTGACGGCACCAGGGGCAATACTTCTTGATCTCCATACGATCAGGCATGGTCGACTTGTTCTTGGTGGTCGTATAGTTGCGGCGCTTGCACTCAGTGCACGCAAGAGTAACTAGAGTACGCATGTATCCTGAACCTTTCATTTCCGCCCCGTACGGGCACGAGTTGTTACTTTATCAGCTCCACGTAAGTGCTGTCAATGAAAACCTCGAGTCAATTGGTTCTCGGTGGATCCATTCATATTTGGAACACATCAATGAAGCCATCGAGAGCTAATCGACGGTGCATCCAGGACCATTATCGATCCTCTCGACACCAGCAACGGCTCAATATCCATTGCAGAAAAGAACCCGGCACCCATATAAGTGCCGGGTTCTCTAAGTCAGCTATATCAAAGAGCTAATTTACTCAATGATCGTGGAGACGATGCCCGAACCGACGGTGTGGCCACCCTCGCGGATAGCGAAGCGCAGGCCCTCCTCCATGGCGATCGGGTGGATGAGGTCGCCCTCGATGGTGATGTGGTCACCAGGCATAGCCATCTCGGTGCCCTCGGGGAGCTTGACCGTACCGGTAACGTCGGTGGTACGGAAGTAGAACTGAGGACGATAACCATCGAAGAACGGGGTGTGACGGCCGCCCTCCTCCTTGGTCAGAACGTAGATCTCGCCGGTGAACTTGGTGTGCGGGGTAACCGAACCGGGCTTGCAGAGAACCTGGCCGCGCTCGATGTCCTCACGCTTGATGCCGCGGAGCAGCAGACCGACGTTGTCGCCAGCCTCGCAGAAGTCCATGGACTTACGGAACATCTCGATACCGGTAACGACGGTGTTCTGGGTATCCTTGATGCCGACGATCTCGACGGGCTCGTTGAGCTTGAGCTCACCGCGCTCGACACGGCCAGTAGCAACGGTACCACGGCCGGAGATGGTCATAACGTCCTCAACGGCCATCAGGAACGGGAGGTCGTTGTTACGAGCAGGCGTCGGGATGTACTCGTCGACGGCCTTCATGAGCTCGCGAATGGCGTCCATCCACTTGGCGTCGCCCTCGAGAGCGCCCAGAGCGGAGCCACGGATGACGGGGATGTCGTCGCCGGGGAAATCGTACTCGGAGAGGAGCTCACGGGTCTCCATCTCGACGAGGTCGATGAGCTCGTCATCGTCGACCATGTCGCACTTGTTCAGGAAGACGACGATGTAGGGAACGCCGACCTGACGGGCGAGCAGGATGTGCTCGCGGGTCTGAGCCATGGGGCCGTCGGTAGCAGCGATGACCAGGATAGCGCCGTCCATCTGAGCAGCACCGGAGATCATGTTCTTGACGTAGTCAGCGTGGCCCGGGCAGTCAACGTGAGCGTAGTGACGGGCAGCGGTCTCGTACTCAACGTGGGAGACGGAAATCGTAATGCCGCGCTCGCGCTCCTCGGGAGCCTTGTCGATGTTCTCGAACGCAGTGAAGTCAGCCTTGCAGCCCTCGGTCTCGGAGAGAACCTTGGTGATGGCAGCGGTCAGCGTGGTCTTGCCGTGGTCGACGTGACCAATGGTGCCGATGTTAACATGCGGCTTAGTGCGCTCAAACTTCTCTTTGGCCATAAAGCCCTCCTCTTAACAGGTCGTCCCCGGACGGGACTTTGCCTTTATACCATAGTGGCCTCTCAACATACTATTGAGAAGCCACCGTGTTACCTATGGTAGCGGTGACTGGATTCGAACCAGTGACGCCACGGGTATGAACCGTGTGCTCTAACCAACTGAGCTACACCGCCGGATGGAGCCTGCAACCAGACTTGAACTGGTGACCTCTTCGTTACCAACGAAGTGCTCTACCGACTGAGCTATACAGGCACTTGACGGGTGGGAGCTATAGGATTCGAACCTATGTAGGCAGAGCCAACGGGTTTACAGCCCGTCCCCATTAACCACTCGGGCAAACTCCCAATCGTTCAAGTATCCGCAGGTCCTTTGGTCTTTTGGACCGCCGCCCCCGCGAACGAAGAAGATAATACGATGCCACCTTGGGGGCTGTCAACGAAAACCTCTAGATACACGGTGCCGGGCGTATCTATATAGCCGTGACCTGCGGTTTTATTGAGTTTGGATATGAAGGACAGTGGTTTTGGATACTGAGGTGACGTTTCCCAAGGTAACACTTTGCTGTAGTGGAGTACACCTTCAGTATCGAACTTCGATACCAGCTTATTTGCACCTATATATAGGTCGAGATCGGGGCTGCCCAGACAGAAGATTGCTCTTCCCAGGCAAAATCGAGCGTGGATTTTCTTCCGTTTGAAATCGAGCGTGGATAATCTCCCACTTTGCCGTGCCATCGAATCCAAAGTGGCAGATTATCCACGCTCATTCACTAGGCGGAAGATTTTCCACGCTCGTGTGTCCGATAATCCACGCTCGATGACGATGACCAACCTCGCCCCGGCCTATGTCTCGACCTGTAACAGTAAGAGGGTTATTCCTCCCCTATCTGTTACAGATCGAGATGTTTCGCAGAAACCCCCGCTTACGTCTCATTCTGTAACAGTAAGAACGGTTTTCAGCCTCTTCGTGTTACGGATCGAGATGTTATCGGCCTTCCCTTGGCAATGTTTCGATCTGTAACTATAAGGAGGGTCTTCAGCCCACTCGTGTTACGGATCGAGACAAACCTGAAGCTTGGTTGGCGCCAAACACGCTGACTTATCGACATAAATAGAAACGGGCCCTGTCCCACAAGGGAACAGAGCCCGAAACTCTCATGGAGCCAGTGACAGGAATCGAACCTGCAACCCACTGATTACAAATCAGTTGCGCTACCGTTGCGCCACACTGGCACACTTGGCGCTTTCACGCGAAGCCAGTTAAGAATAAAGGAATTGCGGACGGGGCGCAACAGGCCGCACGGCGTTATACAAATATGCAAAATCCAGCAACAACGCGTACCAGGCCCGTTCATTTCTGTCAGTGCGCCCTCAATCTTGAAACCATTCGCCAGAACGAATAGTTTTAATTACAATTGCTATATATAAAACTATTCGTTCTGGCGAAGGGTTTCGCGATGCTTACTACCAAAGAAGCCGCCGAGCTGCTCGGCATCACTCCGCGCAGGGTGCAGGAGCTCATAAAAAACGGAGCACTTGAGGCCCGCAAGGCTTCTGGTGTGTGGCTCATCGACAAAGACAGCGTCGACACGCGACTCCGCTCTGTGACCAAAACGGGGGGACGTCCCCGCCGCGGCCACGGTAAGAGCGAGATCGCGTTCACCCTCATGAACCGCACGTACGAAGTCGCTCAGCTGGTCTACAACACATCGCGAAAAGACTTTACCCACATCGGCGCCGACATCGATTACGCCCACGCCCCTATTGGAGTATTTGGCCCTAATAGCCCCATATCGCTAGACTCCTTCCGCATCTGGTGGCGCGGCCGCGGTATCCCGCTCGCACGCATTGGGCTAGCCTCCCTGCTTGCAGAAGCCGCAGTCGATGTTCCCGATGAACTCGTCCAGCGAAATCTCGGCCTCTCCTTATCCGACCAGTATTGGATTAGGCCCCAAGGTTCCGGTCTCACCTGGGAGGATATCAACTTCTTCAATAACGCCTTTGATGACGTCTCGCTGTCCATTGCACCCTTTGCCCCAGAGGGAAAAGCGGCTGCCGCAAAGCCCGATAACACCTCGGACGGCAATCTTCAAAAGTACTGGACGTGCGAGGGCGAACGTCGAATTCTGCATAAGGCAGGAGCGCACCTGGACCAGGAACCTTATAACGAGCTGGTGGCGACCGCGCTCCACCGTCGCATCCTAAACGCCTGCGATTATGTGCCTTACTCGCTCGAGGGCACGGGCACTTCCGCCCTGAGCACATGCGATGTCTTCTTAACTGATGAAGAAGAGTATGTCCCTGCGTTCTATGTAAACCAGCACGCAAACGCAGATGAACGGCTAACCGACTACGAGCGATATGTAGCAAACTGCGAGGAGCTCGGGGTGACAGGCGTCAAGGATGCCCTTGACCGCATGATCGTATGTGACGACATCATTGCCAACTACGATCGTCATTGGCGCAACTTCGGCCTCGTGCGAAACGTCAACACGCAAGCTTGCAGACCTGCCCCCATCTTCGATTCGGGCTCATCGCTCTGGTGCAACATATCACTAGAGGAGCTTAGGGCGGGAGAGCACAGTTTTACCAGCGCACAATTTCATTCAAGCCCCGCCAAACAAATGTTGCTCGTCGAGGACATGGGCTGGTTTGGCTGCGACAAACTCGAAGGCTTCGTTGACGAGGCAATCGAGATTCTTTCCAGAAACGACGCGCTCACGGCAAGGCTGCCATATCTAAAAGAGGCGCTAACGTGGCGCCTCGAAAGAATGATCGACATCGCTGAATGGAGTTAGCGAGGCAGCATTGCCCCGCCAACTTCCCTACCTCCCGCGCAGGGCCTTGAGCTTGGCCAGGGCATCGGGGCTCAGGCGACTGCCCAGAGTCATCTTGATTTGTGGAGCTTCCTCGGCCTCGTGCACGTCGTTGTCGATCTGTTTGATCTCGTCCACCAGCATACGGCTCGAGATGCGCGTAACGCCCTTGCCCATGACGACGGCCTGGATCGTGCCGTCGCTCGACACTACAGAACACGCGCGGCCTTCCTCGCGCGCCTCGATGCAGAGCTTCTGCACCACGGTATCGGCCGAAACACCCGTCGGCGAAAACTCAATGCGCACACCGCGGGCCGGTAGGTTGGGGCGCTCGCTGGAGATATTGCCCGCGCCGTCAAATACGATCACGGCCTCGTAGCGGCCCTGGGCAAACGCAGCTACGTCATTAATGAGCGCCGTGCGCGCCATATCGTGAACGTCGCTGGAATACGGATCGTCGGAATGGTCGTACACGAGCTTTTCGTAGCGCGGCGTGCAGTGGATCACGTTGTAACCGTCGACCACCAGCAGCTCGGGCTTGTTGGAGTGCACCGTCGAGACTGGGTCGGCGATAGCCTGCGCAAACGCATTGCCGCCCACGCCATAGGTCGCGGCCGAAACAATCGGCTTGGCCGAGCCCTCGCCAAAGCGCTTGGCCTTGGACTTGGCACGGTTCTTTTTGGACATGCGCTACTCCTCCCCCATCAGCTCGCCGGCGTTGCGGCGCAGCCACTCAAAGCACAGCGCCGTGGTCGCCTGGGCAACATTGAGGCTCTCGGTCATACCGCGCTGGGGAAGCTTGGTCAAAAAGTCGCATTTCTCGAGCACCAGACGCGAGATGCCGTCGCCCTCGGAGCCCATGACGAGCGCCACGCGGCCCTCGAAAGGAGCATCCCAGCAACTGCCTTCGGCGTGCTCGGAAGCACCGCCCACCCAAAAACCAGCGGCCTTAAAATCGTCGAGCGCACGGGCGATATTGGGAACCTGCGCGATAGGCAGATGCATGACGGCACCGGCTGAGGTCTTATAGCTGCCCACGGTCACGCCGGCGGCACGCTTATTGGCAATGACGACGCCCGCCGCGCCCACAACCTCGGCGGAGCGCACGATGGCGCCAAAGTTGCCGTCGTCAGTCACGTGGTCGAGCACCACGACAAGTGCCGGGCCCTCGCCTGCGCGGTCGAGAATATCGGCGACATCAGCATAGGGGAAGTTGCCAACCTCGAGTGCGATGCCCTGATGAGCGCCATGGCTCGACAGTGCGTCGAGCTGCGCACGCGGCACATACTTAATGCGGACGCCCGCGGCGTTGAGGTCGTCGACCAGGCGCGACAAGGCGGCATCGCGCTCTCCACCCTCGACAATGAGCGCGCACTTGATGGGAAAACCAGTGCGTAGCGCCTCGGCGGCAGCACGACGACCTTCGATAAACTCGCCCTTGGGAGCCTGGACAGCGTCGCGGTTGCGATCGCGCTGCGGACGTGCGGCCTGGGCGCGATCGCGCTGGCCCTTGGGAGCGGCAGCGCGGTCATTGCGGCGAATCGGACGCGAGCCAGAAGCAGCCTGCTTGCCGCCACGAGGCGCACGCTTGCGATTGTCGGCCATAAAGCGACCTCCTAAATACAACTATCAAACGAAACAAATAGACCGACCGCCCGAGGTGCGGCAGATTGCCTTGAAAGAGGAGGGCATAGACCTTGAGGTCATGCCCGACGATTGAAAGGCAAGGTACCGTGGCTCGGGCGGTCGGGTGCTTGGGAAACCCGCGGGGATTAGAGAGATTTGATACGAGTGCCGGCGGCGGTATCTTCAATCGTCAGGCCCAGGTCCTTGAGCTGGTCGCGGATGGCGTCGGCCAGATCCCAGTTCTTGGCGGCACGGGCCTCGGCGCGGGCCTCGAGAATCTTGGCAGCAGCCTCGTCCACGTCGTCGCCCGTGTAGGCGACCAGGCCGGCGGCAACGCCCAGCAGGCCCAGCGGCAGCTCGACCTTGGGCTCGGGAAGCTCGACGCCAAACGTATCGAGCAGCTCGACCAGCGTATCGGCGGCGGCCAGGGCAGCGGCCTTGTCGGCAGCATCGCCCGCCTGCTCCAGGTACTGGTTGCACTCGGTCACAAAGCCAAAGACAGCACCCATGGCACCGGCGGTGTTAAAGTCGTCATCCATGCACTCCTTAAAGGTGGTGCGGGTCTCGGCGGCCTTGGCGGCAAACGCCTCGGCAGCCGCTTCGTCGGCATCGGCCGTCGCGTGGTTCGCGGCCCAGCGCAGGTTCTCGACCGTACCGGCGATACGCGTGAGCGAGATCTCGGCACCCTCCAGGCGCTCCCAAGAGAAGTCGAGCGGCGAGCGATAGCTCGTCTGCAGCATCAGCAGGCGCAGGGCGGCAGCGGAGTGCTGCTCGAGGACCTCGGCCAGCGTAAAGAAGTTGCCGAGCGACTTGGACATCTTCTCGCCGTCTACCAGCAGCATGCCCGTGTGCATCCAGGTGTTGGAGAAGCCCTGGTGCCAAGCGCAGGTGGCCTGGGCGCACTCGTTCTCGTGATGCGGGAAGGCAAGGTCGGAGCCGCCGCCGTGGATGTCGATCGGAGTACCCAGGTAGCGATGCACCATGGCGGCGCACTCGGTGTGCCAACCGGGACGGCCCTCGCCCCAGGGGCTCGGCCAGCTGGGCTCGCCGGGCTTGGCGGCCTTCCACAGGGCAAAGTCGAGCGGGTCGTTCTTGTCCTCGTTCTCCTCGATGCGCGCGCCAACCATAAGGTCGTCGATGTTGCGGCCCGAGACTTGGCCGTAGTTGGGATCGCTGCGCACGGCAAAGTACACGTCGCCGTTATCGGCGGCATAGGCATGGCCCTGCTCGATAAGCGTCTTGATCATGGCGATCATGGGGCCGATCTCTTTGGTAGCGCGGGGACGCACGTCGGGATCGAGCACGTTGGCGGCGCGCATGACGCCGATGAACTTGTCGGAGAACTCCGTCGCGACCTCGGCGGCCGTACGGCCTTGCTCGTTGGCGCGCTTGATGATCTTGTCGTCGACATCGGTGAGGTTCTGGGCGAACGTGACCTCGTAACCGCTCGCGATGAGCCAGCGGCGAATCACGTCAAAGCTGATGAACGTACGGGCGTTGCCGATGTGGATGTTGTCGTAGACCGTGGGGCCGCACACGTACATGCGGACCTTGCCGGACTCGATGGGCTGGAACTCTTCCTTTTTATGGGTAGCGCTGTTGTAGATACGCATTCGTTACTCCTTAACGGTTTTCTGTAGCAGGCAGACGGCCCAGGCGCCGATTCCCTCGCCCTGGCCTTCCCAACCGAGCTTTTCGGTCGTAGTGGCGGCGACGCCCACGTTTTCGACGTCAACGCCCAGGGCATGGGCAAGGTTGGCGCGCATGGCATCGCGATGCGGGGTGATCTTAGGCTGCTGGCAGGCAATGGTGCAATCGGCATCGACAAACTCAAAGCCCAGCTCACGCGCATAGTCCATCACGCGGGCAAGCAGCACCATCGAATCGGCACCCTCGTAAGCGGGATCGGTGTCGGGGAATAGCTTGCCGATGTCTCCCCCACGGCAGGCGCCCAGAATGGCGTCGGCCAAGGCGTGCGCGAGCACATCGGCATCCGAGTGGCCCAGCAGGCCGCGCTCGTAGGGAATGTCGACACCGCCGATGATACATCGACGCCCCTCCACCAGACGGTGAACGTCGTAGCCATGGCCAATGCGCAGGTTACTGAACATGGGGAAGGTCCTCTCCCTCGGCCATGCGGCCAAGCAGAATCGCGGTTACGGGACGCAGGTCCTCGGGCACCGTCACCTTAAGGTTATCGCGTGGGCTCTGGACGCAGCGGACGCGCCCACCCATGCGCTCGACCAGCGACGAATCATCGGTACCGATAAAGCCCTCGGCAATGGCTGCAGCGTGGGCGCGCTTCATAGCATCGACGCTAAAGATCTGCGGCGTCTGCGCTGCCCAGTAGAGCTCACGCGGCGGCGTCTCGACGATATTATCGCCGTCAACGATCTTGAGCGTGTCGATCGCGGGCTGACCGCACACGACACCGTCGAGGGCACGGTCGCTCACGAGCACGTCGATAGCGTGGTCGATGGCCTCGGTCGTAATGAGCGGACGAGCGCCGTCGTGGATGGCGACATATTCGAAACCCGCCGGAACCGCATGCACGCCGGCACGGGTGGAATCCTGACGGGTATCGCCGGCATCGGCAAAGCTGATGGGCGTGTCATAGTCAAACGGGTCAATGGCCAGGCGGCGCATCTCGGCACGGCGCTCGGCAGGGCAAACCACGACGATATGGCCGACCTTATCGCTACGATCGAACGCGCGGATGGACCAGCTCATGAGCGGACGGCCCGCCACATTAACGAGCTGCTTGCCGCCGGGATTTCCAAAGCGCTGGCCGCTGCCGCCGGCAACGACCACGGCGCATACGGGCGCCATTATGCGTTCCCCTGTTTGGTGCCCTTCATGCGGTACAGCGAGTCCGCAAGAATGGCAGGGTTGTTGACGCCAAAGTCGCCCAAGCGCTCCGGATCCTCGCTGATGTCGTCCATGAGCTCCTGCAGCGAGCCGTACTCGTCGACGATCTTCTCGGCCACGCCGTCGCGCACGACGGACACGCGCGAAAGCGTGCGCAGGCCCAGCGGCGTCATGACGGAGTCCTCGTCCAAGTCGTCATAGCCCAGAACTGCCGCCACGTGCTGCGGGTCGGACAGGTCCTTAGGCGTCATACGGCTCAGCTCGGCGCGAATCTTCTCGGCGTTGGCCTCAGAGGAATCGCTCGCGTAGTCGCGGATCATCAAGTCGTATTCGGTATCCATGCTGGAGCCCGCGAGCTGCTCGAGCTGCATCTGCACGAGCTTACCCTGGTTACCCAGCTTGACAATGCAATCCTTAAGCTCGGTCTTTGCCTGCTGCATGATCTCGAAGCTCGAGAAAATACCGGTAATGTCGGCGAGTGTGACGTAGTCGTCGAGCTCGAGGGCCGTCAGGCGCAACAGGGAGCGATCGAGCGACTGACGGGTAGTCTGGAGCGTGGCGACGAGCTGGTTGACCGAGCTCATGATGGTGGTGACGGGCTGAATCTCGTAGCTCTTGCCGTGGACGTACACGTTGACGACGGCGCGACGAGCCGAAACCGAGATCACGATGGCATCGGTGAGCACCGACATGCGAGCGGCAGTACGGTGACGCATGCCCGTCTCACTCGTGGCGAGCGAGGGATCGGGATTGAGGTGGAAGTTGGCGCGCAGGATCTGGGTGAGGTCGCCATCGATAACGATGGCGCCGTCCATCTTGGAAAGCTCGAACAGGCGGTTCGAGGTAAACGAAATGTTGAGCGGGAAGCCGTCGTTACCGGCAGCGAGCACGTTTTCGGTGTCGCCGACGCAGATAAGGGCGCCCAGGTGACCGGCGATGATCATGTCGAGGGCGGTGCGGATCGGCTGACCAGGTGCCGTCAGGCGGATGGCCTGTTCCATACGCTTTTGCAGCTCGTTCTTATCCAAGGCATCGCTCCCATCGTATACGCTCCATAAACGCTAAATAGTTTCTCACGGTTTGTCCCCGCAGCAGCCACGAAATCCGATGCTTACAGAATGAGCGAACACCGCTTAGGTAGCTCATTTGGGACGGGGCTCCTTTGACTGCTCATGTGGTAGCATCGGGTCTCATATAAATGAGGGAGTAGTCGCGTAATCGGGCTCGCCCGCAGAGAGGGAGCCAGACTATGGGACTCGCAGAGCTCGTGTTGCTCGCCGTTGGCCTTTCGATGGACGCTTTTGCTGTTTCCATCTGCAAGGGTCTCGGCATGAAGAAGATCAACCTTAAAGTCGCCGTGGTGCTCGGTCTGTTCTTTGGCGGCTTTCAGGCCGGCATGCCCGTAATCGGATGGGCGCTCGGCAGTCAATTCATGGACATCATCGGACCCATCGACCATTGGATCGCCTTTATCCTATTGGCCTTTATCGGCGGCAAAATGCTGTGGGAAGCCTTTACCGAAGACGAGGATGAGGGCGACGGCAAGGATGCTGAAAAAATTGACCTGGCAGAATATCTGATTCTTGCCATTGCCACCTCGATTGACGCCCTAGCCGTAGGTATCTCGTTTGCGGCGCTCTCGGTTGACATCGTTCCCGCTGTATCGCTTATCGGCGTCACAACGTTTATCTTCTCCGTCGCCGGCGTAGCGATCGGCCATACCTTTGGCGCGCGTTACGAAAAACCCGCCACCATCGTGGGTGGCGTCGTACTCGTCCTCATCGGGCTTAAGATCTTACTTGAGCATCTGGGGATCCTCACGATATAAAAAACGCCTCTCATAAGCCAACGTCAATGTAGGGGTCTCATGCAGAGTTTTGCATAATGCCTATTCGTGCAGACTTTTGCATGTCATACTAATATGCAAAAGTCTGCACGTTAGGAGATCGCCGTGGATACCCTTCCCATCACCACACCGCGCCAAGCTGGCATCTACGTGCGCCAGGCACGCGAGGCACAGGGAATCACCCGTGCGGCGCTCGCTAAAAAAGCCGGTGTTTCGGAGCGCCTGCTCGCATCGCTCGAGCTAGGAGATGCCACCGGCATTCGACTCGACAAGCTATTGGCAATCTTCAATGCTCTCGGACTGGCGCTCGCCGCTCAAGGGGATATAGGCGAAACGAAAAATGAGCAATCAGCCAACGTTCCGCGTGCCGATTTGCAACCTCACAGTACCCCCAGACGCCATCGCGCTCAACGTCCCTCTCATAGCTACCGTTGCTGCGCCGCCATTCCGGTTCTTGCAGACGCCCCCTTTACGTCTGAACTCTACGACAAAGCCTTCGCAGATTTCGCCATGTCCAATCTCGGAGTCTCGATTGCCGCAAACGCATCTGTCCAACCAAAGCCTGACGGGAAATAGCCAATGGCCAGAACATCACTTCGGACCATTATTTGCGGCGTACCTGCGGGAACGCTCACGCAAGATGAGAACGGTCTTATCAGCTTTACCTACGATCATGACTATGACGGGCCAGCCCTATCGACCAACATACCCGTATCGAATCGCACATACGGACAACAGGTCATGAATCCGTACCTGTTTGGTCTTCTACCCGACAGCGAGGATCAGCGAAAAGCGATTGCTGCCGAATTCGACGTTAGACCCAACAATGCCGTTGCGCTACTCAGCCATATCGGACTTGACTGTCCGGGTGGAGTGCAGTTTTGTGCCGAAGAAGACGTCAACGCCGTCCTGCATCGCACCAGCGAATACCGCCCTATAGGCGATCACGAGATTGCGCTGCGTCTCAAGTCGATCAGAGATGACCGCGATGCATCGTGGATGGGTCTAGATGAAAGTTGGTCACTTGGAGGCAACCAGGGCAAGTTCGCACTCGCACTCATAGACGGTCGCTGGTGCGAATGTGTGGGCTCCTCGCCCACGACGCATATTTTCAAAAATGGCGTTATCGGATTTAAACTCGAGGCTCTCAATGAGTTTGTCTGCATGAAAAGCGCCCAGCGCGCCGGTATCGCAACGGCAAACGTCGAATATCGTATGTTTGAGGACGAACCTGCCCTCATTGTTGAGCGCTATGACCGCATGAAAGTCGAAGACGGAACGATCAGGCGTCTACATCAAGAAGACCTCTGCCAGGCACTTGGGGTGATGCCCGCCCAAAAGTACACGGCAGACGGCGGCCCGACCACCCGCGACATTCAAGAGCTCCTCATAAATACGAGCCACCATCAACTTAACCTGTATCTGTTTACGCAAATACTGTTCTTCAACGCCATTATCGGCGCACCGGATGCGCATGCGAAAAACTATTCCCTGCTCCTTGGAAACGACGGCGCAGCCATGATGGCTCGAATGTACGATGTCGCATCGGGTTTGGCATATGAGCGCATGCGCCGCCGAGCGCGCCTTGCCATGAGCGTTGGCGGCGAAAACCGTGTGGGACGCATCGGTCCAGGCGCTATCCGCCGATACCACGGTATGGGCGACCCCGCGCTGGAGGCGGCGCTTACCGATGCCGGGCTATCCGAGAAGTTTTGCTTTGCGGCCATGATGGACCTCGCCTACGAGGTACCCATTTGCATGGAAGAGGTCATGGACGAATATGCCGACCTGCCCGGCATGGCGGACCTGCGCGAGCATATGCTCGGCCCCGTCCGCGAAAACTGCCAGCGCACCATCGACCTCATCAAGGCGGATATGGGCTAGACGCCAATCAATTTCCCATTTCTTAAAAGAAGAGAGGGGGCACCCGTCGCAAAAGCTCAGATGCCCCCTCTCATAATGTCATTTGCAATCCGCTAGCACGTGGCTCGGACTGCTGCTAGCGCAACCTTTACGCAGCGAGGCGCTTGAGGACGTCGATGAGCAGCTCGTAGAAGCGCTCGGCAGAAGCGAGCTCCATGCTCTCGTCCGGGGTGTGGACATCGGAGAGCGTCGGGCCCACGGCGATGGCGTCCAGGCCGTGCAGGGCCTCGGCAAACAGGCCGCACTCAAGGCCGGCGTGAATGGACTCGATGCGCAGCTCGGAGCCAAAGAGCTCGCGATAGCTCTCGACAAAGATGTCGCGGACCGGCGAATGCTCGGCATAGCTCCAGCCGGGATACTCGAACTCGAACTTGGCGTCGAAGCCCAGGACATCGGCCAGCGTCTGCAGGCGGTCCTTGAACTCGTTCTGCAGCGAGGTAATCGAGGAGCGCGGGGACAGCATGATCTTGACCTCGTCGTCAGAAGTGGCAACCACACCGATGTTGGAGGAAACCTCGACGGAGCCGTCGGTGGCGACGTTGCGGCGAATCACGCCGTTAGGGGCAAGACGCAGGGCGCGGATGAGGGCAAGCGCGGACTTCTGATCCATGGCCTCGACCTCGGCGTCGTCGACAATCTCGACGGTGCAGGTAAAGCCGGGGTCAAAGACCTCGAGCTCGGCAGTGACGTCGGCAATGATGCCCTTTGCGATCTGGGCCGCGGCCTCGGCGGCAGCGTGATCAGTGTAGACCAGCTCGGCCTTGCACTCACGGTTGATGGCGTTGTCCTTAGTGCCGCCGTTAAAGCTGACGATGGCGGGCTCGCCGGCAACCATCAGGCGGTCGATGATGCGGGCCATGATGAGGTTGCCGTTGCCGCGCTCCAGGTGGATGTCGGCGCCGGAGTGACCACCCAGCAGGCCGGAGATCTCGAGCGTAAGGGTGCTGCCGGTCTTGTGCTCGCGCACGATCGGGCAGGTGTAGGTAACGACGACACCGCCGGCGCAGCTGACGGTGGCCACGCCCTCCTCCTCGGAATCGAGGTTGATCATGGTGCGGGCGCTAATCTGGGACTTGTCGAGCGTCTCGGCGCCAACCAGGCCAGTCTCCTCGTCGGTGGTGAACACGCACTCGAGGGCCGGATGAGCAATCGAATCGTCGTTGAGCACGGTGAGCATCAGAGCGACAGCAATGCCGTTGTCGGCGCCCAGGGTGGTGCCGTTAGCGGTGAGGACGCCGTCCTTGACGACCAGGTCGATACCATCGGTCGTAAAGTCGTGCTCAACGGAGCCAAGCTTGTCGCACACCATGTCGATGTGGCCCTGCAGCATCACGGTCGGGGCATTCTCGGCGCCGGCAGATGCGGGCTTACGAATGATGACGTTGTAGACCTCGTCCTGATACACGTCGAGGCCGCGCTCCTTGGCAAACGCAACCAAGAAATCGCTGATGCCCTTCTCGTTGCCAGACCCACGGGGGATCGCGCTGATCTCCTCAAAGAAATGGAACAGCTGGGCGGGCTCGTAGCCAGTAATCTTGTAGTCCATGGTGCCTCCTTGGCGCAACTGGTTAGACAATAAGACATGCGCCTTGTATATTCCCAGACTTCGTTTGCATAAACCAGTCGAAAACGCCGAGCGCTCTCGCATCATCGGCTAACGGCAAGGAAACGCCACTTTATCAAGATAAAGCAGGTTAGACGGGCCGCGCCGAAGGGACGTTGGATCCTTCAACCAACTTCAACGCCTGTTGAACGTTAATGCATACACCATTGGTATGCTTAATAAGATTCTTGTCCTCGGTCACGACGTAATCGGCATCAATGCGATTGGCGACGCCCAGCATCAGGTCGTCCTCAAAGTCGTTGTGATGATACTTGAACACAAAGGAGTCGAAGACCTCGTCTGCACCGACCGAGGCAATAATCGACTTTTGCCGAATCAGGCGAACGCACGCCCACGCTGTCTCGTCGGCACCGGCGATGGCTTCGGGAGTGAGAGCCCCCTCACGGCGGGCGTCGGCCTTCATCGTCCTTCCCAGAATGTAATAGACGTCTTTGACAGACAGGGAGGACGAGAAGAGGACGATATCCTCCGCTTCCGCCGCGCGAGAAAGGAGCTCGACTATCGGCCTGGTCGCATTCGTGCGAGCGAGAAAGTAATCTAGCCAGACGTTCGTGTCGATCAGCAGCTTGAGCACACGTTTCGTTCCGACGCCGCTCATAATTCGATCCAATCACTGAATCTCTCGCTCATCATTTGATCGTATAACTCGTCGTAATCAAAGGCTTCATCGGGGCTCGGCCTCTGAATCGAGAACCGCTCATAAAAATTCGAAATTAACGCAGCCCCTTCCGAGACGCGGGACGAACTCACCTTCGATCGTATGTCGTCAGGCAGGACTTCGTCATCATTCTTTTTTGCGACGGGCATATGACCGTTCTCGGTCAAGTACTGCCACAGCTCCCTCACAGCTTGTGACGGCGTCATGCCGATATGCGCCAGCACGGCGTCCCCAGCCTCTTTGAGTTGGCGATCCATGCGTACATTCATCTGGACCGGCCGTGAGTCGAGTACCGATATTGGCATGCTAGCTCCTTCTGCTATACATATTTATATTTCGAGTATAGCACCATTTACTCATAAAAAAGGGGCGCCCCGACAGGAGTGCCCCTTCGCAAAGCTATGTTACGCCCTACAGCGCGCCGGAACCGGCTTGCATCATGCCGCCGGGGCCCGAGGTCACGCCGCCGCTCACGGGCGCGGCGTTGCCGGTGTGCGGTGCCGCCGGGGCGGTATCGCCACCGAGCGTGCCCGCCGGACGCGGTGCCGGGATCTCGCCCGTGCCGTGGCTAAAGACAAACTTGCCATCGGCCACGTCGCACAGGACGGTATCGCCCTCGCCCCACTCGCCGGCCAGAAGCTCCTCGGACAGCGGGTCCTCGATGAGCTTTTGGATGGCACGGCGCAGCGGACGCGCACCGTTGGTGAGGTCGGTGCCCTCGGCCACGATCTTGTCATAGGCCGCATCGGTGAGCTTGATGTTCATGCCGTTGGCAATCAAACGCTGACGCAGGTCGTCCACCAGCAGGTGCGCGATCTTGGTGAGATTCTCGCCCGAGAGCTTCTGGAACACCACAATGTCATCGATACGGTTGAGCAGCTCGGGGCGGAACAGACGCTTGAGCTCGCCCATCGCGCGACCACGGATCTCACTCGACGTGAGACCCTGCTCGCCGGTGGTGCCAAAGCCAACGCTCGCATCCTGCGCAATCTCGCGGGCGCCCACGTTGGACGTCATGATGATCACGGTGTTGCGGAAGTCTACCGTCTTGCCCTGGCTATCGGTCAGGCGGCCCTCCTCCAGCACCTGCAGCAAGATGTTGAAGATATCGGGGTGCGCCTTCTCGATCTCGTCGAACAGCACGACCGAGTACGGGTGACGACGAACGGCCTTGGTGAGCTGGCCGCCCTCGTCGTGACCGACGTAACCCGGAGGGCTACCGATGAGCTTGGAGACCTCGAACTCGCTACCGAACTCGGACATGTCGAAGCTGATGAGCGCATCCTTGCTGCCAAAGAGGTACTCGGCGAGCGTCTTGGCGAGCTCGGTCTTGCCCGTGCCGGTGGGACCCAGGAAGATAAAGCTGCCGCCGGGGCGACGCGGGTCCTTGAGCGGCGAGCGGCTGCGGCGCACGGCTTTGGCAACTGCCTCGACAGCCTCATCCTGACCGATGATGCGCGTCTTGAGCACGCTTTCGGCCTGCAGCAGGCGACGGCTCTCGCTCTCGGTAAGCGAGGACACCGGCACGCCCGAAGTCACGGACACGATATCGGCGATCTGACTCACATCGATGGTGAGCGGGCTGGCGTCGAGCTCGGCGGTCCAGGCGGCCTTGGCCTCGGCGAGCTCAATCTCGGCGGCCTTCTGTTGCTCGGTGATCTCGGCGGCCTTGTTCATGTCGTCGCTCTCGGTGGCCTCCTGCGCGGCGGCCTTAAGCTCCTCCACGCGATGCTCGGCCTCACGCACCGGCTCGGGCGCGCGATTCGCGGCGATGCGAGCGCGGGCACCGGCCTCGTCAATGAGGTCGATGGCCTTATCGGGCAGGAAGCGATCCTGGATGTAGCGGTTGGAAAGGTTCGCGGCAGCCTCGATAGCACCCTGCGTATAGCGCACATGGTGATGCTCCTCGTAGCGCGGCTTGAGCGCGGTCAGGATCTTGACCGTGTCCTCGACGCTCGGCTCCTCGACATCGATGGTCTGGAAGCGACGCTCGAAAGCCGGGTCCTTGGTGAGGTACTTGCGGAATTCCTCGGCCGTGGTGGCGCCGATAATCTGGAAGGCGCCGCGCGCGAGCACGGGCTTGAGCATGGAGCTCGCGTCGATGGAGCCCTCGGCAGAACCGGCACCGATGATGGTGTGCATCTCGTCGATAAACAGGATGACGTCGTCGGCTTCGGTGGCCTCTTGGATCACGTTCTTGAGGCGCTCCTCAAACTCGCCGCGATACTTGGCGCCCGCCACGAGGCCCGGCAGGTCGAGCGTCCAGATATTCTGGTTCATGAGGTTCTCGGGCACGTTGCCGGCTGCAATCTGCTGAGCCAGGCCCTCGACGATGGCCGTCTTGCCCACGCCGGGGTCGCCCAGAATGAGCGGGTTGTTCTTGGTGCGGCGCGAAAGAATTTCCATCATACGCTGGACTTCCTTTTCGCGACCAATTACAGGGTCGAGCTCGCCGTCGCGCGCCTTCTGCGTGAGGTTAGTCGCGAACTGCTTAAGCGTATCGGTGCCACTCCCCTTTTGCTGAGAGGCATCCGAGCCGCTAAAGAACGGCAGGCCCGCACCGGGACGACCAGCACCGGCGCCGGCGAGCGGACGCTTCTTGTCCTGGTCCTTGGCGGTGAGTTTCTCGATAGCCTTTTTGATAGAGGCGGACGACACACCCAGGCGCATGAGGATGTCCATGGCCATGCCGTTGCCCTCTTCGACGATGCCGATCAGCAAGTGCTCGGTCGACACGTAGGTCTGGTTATTCTCACGCGCCACGCGGAATGAACGCTCCATAACGCTAATGACGAGCGGCGTAAAGGCGAGCTTGGCCGCCTCGGTCTCCTCGCTGGGCTCGGGAACCGTGGTCTGGACCTCTTTGAGAGTATCCATGATGTCATCGTAGGAGATGTCGAGCGAACGCAGTGCCTCGGCGGCAATGCCCTCGTCCTCCTTGGCAAGCGCGAGCAGCAGGTGCTCGGTGCCCACCTTATTTGAATGAAGATCAAGCGCCTCTTGCTTGGCCATGGACATGACCTTACGCGCGCGATCGGTAAATCTATCTAACATGCTC
Source organism: Collinsella sp. (assembly GCA_036550355.1). Lineage (GTDB taxonomy): Bacteria > Actinomycetota > Coriobacteriia > Coriobacteriales > Coriobacteriaceae > Collinsella. The sequence continues at coordinate 194,729 of JAXKGN010000014.1, forward strand.
GTTTCCTTACATGAGTTCATCGAAATCAAAACGCCCGCCCGTCGGCGGCGCTTTTGTCTCTTTACCCACAGGTTGTCTATGTTAACAGCTGGAGGAATATCTATAAACCCGGCTCACATGAATGCAGGTTATGACCGCATCGCGGGACTCACCGCGCGATGCGCGACAGGCGCCCCGCAAGAGAAACCCTAGGCGTCTTTCACCACGTCGGGACTCGTCGCACGCGATGCGCGATAGGCATCGGCCTCCTTGGAGACGCGTCCGAGCAGCTCGGATGTATCGACGCCCTCGACTTGCGCGACCGTTTCCACCGTCTGCATGGCGACCGCCCTCAGGTACGCGCACGCGCTGTCCCCCAGCTGCTCGAGGTCTATCTCCTCGCCGCCCTCCCGGACAAAGCCGACCGCCATCACAAAGCCCATGATGCCCGAGACCAGAAAGCCCACCGCAAAGCTCGAATCTGCCTTGAGCTCTTCTCCGTCGGGGTGGACGATCTCTCTCACGCGGTCGATGATGATCGTATGGATGCCCTGCACGACCTGCTCGGCGGCACCCGCCCTCATGGTGATGACGATGCGCCGCAGCAGGCAGCGGACGTCGCGCCGGTCGAACGCCGAAAGGTCGCCCTCGCTCGAAAAATGCCAGAGGGCATCGGTGATGAGCTCGTTATCCTGCAGCAGCTGGGCTATGGCGATGGCGACGAGTTCATCGAAATCGTGAAAATAGTAGTAAAACGTTCCGCGATTGCACTGGGCGGCGCGGGTCACCTCGCCAACCGACAGCTCGAAGATGCTGTTGTTCTCGATGAGCTCCCAAAACGCCTCGATGATACGGGTGCGTGCATCGGGCGCATCGGCGTCCTTACGCGGTCTCGCCATGCGCCTCACCGCACCCCTGCGCCTTGGCGTTCATGATGAGCATCTGAAGACGGTTCTCCACGTTGGCGAAGCTCACGTCGGGATCGTAGTCGAGCGGCAGGAACTGCGCCGTGGGATACTGCTCCTTGAGCGCATGGATGAGCCCGCGCCCCACGACATGGTTGGGCAGACACCCGAACGGCTGCAGGATCACGAAGTTGCGGCAGCCGCGCTTGGCGTGCTCGAGGATCTCCGCCGGAATCAGCACGCCCTCGCCCGCATCGAACGTATGGTGCAGGATCTTATCGCTCGCGCGCACGAGCTCGGGCATGCGCGTCGGCGGCTCGTAGAGCGGGCTCGCCGCGCCCAGGCGGTCGCAACGGTCGTGCGCGAGCTCGAACAGGTTGTCCGCCGTGGCGTACCAGGCCTTTTCGGGCAGCGACAGGTCGACGTGGAACTCGCGCGACTGCGCATGCTTGTAGAAATAGGTCTTGCGGATCACGTCGGTCATGCGCGCCTCGATGACCTCGAGCCCGTTGTCCTCGAGGTAGCGCTCGATCTCGTGGTTGGCGCCGAGATGGAAATTGAGCAGGTACTCGCCCACGATGAGAACGGTCGGATGCGGGTTCGAGCGGTCGTACGGAACGGCGTCCATGATCGCAAGCGCGCGTTTGAAGCCCGTCGCCTGGCCTCTCAGCCCGGAGCACTCCATGCCCTCGATAACCTCATCGAGCGCGCGGTCGAACGCAGCGTCCGCCGCGCCCTTCTCGAGCTCGTAGGGACGGATGCGCCTAAGCATGGCCTCGAGGGCATCGATCATGGGAAGACCGTAGGCGATCTGGATGCTCGGGCCAAGGCCGAGCTTGAAGCCCGGATGCGCATTGTGAGCATCGACGTCATCGTTGGTGAGCACCGGGACATAGTCGTATCCCGCGTCGTCGAGCGCGCGGCGCAGCAGGGGCATGTAGTGCGTCAGGCGGCAGTCGCCGATATACTTGCCAGTCACCACGGCGACGTCGTGCGGGTCGTACTTACCGCTCTCGAGTGCCGCGAGCGCCTCGCCGATCACGATTTGCGCGGGGAAGCAGATGTCGTTGTGCACATAGCGTTTGCCCAGGCGGATGGCATCCTCGCGCCCGATGTCAAGGGCCTCGGCGCGCACGCCCTGATTGCGCATCGCCGCGGTCATGAGCCTGCAGAACGTATGGGAGGTGTTGGGGACCAGCGCGATCTTGTCGTGCCGGTCGCGCTTGGTGTACTTGACCTTATACGGGTCGTCGAGCGGATGGACCGCGTGCACCCGGGCGCCCTCGGCACGCTCCTCCGCGCGACGACGGTTGACCGACTCGATAAACGAACGCACGCGAATGCCCATGGGACCGGCGACGTCGCTCTCATCGAGCTTGATCATCATCGGAACCTTGGAGCCCATCTCGCCCATCATGCGCGCGATCTCGTCGGTGAGATACGCATCGTGGCCGCAGCCGAAGCTGCCCATCTGCACGAGCTCGAGCTCGGGCGTCGATGCGACGATGACCGCGCACGACAGCATGCGCGCATGGTAGTTGTTCACGATGTCGATGCGGCTGTTGGAAAGATCGACGTTGCAGACCCCCGGCACCGCATCGGGCGTCAGCACGGGGATGCCGCGCTCAGAGAAGAGCTTGGGCAGCCCGTGGTTGACCAGCGGGTCGTTGTGGTACGGGCGCGAAGCGATCACCACCGCGTAGCCGCCGTCCTCGCGCACGTTCTCGAGCACCTGCCTGCCGCGCAGCTGCAGCTGGTTCTCAAACGTCTGCTGCGCGCGGTCCGCCTGCTCGGTCGCCTTGGCAACCAGGTCGGCATCGATATCGAAGGTCTCCTTGCACCACGCCTTGAGCTGGCGGTTTCGGTCGCCCTCGTCGTACCAGTGGAACAGCGGCGTATCGAACGGAACGCCGAAACGCTCCTCCGGGTTATCGGAATTGCGCATCACGTAGGGGTATCCCTTTACGACGGCGCACATCCACTCGCTGGTAGAGGCGGTGTTTTCGGTGGGCACCGTCGTGATGATGGGCATGAAGATGCGGTCGACGCCGGCGTCGACGAGATTGCGGATGTGCCCGTGGACGAGCTTGGCCGGGAAGCACACGGTGTCGGATGTGACGTGCGCCAGACCGCGCTCGTACATCGCCTTGGTGCTGCGTCCCGAGACGCGCACCTTAAAGCCGAGCGTGCTGAAGAACGTCGACCAGAACGGCATGGTGTCCCAGAACTCGAGCACACGGGGAATGCCGATCGTGACATCGCGCCCCCCGCAGACGGGAACCGTGGGGCACGACTCGAACAGCAGCTTCTCGCGGTCGACAAAGAGATTGGGGGCAGCCGCGGTCCGGTCGCGCCCCGTGCCGGGTGCATGTGCCTCGCAAGCACCCTGCGGACGCAGCTCCTCCGCCGCGGGAACCTCGCGCACGAGCTCATCCCATGAGATGGCGCCGCCGCGCGGGCAGCGATTGCCCGTGACGTAAAGCGAGCCGTCGCCAAATGCCACGACCGCGCGCTGGCAGCGGTTGTTGCACCGACGGCAGGTAACGCCGCCGAACTCGCGATGCTCGAAGCGCTCCACGGCATCGAGCCCGATAAACGACGTGCCGGCGTCGCCCTTGCGGCATTTCTCGCGCGCGAGCAGGGCGATACCGATAGCGCCCATCAGCCCCGGGTGGGGCGCACGCGTGACGGGTTTGCCCAGATACTGCTCGAATGCGCGCAGCACCGCGTCGTTTCGGAACGTGCCGCCCTGGACGACGACTTTGTCGCCCAGACGGTTGAGATTTGAAACGCGAATGACCTTGGTGAACACGTTCTCGATAATCGAACGGCAGAGACCGGCCATGATGTCGCCCGGACCCTTACCGCGCCGCTGCTCGGAAACGACGCTGCTGTTCATGAACACCGTGCAGCGGCTGCCGAGAACGGCGGGGGCTTTGGACGAAAATGCCTCGGTCGCGATATCCTCAACGGCTATTCCGAGGTTTTTGGCAAAACCCTCGAGGAACGAGCCGCAGCCCGCAGAGCACGCCTCGTTGACGACGATATCGGTCAGCACGCCGTGGTTGAGCCAGATGGCCTTCATATCCTGTCCGCCGATGTCGAGCACGAAGGTCGCATCGGGAACGCATGCGCACGCGGCGCGGGCGTGCGCGACCGTCTCGACCGTATGGTAGTCGGCGTGGAACGCGCGCGCGAAAAGCTCCTCGCCGTATCCCGTGGTGCCCACGGCATCGATCGCAAGCGTGACTCCCGCTGTCTCCCAGCGGTTCTTCAAGCTGACAAGACCCTGTTGGGCGACGTCGAGCGGTCTGCCGTTATTAGACGCGTAGAACGAATCGACAAGCTCACCCGCCTCATCGACCAGGGCGAACTTGGTCGTCGTGCTCCCCGAATCGATACCGAGCGCCACACGCACCGTCTCTCCGGGCGCATACGCATCCGGACCCTTTGCCGGCGTCTCTTTGCCATGGCGTGCCATAAAAACCGCCTGCTCGGCAGGTGTGGCAAAAAAGGGCTGGGCAAGACGTCCCTCCCCGCTTGCGGGCGCGACCGTCTCGAGCTTATCCAGCCGGACAAAAGCGTCGGGAAGGTCGATCGGTTGGGACGATGCGAACATGTCGGTCAGCGACAGGGCGGCACCGCGCGCAACCATGATCTGCGGATCGCGCGGGACGATAACCTGATCGTCCGATAGATTCAGTTGCTCCCGGAACACGCGGACCAGCGTGGGGTTGTAGGCGAGCGTACCGCCCTCGAAGATTACCGGCGGCTCGATGTCGATACCCTGGGCCAGACCGCCGATCGTTTGGCGGGCGACCGCGTGAAGCGCCGAAAGCGCCAGGTCGGTGGTAGGAATGCCCTCGTTGAGCAGCGGCTGGATATCGGTCTTTGCGTACACGCCGCAGCGGCCCGAAACCTCGTGGACGGTCGTTCCCCGGCTTGCGAGCTGCTCGAACTCGCCCGATTCGGTGCCGACCCCCATGAGCTTTGCCATCTCGTCGATAAATGCACCGGTACCGCCTGCGCACGAGCCGTTCATGCGCATGTCGGCAACCTCGATGTCTCCCTTATCGTTGGTGCGGAAGAAGATCATCTTGGCGTCTTGGCCGCCCAGCTCGATGGCGCAGCGCGTCTGCGGATAGAACCTGCTGATCGCGAGCGCGTTGGCGACCACCTCCTGAACGTACGAGGCGCCCAGCGCGGTCGCGATATCGCGCGCACCCGAGCCGGTCACCGCAACGCGCAGCGACTCATGGGGAAAGCGCTCGGCGAGCTCGCCGAGCATGGCGCGCACGCTCGCTGTCTGACACGCCCCGTGGCGGCGATATCCCCACCACGCCTCGGTCATATCCTCGTGCATCGCGTAAACTTTGGTCGTCGTCGACCCTACGTCCAGTCCTACTAGCAACGCCATAATGCTCCGTCTCTCGCATTTTTCCTGCTAGAGATATACCACTCTACGTAATACAACAGACTGTTGTATTTAAACTCCGTATAAAATGCGGCTGCCGAAACGCTTCAGCAGCCGCCGAATGCACCAACAGATTGTTCTGCGCGCTAGCACGTCGGGCAACGGAGCAGCACGGGCCCTCCGGTCATGCGCACCGCTCACGCCCGCGATGCCGCCGAGAGAGCTATCCACGCTTAGGGCTCCAACCAAGCAAGTCGCCCGCGCTCAGCAGATCCCTAAGCGAGCTACTCGCACTCAGGAGCCATAGCCTGCTCCAAGAGCTCGGCATGCTCCTCCTCGAAAACCGTCCCCACAGGGAAGGCGCGACGGAAGACGAAGTGGGAAATCGGACCGGCTACCAAAAGGTTCCACGGCAGCGCCATCACAAAATTATGCGGGATGTTGATCATCCAGATCGCGGGCACGGAATACAGGTTCGCAAGGATGCCACCGGGCATGTGCGTCAGACCCTCGCAGGCACCGTACAGCGACATGATGATGACCATGGGAACGACCATGCAGGAGCTGACGGCGAGCGTCATGGCGAGCGGCGAGCTCTTGCCCGGAGTGACCAAGTACTTAAAGGCGAAACCCTTGGCGAGCGAGCTGGCGACGAACCAGTCGCAGCACATGGCAAAAATGTAGGCAACGGGGAAGCCGAGCCACGCAGCGGCAACGACCTCGCCGTTGATGGCCCCATGCTGCAGGGCAACGTTGTAGATGCTCATCCAGAGCACCATGCAAAAGCACATGATAAAGGTGAACAGCAGGCTCTCTCGTTTGTTGATAGGCATGAAGGGCAGATTCCTCTCTGTGTTGTGCCGCGGCACCACGCAACAAAAACGGGCGGGCAAGATGGAGCTGTTGGGACTTCATCTCGCCCGCCCGTGGTACGTGCGTCTGCGACTACTTATGTGGTGGAACCAGCCTAGCACGAAACGCATGCGCTTCGTAAGCGTTGAGTTTATGAAGATGCAGGGCACCGATAATCCCCCGACCCCATAAGTTGCGGTGGAATACGGACTGTTTTGACCCTTTAAGCAGCAATTCAGTCCCTATTTCACCGCAACTCTTTTGGTGCAAAGTAACCTGTCCCCCTTGTACCAATTAGCTGGTGTGGCGCCAGCGAGGGTCGGTGAGAGTTCTCGCCACACCCAGCCCAACGGGCAGAAACGCTACGATGAGCACTGCGCGCACAAACCAGCCGAGCATATTGACTGTGTCGAAGGTGCACATGTAATACATAGAGCGATAGAGATACAGACCGGGCACCATAATGACAATCGAAGGCACCGTGAGGGCGATGCGCGGGTAGGTGAGCTTGACTTCAGCCAAGCTTGCGAGCAGCCCCGATACCAGCGCGCCGATAAACGCTGCTGCCTCGGGAGGCATTCCCGTGCTGAGGCCCAGGAAGGGAGTCATCGTCGGCGCATCGACAAGGGTCAGACGCAGGGTATTGGACACGGCACCGATCAACCCAGCTGCCGCGGCCATCTTTACCGGGCTGTTGAACATCACCGAGAAGCCGAATACGCCAACGAAGCTCATCACCACGCGCAGGAGCGTAAGGGCAAGCGGCGAAAGGCCCAGTGGGGCAAAGTCGTCCGGCGCTAGGCCAACACACTCGGCAACCATCCAACCTACGAGGGTCGCCATCACAATAATCGATACGGCATATGAAAGGCGCTCGATACCGCTTCGCATGTCGAGCTTAGCGATGTCGAGGCCTGCCGTAATGAGCGGAAAGCCGGGAATCACAAAGAGCATGGCGCCGATATAGCCTTCTTGGTGCGACATTGCCCCCGGTATGACCTGGCCAAGGCCGAGCAATGCCAGCAGATACGAAACGCAAGCGAGCGCAACGCCGGTCGTCAGCGCGCTGAACTGACCAAGGCCCTGCTTGAGAATATGGGAGCGAGCAAAATTGCCGACACCAGCGCCTACGAACGCGCAGGCCATCTCGATAGGGCCGCCGCCGAGCAAAAAGACGAAGGCGCCACAAGCACAGGCCGCCGCAAGGCCCTGTTGCCAGGGAGCGTAATCGGGCTTTGAGCTCTCAACGGTCTTGAGCATCTCGTGGTATTCGTGCACGGTAAACCGGCGCCCGTAAATCTCGATTTCCTTTAAGAAGCTCTCCATCATCCAGATGCGATGGGTATTGACTCCCGTTGTGGGCAGGCTGACAACCTCGTTAAAGCAGTGGCCATCTTCGATGCAGGTGCACTCAAACGACAGGAGACTCAGGTCGACGTGAATCGTGACGCCGAGCACGTCAGCAACACGATTCATGGTATCGCGCACGCGCCAGGCACCCGTTCCGCTCGCGAGCATAAGCATACCGGTGCGGCAGATGATGGATGATTTATCGGTGAGCGGCGCATCGACGGCAAGTTCATCGCCTGCCGTCACGATCTGGTGCCAGTCAGTTTTCATATGGAGCGCGCCGGCACGGACACCGTGGTGCATGGGGGCTCTCGAAAGCAGCGAGTCAAGGCGCGAAGACTGTGGGGGCTCCGCCGATTCGCCCTCGTCCTCGTCGGGCTCTTCATCGATCAGATCAAAGGAATCAAGCGGCGCTGGCTCGCGACGGTCGATCAGCTCCTCGTCCTCATCATCAAAGTAATTGAACTGATCGAGCATGTCCTCTTCGATAGCACGCTCGCTCGCATCGTCCATCCCGGTGCTCCCTTCCTATCGACTAACCCCCATCCTAGACAGCGACGGCTAAAGGAAACATAAAAGAGACGGCTGTCATGCGAGCCATGTGTGCAATAGCCGTTGGGTAGTCGTTTGAGAACGCCCCCAATGACTATTGACGGCCAAGGCAACGCCGATGCTATGGCACCGACAGCGAAAACCCGCCAGAGCGAGCAAGGTGCCTTGAAACAAGGCGGCATTGATCTTTTGATCATGCCGCCGAAGTTGAAAGGCAGATTGCCGCTCTGGCGGGCTTGCAGCGTCAACTGGTTACGCGGGTTGGTAAACCCGCGTAACCCCCTAGTACATCTTTGCGCCGGCGGGGATGGAAGCGTCGAGCTGGATCAGGTTGAGGCGCTCCTCGCCCTCCTCCTCGTGGATGGCGCTGATCAGCATACCGCAGCTGGGAATACCCATCATCTTGCGCGGAGGCAGGTTGGTGATGGCGAGCAAGGTCTTGCCGACCAGGTCCTCGGGCTCGTAATAAGCGTGAATACCGGAGAGGATGGTGCGGTCGGTACCGGTACCGTCGTCGAGCGTAAAGTTCAGCAGCTTCTTGGACTTCTTGACGGCCTCGCATGCCTTGACCTTCACAGCGCGGAAATCGCTCTTGGAGAAGGTATCGAAGTCGACGAACTCCTCGAACAGCGGCTCAACGGCGATCTTGGAGTAATCGAGCGTGGGCTTAAGCGACTTAACGAACGGGCTTGCGGCGTTGCCGGCCTCGGCAGCCTTGGCAGCGGCGGCACCGGACTGGAAACCCTTCTCGGGCTTCATGTGCGGGAACAGCAGGACGTCGCGAATGGAAGCCTGGTTGGTGAGCAGCATGACCACGCGATCGATACCGATGCCGATGCCGCCCGCGGGAGGCATACCGTACTCGAGGGCGCGTACGTAGTCCTCGTCGTACTCCATAGCCTCGTCGTCGCCGCCGGCCTTCTCGGCCATCTGGGCGGCAAAGCGCTCGGCCTGGTCGACCGGGTCGTTGAGCTCGGAGAATGCGTTGGCGTACTCGTGGCCGGCGATGACCAGCTCAAAGCGGTGCGTCAGGCGCGGATCGTCCTCAAAACGCTTGGCAAGCGGGCTGACCTCGATGGGGTAATCGCATACGAAGGTCGGGTTGACGATGGTGTCCTCGCCCAGCTCATCGTAAATCTCGGCGATGATCTTGCCAGCAGTCCACTCGGGCTTAATCTCCAGACCCTTCTCGCGTGCGGCGGCGGCAAGCTCCTCGACCGGCGTGTCGATGGTGACCTGCTTGCCGAGCACGTTCGAGACGATGTCGGTCATGGGACGGCTTGCCCACTCACCGGAAAGATCGATGGTCTGACCCTGGTACTCAATGACCTCGGGGTTGCCGATGGCCTTGTTGGCAGCCTTGATGACACCCTGGGCGAGCGCCTTCATGCCCTCGAGGTCGGAGAAGGCACGGTAGGCCTCCATCGTGGTGAACTCGGGGTTGTGGGTGAGGTCCATACCCTCGTTGCGGAAGATGCGGCCGATCTCGAAGACGCGCTCAAAGCCACCGACGATGCAGCGCTTGAGGTGCAGCTCGGTAGCAATGCGCAGGTAGCACTCCTGATCGAGCGCGTTGAAGTGCGTGATGAACGGCTTGGCCGTAGCGCCGCCCTGAATGGTCTGCAGGATGGGGGTCTCGACCTCCATGTAGCCGTCAGATTCCATGAAGCGGCGGAAGGTGGAGAGAATCTGCGAGCGCTTGCGGAAGGTCTCGCGAACATCGTCGTTGGCAATCAGGTCGACATAGCGCTGACGATAGCGGGTCTCCTTGTCGGAGAGGCCGTGGAACTTCTCGGGCAGCGGGCGAACGGCCTTGGAGAGCAGCGTCGCGCTCTTGGGGGCAACGGAGAGCTGGCCGCGCTTGGTGCGAACAACCACGCCGGTCACGCCCAGGATATCGCCAAGGTCGAGAGCCTTGAGCGTATTCCAAGCTGCCTCGTCCATGTCGTTGATGCGGCAGAACAGCTGAATCTCGGCGGTAGCGTCGCGCACGACGATAAACATGATCTTGCCCTGACCGCGCTTGGCGACCACGCGGCCGCCGATCTTCACGACGTCCTCAGTATCCTCGCCATCGGCAAGATCGGCATATTTGGCCTCAATGTCGACGACATAGTCCTCGATCTCGGAGTGCTCGGGATAGGGGTTCTGGCCCGCCTCGAACAGGGCGGCGCGCTTTGCCAGACGCGTGGCGCGCTCGTCGTTGAGCGTCGAGGCCTGATCGGCGACGTTCTGGTTCTCTGCCATAAGTTAGCTCCTCAAACTAAAACGCTCCCCAGGATTCGGTCCCAGGGAGCGAAAACATACCTTTACGCGGGACCGTGGTCTAGCGTGCGATCTTTGCGATGGTGTAGACGCGGGTCTTGCCCGAAGGCGTAACGACCTCGACGGAGTCGCCCTCGCCGTGACCGATAATGGCGTGGCCGACCGGAGACTCGTTGGAGATCTTGTGCTCGAGCGAGTTGGTCTCGGTGGTACCGACGAGCGTGACTTCCATGACCTCACCGTTGGGATCGATCAGAGAAACGGTGGAACCGATGGAGACGGTCAGATCGCCCGTGGTGGCAGCAACCTGAGCGTTGGCGAGGATGGCCTGAATCTCGGCAATGCGAGCAGCATTCTGGGCCTGCTTGTCCTTGGCGGCATCGTACTCGGAGTTCTCCGAAAGGTCGCCGAACGCGCGGGCTTCCTTGATGTCCTCGACGATCTCCTTGGCGTAATCGCCCTCACGCCAAGCGAGCTCCTCGACGAGCTTCTGGCGGCCCTCAGCGGTCAGTACGATCTGGCTTGCGTCCATACGGATATCTCCCCAACTATGATGTAACGATCAACTGTCAACAAAACGAAAAAGACCGGCTAGCCTGCGGGCAAGCCGGTCAGGTGCTCACCCCAAAGGGATGGGACTACTCTGCGTCCGCGTCGCTGTCCTCTGCCTGCTTTTTCTTGGCAGCAGCGAGCTTGGCCTCGAGCTCTGCGATCTCCTTGTCCTCCTTGGACTCCTCGACCACAACGTCCTCGGCCTGCTTGGTTTCGCCCTTATCGTCGCCCTCCATACCCTCGCGGATATTCTTGACGGTAGAGCCGAGAGACTTGCCGAGCTTCGGCAGGTTCTTAGGCCCGAAGATGATCAAGACAACGATGAGAATAATGATGAGCTCAGGAGCCCTCAGTCCAAACATGTAGACCTCCACAATACAGCGAGACAAGCTCGAATGAGTATACCGCGGGTGCCGCGGTATCACAACAATAGCTAAAAAAAGGGACCGCAAGAAGCGGTCCCTCCTCATGCTCTGGTCGGGTTGACTGGATTTGAACCAGCGACCCCTGCGTCCCGAACGCAGTGCTCTACCAAACTGAGCCACAACCCGTTAGCTCGACTATAGTAACAAAGATTTTCGCCGCGTGCTAGAGAAATTTTTATTTCTTTGGCGCGTCGATTTGAACCGTGTTGGGAATAAGCTCAGTCGTGCAGGCCCACCAGCCATTTTGCTGGGCAGCTCCCGCAAGATGGGCTGCTGCAGCGACGGTATCACAAATGGCAAACGAGCAGGCACCCGAACCGCACACGTCCACGGCAACGGTTCCCTCCTGTGCGCGCAGCCAGTCGAGAACCGCCTGGATCCGCGGCTCCATCTGCGCGGATATGACGCCCAGATTGTTATGAACGAGCGCATATGCCGCCTCGGCATCGCCGGCGCGTAAGACAGAAGCAATCGCATCGGGTTTTTCCGCGGGCACCGGGCTCTCATCAAATCGTCGATACGCTTCAACCGTTGAAACGCTCGTCTCGTGCGGTTTGACCAATACGACAGGTGTCGCCGGAAGCACAGGATACTCAGTGGCCAGCACATCTCCCCCGCCGACGTAGAGTGCGGGACTCGTGTGCAAAAAGAACGGCACGTCGGCGCCGATACCGCGAGCGATGTCATCGAGCGCGGGGTCGGCACGGTCGATACCCCACAGCTCGGCCAAGGCAACGATGACCGCAGCGGCATCCGTCGAGGGGCCTCCCAGGCCGGCGCACAGCGGGATACGCTTTTCGATCGTCACGCACACGTTGGCATCGCGACCGTAACGCTCGGCCATAGCGATTGCCGCCCGATAGGCCGTATTTTTTTGCATGGGAAAATCGGATGCCGGAACCGTCTGGACGGTCAACGCCTGCGCCGGCGTGACCGTCACGGCATCGGCTAGACCGACGGCTGCCATCAGGGAATCGACCCTGTGATAGCCGCGGGCGTCGCGCTCGGTATGAACCCCCAGATAGAGGTTAATCTTTGCCGGCGCGGTAAGGATGAGGGACCGATCGGTCACCGTTAGTGCTCCTCGAGCTGGTTGCCGAGCGGGGTAAAGATATGTTCGCCGCTCTCGGGGTCGAACAGTTCGACCTGGCCGGTAAGGACATCGATGTACTGGTAGGACTGACGCGATTTGCGGCCGCGACGCTCGTCAACCTCAACGATAAAGACAGCGGGGTGGACGCTCTTGATGGTGCCCATGCGCTCGATGACGCGGGTACGGCCCATGTTGGCCTTAACCTTGACGCGATCGCCCACCATATCGGTCAGCTTCTCGTGGATGTCGTCGACGTGATTGACTTCCATCTCTTCCATGAATAGGGCCTCCAGAGGGTGCAATTCAAAAAGGGGATAATACCCCTAAGATAGACAAAACTCTAATACTATAGCACCCTGTTGCAGCCATACGCAAGCAGCTAAAAAAGCCCGGTCCCAAATTGACTACTTACAGACTATCGGTGTCGAGGACGATGGTGAACGGACCGTCGTTGACCAGGTCGACCTTCATATCGGCGCCAAAGATACCGTGCGCCACATGCTCAACGTCCTGAGCGACGAGTGTCAGAAAGTACTCGTAAAGTTCGTTAGCGACATCGGGCGCGCCGGCGTCCGTAAACGACGGACGGCGGCCGTGGCGGCAGTCGGCAAACAGCGTGAACTGCGACACCACGAGCACCTCGCCGTCGACATCCGCCAGCGCCAAGTTGGTCTTGCCGTTCTCATCCTCGTTGATACGCAGCCCGCGGAGCTTGCCCCACAGCTTGTCGGCTTCGGCGCGTGTGTCGCCGTGGCCCACGCCCAGCAGCACCAGGTAGCCGCGTCCAATACGGCCCACGCACTCGCCGTCGACTGTCACGCCGGCGTTGAGCACGCGCTGTACCACCGCACGCACGGCCTACTCCTCGCCCGTCAGCTTAGCGGACAGATGCTCGAGCGCATGGAAACGATGGCTGATGGCGTTCTTCTCGTCCGTCGTGAGCTCGGCCATGGTCTTGCCCGGCGTATCGACCGGCAGGAACAGCGGGTCGTAGCCAAAGCCGTGATCGCCGCGGCCCTCGTGCGCGATAACGCCCTCGCAGGCGCCCTCGCCATAGGTGACCAGGCCGTCCGTATCGATAAGCGCGACGACGCTCATAAAGCGCGCGGTACGGTCCTCGTCTGCCACGCCTTCCAGGTTAACGAGAAGCTTGGCGTTGTTGGCGGCATCGTCGCCATGCACGCCCGCATAGCGCGCGCTATACACGCCCGGCTCGCCGTCCAACGCATCGACGACCAAGCCGGAGTCGTCGGCGATGGCCATAAGGCCCGTCTCCTCGACCGCAGCCTGCGCCTTGATGATGGCGTTCTCCAAAAACGTCGTGCCGTTTTCCTCGGGGTCCTCAAAATCGCCCAGCTGGCCGAGCGCCACAAAGCGCACCTCGGGCATGACCTTGCCCAAAATGGCCTCGATCTCGGTGAGCTTATGGGCGTTGCCGGTTGCCACGACGATGGTCGCCGCCGGGTCGAGGGTGTCGATGTCAATCTTCTCAAGTGCCATAGCTGGTCTCCTTTGTCTCTATAGCAATGCCGAGTTGAGGACGACGAGGACTTCGGCCTCTCTCCCGTCTCAATCAACGGCAGTCTTATACTTCGACGTTTTCCCAGATAAAACCTGCCAAAATAAACCTGTCCCTTTTTGGCAGGTTAGGCGAGGGCTTGGCGCTGAAGCTCGATGAGCTCGGCGATACCCTTATCGCCCAGGTCGAGCAGGGCGTTGAGACGCTTGCGGTCGAAGGGCGCCTGCTCGCCGGTACCCTGGAGTTCGATCATCTCACCGGTGTCGGTGGCGACGAGGTTCATGTCGACCTCGGCGTGGCTGTCCTCGGAATAATCCAAGTCGAGCAGGGTGTTGCCGTCGACGACGCCCATGGAAATGGCGGCAACCTGGCCCGTGAGCGGGATGCGCTCGAGTTTGCCCGCCTCGACCCACATGGCAAGGGCGTCGTGCAGCGCCACCCAGGCGCCGGTAATGCTCGCCGTACGCGTGCCGCCATCGGCCTGGATCACATCGCAGTCGACGGTAACGGTGTACTCGCCGAGCGCCTTCATATTGACGACGGTACGCAGGCTGCGGCCGATAAGCCGCTCGATCTCCATGGAGCGGCCCTTGCGGTTGGCATGCTCGCGCTTGCAGCGTTTACCGGTCGAGGCCGGTAGCATCGCATATTCCGCCGTTACCCAGCCGGCCTTGGCGCCCTTGCGCCAACCAGGCACACCCTCCTCGATGGTGGCGGCGCACAGTACGCGCGTGTCGCCGAACTCAGCCAGGCACGAGCCGTGGGCGTGCTTCATGACGCCGCGGGTGAGCTTAACGGGGCGCAGCTCGTTGGCGGCGCGGCCGTTGGCGCGGTTAACCTGCATGTATTCCATGGAACTATCCTTTCGGCAAAAGATGTGGCGAAGCCTCCGGCGACATTGCGAGCCTAACCGAGTTCGTCGATATCGACATGCTCGATGCTTTTAAGCGGCTGGCCAAAGATAAAGCTACCCGCCACCGCAAACTCGGCAATGTTGTCAGACGTGGTGGCAAAGCGATGCTGTGGCTCGGCGGCATCGCCCGCCAGCTGCTCACGGCGCGTGAGGATATCGGTCAGCTCGCGGGTGGTCTCCTCGGCGGAGCTCACCACGCGCACCCCGGGTCCTAGCGCATGGCGGATGGGACCCACCAGCAGCGGGAAATGCGTGCAGCCGAGCACCACGGTATCGATGCCGCGATCGTGCAGCGGCTCGACTGTGGCGCCGACCAGCGCGCGAACGGCTGGCGTATCAAAAATATCCTCGTTCTCGAGCCACTGCTCCTGCAGGTGCGCGCCCGAGGCGAGCTCGTGCTCGACGACCTCGACAAAGCTCGAGGCCGGACAGCCATACACATCGACACCAGCATCCAAATCCTGGATGGCGCGCGTGTAGGCGCCCGAGCGAATGGTGAGGTTGGTGGCGAGCACGCCCACGCGGCGCGTACGCGTGCTGTTGATGGCGGCGCGTGCGCCCGGGGCGATCACGCCGATCACGGGAACGTCGAGCACTTGCTGAGCCAGACGCAAGGCCGCGGCGGTCGCCGTGTTGCAGGCGATGACCATGATCTTAACGTCGTGCCTCGATAGCCAGCGGCCCGCCTGCAGCGCAAACGAGCGAACCTCGTCCTCGGTGCGGGTGCCATAAGGGCAGCGTTTAGTGTCACCGAAATAGTAGACGGACTCGTGCGGAAGCGCCGTTGCGATCGCGCGCGCGACCGTTAAGCCGCCCAGGCCCGAGTCGAACACGCCGATCGGACGCGTGTCCCCGGCCAGATTATCGATATCGGACATTACCTCACCAGATTCTCTCTCGAAAAATGCGACCACTCGTGATGCGTCGCGCTACGAACGGGCTGCGACCAGCAGCTCGGCCGTTGCCACCCAACCGTCGACAATCTTGCCGCGCGTAATATAGGCATTGTCGCAGGCGTCCAAGAACTCCGGGGCACCGGCGCTCGTCAGACCGTTCTCGACCAGGCAGAACATGCCAACATGGTCGGCCATGTAGAAGTCGGACTCGGAGTCGCCGAGCGCAAGCGTCTCCTCGAGCTCGATCCCCAGGTGCTCGCAGAAGCGCGCAATGGCAACGCCTTTGTTGAGACCCGCCGGATTGATGTTGAAGGCACGGCCGTCCTCGACGCGATTAAGCTCGAGCGTCGTCGGCTTGGACAGGTGAGTCAGATGGCCGTTGCAAGCCCAGACCAGACCGCAGCCGGCCTCGTCCAGGATGGCCTGGACCTCATCGTCGGGCACATCGCCGCGCATGCCGACGGTGACCTCACGGTACTTGTAGCCGGTCGACATGTCGTTGTGGTATTCGATCTTGTGCGGCCAGCGGGCAAGGATCTTCTCGCACACGCCGGTCTGCTCGATCACCTGGTGCGGCGTGAGACCGCAGGCGGGGTCGTAGGGCATGTCGCCCGTCAGGTACTCCCAGTCGTTGGCCTTGAGGTCGTACATGACCAGGCCGCCCATCTCGCCGATGTAGGAGTTGAGGCCGAGCACGCGGGCGTCCTCATGGATCATGGTGCGATTGCGACCCGAGGTGGGGACCACCTGGATGCCGGCACGGGCGAGCGCGACAACCGCCTCGACGAGCTTGGTCGAGGGATTGCCGTCGTTATCGCGCAGTACACACGAGCCGGGGGCGAGCATCGTGGCGTCCAGATCGGTAAAGACATACTTGACCTTGGCAAGACGCTCGCGCACCTCGCCCGAAAGCTCGGCAACGGTCGGCAGGATGTTGTGGGACATGGTCACTCCGTTTACATAGAAGGGGCTGGTCTAGGCGTCGTACGCCGCAAGGGTGCGCTTGAGAATCGAACCGTCGCGCTCACAAGGCTCGGGTCCGTTCTTGCGCAGCATACACTCTTCCTCGCCCTTACCGGTCACGATGACCACGGCAGGACGGACAGTTTCGCGCACGGCAGTCTCGATAGCGGCAACGCGATCAGTCACGATTTGCCAGTTATCATTTCCCTGCGCTTGAACGTTGCGCGCGATCTCGGCGCAGATGTCCTCGACATCCTCGGGGCCGGGGTCATCCTCGGTAATCACGATTCGGTCGGCATACTTGCCAGCGGCGATGCCCATCGTGGTGCGTCGATCGACACCCTTACCGCCCGTAGCGCCAAATACAACCGCCAGCTCGCGCTCGGGATAGTTCTCGCGCAAGTCGCGCAGGAGTGTCTCGAGGCTCATGCCGTTATGTGCAAAATCGACGATGCCCAGGATTTTGCCCGATACGGACGGATAGAGCTCCATACGACCGGGAACGAAGACGCCCTCAAAGCCATGGACGATACCCTCTTCGGAAATGCCCAGGGCCTCGGCGCAGGCAATAGCGGCAAGCGCGTTGGACACATTGAACTTAACCGGCGTGGGAATCACAATGTCACGCGTAAAACGGGGCGTGCGCACCGTTGCCACCACGCCGCAGTCGCCATTGCGAATCGCCAGCGCAAGCACGTCGGCACGCTCGTCGGTCAGGGAGAACGTCACCGTACGTTCGCAACGAGATGCCGCCTCGAGCACGCGATCGACCTTATCCATATCGAGATTGACCACGGCAAAACGGCTCTGCAAGAAGATTTTGAGCTTGCTGGCAAAGTAATCCTCGAGCGTCGGATGCTCAATCGGCGAAATGTGATCCTCGCCGATATTGGTAAAGGCGCCGACTTCAAAGTCAATCTTGCCCGTACGCTCGTATTTGAGGCCCTGACTCGATGCCTCCATAACCAGCCACGGGGCACCCGCCTCCGCAGCATGCGCGATGCGAGACTGCAGCAGGAAGGATTCGGGGGTCGTCAGCTTGGAAGGGCCCGTCTCGATGCCGTCGTCGAACTCAATGCCCGTATTAAGAGCGGGTCGATGACAGCCCGTAAGCTTGGCCTCGTTGGCGAGGATGCCGCGCAGATAAAAGCTGCAGGTCGACTTGCCCTTGGTGCCTGTAAAGGCGCAGACCTTCACCTTACCCGACGGGTGCCCATAAAAGGCATCTGCCACCACGGCGAGCGTGCGACGAATATCGCTCACAATCACCGCGGGAAGATCAACATCGTAATCGACCTCGGAAACGTAGGCCACGGCGCCATCGGCGATTGCCGAAAGCAGGTACTCGCGCTTAAACGCACGGCCCTTGCAGACAAACAACGTGCCCGGACGCACCTGGCGCGAGTCATCAGTCGCAAACTCAATGCGCTGGTCGCACGAAGCGCTCGGTCTGGAAACAACAAGGTCATCTTCCTCGAGCAACTCTATATAGCGCATCAGAGTTAGCTTCTCTTGTGTCGGACTCGACATACAAAGACCTCTCTCGCTAAATTCAGCCTTAAAGGGCAGAAGACGTCCCGCGGCAGAAACGATGAAACATTCTGTATTATCAACCATCCTAATATGCCACCTGACCTTACGCGCATCACAGCCTTCTAAAAAATTGCATGGACTGTGCCGTGGTCTAATAAATGGCAACGGTGTTCACCCCGTGTAAAAACAAGGAAATCTGGGTGCTGTTCTTTAACATAGCGTTCGCAACCACGGCCCGCCGCTTCGTCTGAAGATCGGGACGTGGTTTTTTCGGTTCGCTCGGCGCTTATGCCCTATCACGAAACAAAAGATTGGCATGATAGTAAAGATTATTTGACATCAGCTGCCACAATCCTTGCGGCAGTACACCTGAGCCGTCAGCAGAAAGGATCTTGCATGTGCGGTTTTGTCGGTTTTACCGGTACAGATGAACAGAGTGAGCTGGTTCTCACGACCATGATGAATCGCATCATCCACCGTGGTCCCGATATGGGCGGCCAGCATATCGTCGACAACGTTGCCCTTGGCTTCCGTCGTCTTTCGATTCTCGATCTTTCCGAAGCTGGAGCCCAGCCCATGTCGAGCGACGACGGCAAGGTCACGATTGTCTTCAACGGAGAGATCTACAACTTCCAGGAGCTTCGCGCCGAGCTGGAGGCGGCCGGCTACGCCTTCCACTGCAACGCTGATACCGAAGTCCTGGTACACGGTTACGAGGAGTGGGGCGAGGACCTGGTCAACCGTCTGCGCGGCATGTACGCGTTCGTGATTCACGACCAGAACAAGAACAAACTCTTTGGTGCTCGTGACATCTTTGGTATCAAGCCGTTCTATTACTACCAGGCATCCGATGGCTCGCTGCTGTTTGGCTCCGAGATCAAGAGCTTCCTGGACCATCCCAAGTTTGAGAAGGCTGTCAACCACGACGCGCTGCGCCCCTACCTGACGCTGCAATTCCCCGCCACGGAGGAGACCTTCTTTAAGGGCGTGTTCAAGCTTGCCCCAGCGCATTGCTTTACGTATGACCTGACGACCAACACCATGGACATCAAGCGTTACTGGAGCTGTGACTTCACCGACGACAACTCCAAGACCTTCGAGGAGTACGTGGACGAGTGCGACAAGGTCGTGCACGAAAGCGTCGCTGCGCACCGAATCGCCGATGTTAAGGTTGGTTCGTTCCTCTCCGGCGGTGTCGATTCCAGCTACATCGCTGCCTGTCTCATGCCCGACACCACGTATTCTGTCGGCTTCGATTACAAGAACTTCAACGAGACCAACTACGCCGCCGAGCTTTCCGACAAGCTGGGCATCAAGAACGTGCGCAAGATGATTACCGCCGACGAGTTCTTTGATGCACTGCCCGATATCCAGTACCACATGGACGAGCCGCAATCGAACCTGTCCAGCGTGCCGCTGTACTATCTGGCGCAGATGGCTTCCAAGGAGGTCACCGTCGTCCTTTCGGGCGAGGGTGCCGACGAACTGTTTGCCGGCTATGAGTGGTACGAGGACACCCCCGAGATGCGCACCTTTAAGAAGCGCGTGCCGCTCGGCGTACGTCGCGCCCTGGGCTCACTCGTTCAGCATCTCCCCTACTTTAAGGGCCACAACTTCCTGACGAAATGCGCCGAGGTTCCCGAGCGCTGGTATGTGGGTCAGGCAAAGGTGTTCGATCCCTCCGAGGTCGACGAGGTGCTCAAGCCCGCTTATGACACCGGCAAGAACGCCGCCGAGATGTGCGCCGAGTACTACAAGCAGGTTCCCAACTGCTGCGAGCTTTCCAAGAAACAGTATCTGGATATGAACATGTGGCTGCCGGGCGACATTCTGCTCAAGGCCGACAAAATGTGCATGGCGCATTCTCTGGAGCTTCGCGTCCCGTTCCTGGACAAGAAGGTCATGGAGTTTGCCGAGCACATTCCCGCCAACTACCGTGTTAACGAAGAAGGTTGCAAGCTCGTCCTGCGTCACGCCGCCAACCGCACGCTGCCCGACGAGTGGGCAACGCGCAAGAAGGTGGGCTTCCCCGTACCGGTCAAGTTCTGGCTGCGCCAGCAAAAGTACTACGACTACGTAAAGGAATACTTCACCGCGCCGTGGGCTGCTGATTTCTTTGACACCGATGCGCTCATGAAACTGCTCGACGATCACTTTGAGGGCCGTGCGCTCAACCAGCGCAAGATCTATACCACGCTGACCTTCCTCATCTGGTACAAACGCTTCTTTATCGACGAGGGCAAGGGCGCCGAAGTCGCCGCTTAGATTTCGTTATGAATTAGCGGTGAACAGCGCAGGGTTTCCGCTATACTCAATCCCTGCGGGCGATTGGCGCAACGGTTAGCGCAGGTGCTTTACACGCACAAGGCTGGGGGTTCGAATCCCTCATCGCCCACCACTGATTTGTTAGGCTCCCAGCTATGGGGGCCTTTCTTTTTTGGGCCCATCGCAGAGGGATTCGAACCCGACAGGGTGCGGAGCTGAGGAAACGCGAAGCGTTTTCCAGCGCAGCACGCGAGGAGCGGAGCGACGAAGCGGGGCGCGGACGGCGCCAGCCGCACGCGGACATCCCTCATCGCCCGCCATTGAATTGTTAGGCCTCCAGCGATGGAGGCCTTTCTTTTTTGGGCCGGTGCATGGGATTCGAACCCGCAAGAGTGCGGAGCTGAGGAAACGCGAAGCGTTTTCCAGCGCAGCACGCGAGGAGCGGAGCGACGAAGCGGGGCTCGGGCGGCGAAATGGACCCTTGGCGAATACCCGTGTGCAAAAAATGCCAAATATGAGTACTGCTACCTTTTTAGTAGCAGCGTTTTCGAAGTCATAAAAGGCAAATCCGGCATTAGAACGACGATCGATAGTCCAGTTAAGCCAATTTGCCAACTACAAAACTGGACATATGTGGCCCAACTCATCTAAAAGTGCCTAATTTATATGTTACGAAGTTAGTGCCCGTACTCATATTTGCCACTTTTTGCACACGGCCTATCCCAGCCATGGTAAATCGATAGCAAAACGGGCTCCAGACCGCTGAATCGTGCCGCATATGGCACGTCCGCAGTCCGGAACCCGGTCCAAATTAAGTTATTGCGCCGTGTTAGGCCAAAACACCCGCCAGGATCTCGATCAGGTTGTCCACGTCGGCCTCTTCGCACACGAGCGGCGGAAGGAAGCGCAGCGTATGTGCGCCTGTAGCGTTGATCACGGCACCAGCCCCCAATGCACGGGCCACGACGTCGTGTGCATCACCCGCGGCAGCATCCAAATCGCAGCCGAGCATCAGGCCGCGACCACGCACCTCTACCACATGCGGAAGCTTAGCCAGCGCCTGCTCCATATAGGCGCCAACCTTGGCAGCATGCTCGGCATAATCGCCGTGCACAAGCGCGGAGAGCGTCGCGGCACACGCCGCGATGGCCAAGCAGCTGCCACCGAAGGTCGAACCATGATCGCCGGGCTTAAAGACGTCGGCGATTTCCTTCTTTGCCACCACGGCACCCATAGGCACGCCGTCGGCGATGCCCTTGGCAAGGCTCATAATGTCGGGCTCCACGCCATAGGTCTGGAACGCAAACGGCTTGCCCGTGCGAAAGATTCCGCACTGGACCTCGTCGGCGATAAGCACGGCACCCACCTCATGTGCCAAGTCGCGCGCCGTAGCCATAAACTCCTCGGTCATGGGATGCACACCGCTCTCGCCTTGGATCGGCTCGAGCATCACGGCACAGATTTCACTGCCCAACTGCTTAAAGATTGCGCGCAGTTCATCTACATCGTTGGGCGTGCAGGCCACAAAGCCACCCGGCAGCGGGCGGAAGCTGTCCTGTAGCCAATCCTGCATGGTGGCCGCAATAGTCTCGAGCGTACGACCGTGAAAGCCGCCGCGCATGCACACGATGGTGTTGCCACCGTTGCCAGCACGCTTGGCGTACAGACGCGCAAGCTTCATCGAGCCCTCGTTGGCTTCGGCACCAGAATTGGCAAAGAACGTCTCCCACACCTGCTCGTCCGCAGCCGGGGCACCGAGCGCAGCGGCCGTGGTCTCATCGCCGGCGGCAATGGCATCGGCCAGCACGCACGCACCATCTACGTCGTCGTTGGCAAGCTTGGACAGCAGCGCCGCGACCTGTCCACGCTGCTCGATGTAGAAGTAGTTAGACACATGCAGAAGCTTTTTGGTCTGAGCCTCGAGCGCCGAGAGCACTGCAGGGTTGCCGTGGCCAAGGCTGCACACACCGATACCAGCGAGAAAGTCGAGATACTCACGACCATCGTCACCGATGAGCTTCATACCGTGACCTTCGACAAACTCTACCGGCGAGCGACCAAAGGTATGCATAACGTAATGGGATTCGAGTGATTGCTGAGTTGCAAGTGACATGAGATGCCTTTCGTTGGGCGCCGTACGGCGCAGGGCTATGGGTGCAGGGACGCGACGACCGCGGGTCGGCTAGACCGTCTGGAGCTTCTCGACCTCGTCGAGGTTCTCGGTCAGACGCGCCGCAAACGTCGAAAGCGGATGCGGATGCGTATCGAACTCGTAGGCCGTCTCGGTGGAGTGGATCACGGTACCGACGCCAGCATCGGTCAGCAACTCCAGCAGCAGCGAGTGCGGCGTCGTGCCGTTGATGATGTGGGCTCGGAACACGCCAGCAGCAAGCGCATCGACGGCGGCGCGCAGCTTGGGAATCATACCCTTGTCGACTTCTCCGCCGTAGAGCATCTCGTTGACCTCGTCGAGCGTCAGGTTGGAGATAAGCGAGTCCTTGTCGCTAAAATCCTTGTACAGGCCGTCGACATCGGTCAAAAAAATCGCCTTATGCGCGTGAAGCGCCGCCGCAACGGCACCGGCAGCGGTGTCGGCATTGATGTTGAAGAATCCGCCGTCCTCCCCCGCCGCGACGGTAGCGATAACGGGAATGTACTCGCTATCGAGCAAGCGCTCGATATAGTCGGTGTTGACGTGCGTCACTTTGCCCACGCGACCGAGCTCGGGGTCGAGCAGCTCGGCGATGAGTGTGCCGGCATCGCTGCCCGACACGCCTACGGCCAGGTTGCCGTGGTGGTTGATGGCGGCGACCAGCTCCTGGTTAACCTTGCCGCCCAGCACCTCGCGCACGATATCCATAGTCGCCGGCGTGGTCACGCGCTGGCCGTTCTTAAACTCGACGGGAATATCGTAATGGCTCAGCGCCTCGTTGATGGCCTTGCCGCCGCCATGCACGATGACGGGGCGCATACCGATGATCTTGAGCAAAACGATGTCGCTCATCACGTCGCGGCGCAGCTGCTCATCGACCATGGCGGCTCCGCCATACTTGATAACGACCGTCTTGCCGGTCAGGTTTTTAATCCACGGCAGCGCTTCGAACAGCAGCTGCGCGGTTGCTTCGTTGGATTCGCTCGAACGACAATCGCGTGCGAATTTCATAATCTGCCTCGTCTTTCGTATCGTTATCGTGCCGTGCTCCGCCGTCCGCAATCGCGGCAAGATGCGCAGCGTGCCTGGAATCTAGGAACGGTAGTCACCGTTGATGGAGATGTACTCGTGCGTGAGGTCGCAGGTCCACACGGTCGTTGCCGCGTCGCCTGCACCCAGGTCTGCCGAGATCACGATCTCGGGCGCCTCAAAACGTCGCAGCGCCTCGTCCTCGTCAAAGGGAACGGTCAGACCATCGCGGCAGACCGGCATGCCCATCATGTCGATGGAAACGTCTTCCTGATTAAACTTCACGCCGCACTTGCCAAGCGCCATAGCGACGCGGCCCCAGTTGCAGTCGTGGCCAGCAATGCAGGTCTTGACGAGCGGCGAATTGGCGACGGCACGGGCGGCGATATCGGCTTCCTCGTCGTTAGCGGCGCCGGTAACATTAACCGTCACGAGCTTGGATGCGCCCTCGCCGTCGGCGGCGATGTTGCGCGCCAGGCTCTCGCACACCTCGTGCACGGCAAAGGCCAACTCGTCAAAGGCGTCAGAGCCCTCGACGATGGCCTCGACATCTGCGGCAGCAGCGCCAGAAGCAAGCATGATACAAGTGTCGTTGGTCGAGGTATCGGAATCGACCGTCACTTTATTAAAGGTCTGCTTAACGATCGAGAGCAACAGGGCGTGGAGCGTCGCCGGCTCGACGGGGGCATCGGTAGTAATGACCGCGATCATGGTGGCCATATTGGGCATGATCATGCCCGACCCCTTGCACATGCCGCCCACCGTATAGGCGTTGCCTGTATGGCCCGCAGCCTCACTGCGATAGCGAACGGCATATTCCTTGGAATGTGTATCGGTTGTCATGATGGCACGGGCTGCATCGGCACCGCCATGGGCGGAGAGCACCTCGAAGGCGGACGGAACGGCCGTCTCAAACGTGTCGATCGGCAGAATCTGTCCGATCACGCCTGTGGATGCAACTAGGATCTGCTGGGGTTCACAGCCGATGACCTGCGACGCGATGTTGCATGTCTCGCGCGCACAGGCTAGGCCGGTCTCGCCCGTGGCGGCATTCGCGTTGCCGGAGTTGATTGAAACACCAGCGACGATGCCATAGCCTTTGTCCGAACCGCCCAGGTTGGCACGGCTCACCTGCACGGGCGCCGCGCAAAAACGGTTGGTCGTAAACACGCCGGCGCCGGGACAGGGCTTATCAGGCACCACGAGCGCATAGTCCAAGCGCTCGGGATTCTTCCGGAATCCCGCATGGATGCCTGCGGCCTTAAAGCCAGCAGCTGCCGTAACGCCACCCTCGACGGCGCGAATCTTAATATCCATCAGGTCGGTATTCATCGTCCCTACGACTCCTTATATCAAATAAAAAAGCGGGCATCGGCTGGCACGCCCTACCGGTCGCAATTAGTAAACCAGCTTAAAAGTGGCGCCCAACTCGATACCCGACTACCAAATCGTTAACAATCGAATGTGCTACACCGGGCACGCCACTGTGGGCAAGCCTCGTCGCTCGTCAAAGCCAAAAACGATGTTGGCGCACTGGACCGCCTGGCCCGCAGCACCCTTGCACAAATTGTCGATAGCACCCGTCGCCACCAGCACGCCCGCACGCTTGTTGAGCGCAAGGCCGATCTGGGCGGCGTTGGTGCCGACGACCGAAGCCGTCTTGGGCTGCTGGCCGGCATCGAGCACGCGCACAAAGCTGCGTCCGGCGTAAAACTTCTTGTAATGGTCGACGACATCCTCAAGCGCCAGCGTGTCGAGAGCCTGCGGCGCGAGCGGCATCGTCACCGTGGAAAGCAGGCCGCGCTTAAGCGGTGCCAAGTGCGGAGTAAAGACGACGCGATCGGTCAGGCCTAGGATCTGCTCGATTTCGGGCGTGTGGCGATGTTTGCCTACGCCATAGGCCTCCAAGTTCTCGTCTGCGCTGCAAAAATGGGTGCGAGCGTTGCAGGACTTACCGGCGCCCGTAACGCCGCTAATGGCATCAACGATTACGGGACCGTTCTCTGCCACCCAGCCCGCACGCACGGCAGGAGCAGCAGCAAGGCTCGTTGCGGTGGGATAGCAGCCGGCGCAGGCGACCAAAACGGGCTTTCCGGCGGCATGGCTGGAAGCAGCGGTCTCCAAGTCCTGACAGAACAGCTCGGGCAGGCCAAAAGCGCGGGTCTTGAGCAGCTCGGGGCTCGTGTGCTCGGCGGCATACCATGCCTCAAAGACGGACGGGTCGCTCAGACGGTAATCGGCCGAAAGATCAAAGCAGGAAACGCCCACGGCAAGCAGGGCGGGCACCTGTGCCATGGCAGCCGTGTGCGGCACAGCAAGAAATACCGCATCGCAGCCCTTGAGCTCGGGGGCGTCATGCGTGGTGAAAACCAGATCGCTCACGCCAGCAAAGCTCGGATACACCGCGGACAGCGGCTGGCCGGCATCGGCGTTGGACGTAATGGCAACAAGTTCAAACTCGGGATGGCCGAGCACGAGGCGAATGAGCTCGGCTCCGGCATATCCAGCCGCGCCGACGATTCCAACCTTCAAAGACATATCAGACTCCTTGTCTGCGATTTATGCACCGATGCGCATTTCGCAGCGGTCGTTATGAAGTGGGTTGAAACTTTAGCACCAAAAGATGCATGAATACGTAAATAGTTTGCATATTCATGCATTGAAACATTCCCGACACATTCGTTTGAAGGAATTGACAAATAGAGCGGGCCCCGTATCGACCGGCACTCCTTACGGCGCCGGGCAACACGGGGCCCGCCCATGCGAAAACTAAGTTGTTAGGATGAGCCAGCTGGCTAGAGCTCGACCGGCACCCATTCGTCGTGATTGCAGATAAAAGCCTCGGGATCCTCGACGCTAAAGAAGACGAGCGTGGGGTCGTTAGGCCCCTCATAGTGCTCGCTCAAGCGCTCAAGATGCTTCCAACCGGCCTCGCGCATTTCACTCGAAGCCCGGTCTTCCAGCCCCGCACGCCCGCGCAGGATCAACCAACCGTGGCCCGGCCACCAACTCGTGGCCTCAAAGCGTTGGTTTTGCAGAAGCTCTTGCCACACATCTTTGGTGCGCGCCGTCACAAACCACAGCTTGCCGTCCTGAATCTGTGCAAACGAGAACGGACGCACATGCGGCTGCCCGTCCACGCTCGTCGCCAGATACCACGCCGGCACCGACGTCAGATACTCCAGCACCGTATTCAATCCGTCCACGTTTTCTCCTGTCGCCTAACCAGTTTTTTGGAATGGGTAGTCAATTTTGGAAATTAGAGCTCGAGGAGCTCTTCGCTGCCGTCGATATCGCAGAACCGCGCGGCGATGTTGCGGACCGAGAAGAATGCAAGGCGGCCGTCGTTGGCACTATCGTGTTGCTCGCCAATGCCCACCATGTGCCTAAAGCCCGCCTGACGCACCTTGTCGCTCACGACTGCATCGTCCTCGAGCGCGGCCTCACCGGTTAACACGATCCAGCACTCCCCCGGCTTCCAGCCCGATACCTCAAACTTGGGATTCGCGCTCAACTCCGCCCATACGTCCTTGTCGCGCGACGTGCAAAACCACAGTTTGTCGTCATCGACCATGGCAAACGAAAACGGCCTCACGCGGGGCTGATGCCCGTCGCTCGCATCGGTCGTGGCAAGATACCACGCCGGAATGCGTCTGAGATACGAGCAGGCGCGCTCGAGCTGAGCCGTGCGATCGATGTCGGTCATAGAGACCCCTTTCTTGCGCTCGAATCGAGCTTAGACGAGTTGAAGATTGATAACGACAACGCATGTCACCAGCAGCGCCATCGCCAGCGCTGCCAGTACATCCCCCCGGCCAAACGCAAGCGCATGCAGACGCGTGCGTCCCTGCTCGCCGTGATAACAGCGTGCATCCATGGCGGCCGAAAGCGTCTCGGCATGACGGAACACGCCGGTGAACAGCGGAATCGCCACACTGCCGAGCATGCGCACACCGCCGAGCGGACCGCCCGTCGCGCGCGCGCCGCGACTTGCCTGTGCATCGGCCGTCTGCTTCATCTCGGTGGCAAATTGCGGCATAAACCGCAGCGCGATACCCATAATCATGCCGAGCTCGTGCGCCGGAAGCCCCACGCGCGCAAATGGTGTGAGCAGACGTTCAAAGCCCGCGGTGAGGTCGAGCGTCGGCGTGGTGAGTGTAATGGCGCTCATGCCGGCCATCATCAACGTCAGGCGGCACGCCACAAACGCCGCAGAACGCAGCGAGCCCTCGCTCACCTGCAAAAAGCCAAGCTGCCACAGGATGCGGCCGCTCTGATCGGAAAACAGGTTGAGCACCGCGACCACCACGACAATCGCCAGCAATGGTGCCATCGATGATAGGACCCGGCGCAACGGCACCCGGGCCATGACATAGACCAGCACGACAAATATTGCGGCCGGTACCAGCCCGCGGAAGCTGTCAACGGTGAGCACGGTGATCAGAAATGCGAAACCCAGGAGCAACTTAGTGCGCGGGTCCAGGCGATGCACCGCGCTATCCCCGGGATAGTAGCTGCCAAATGAGAACGCCTCCATCAGCAGCCCTCCTCTCGCGCGGCTATCTTGGAACCGGCCTGACACGGAGCCCTCAAAGGCCCTTCCGCGCAGCCCAGCAGCAAGCCGGCCAGCTCGTCGGCCAGTGCCTCAACCGTATAAAGTTTGTCGCAGCGGAGCGGCACACCGGCTTGCACGAGCGATAATGCCATGCGCTGAGCGGCAGGGGCGCCCAGGCCGATTGACTTGAGCTCGTTCGCGTGCGCAAAAACCTGTGCGGGCGTTCCCTCGGCAAACACGGCGCCCTCGTTCATCACAACGATACGGTCACAGCAATTTGCCAGGTCATCCATGCTATGCGAAACCATGACAACAGTCAGACCCTCGCGATGGAGCCGGTCGATGAGCCCCAGGAAATCCCTGCGCGCAGCCGGATCGAGCCCCGCCATGGGCTCGTCGAGCACCAGCACCTCGGGCTCCATGGCGAGCACGCCGGCAAACGCCACGCGGCGCTGCTGGCCGCCCGAAAGCTCAAAGGGGTTCTTGTCGCCTATCGCGGCAAGGTCGAGGCCCACGCGCGCAAGCGATGACGCAACGCGGCGTGCAACCTCGTCTTGTGGCAGGCTAAGGTTGCGCGGGCCAAACGCCACGTCCTGCGCCACGGTCTCGGCAAATAGCTGGCGCTCGGGATACTGAAACACCACGCCGACCTTGGCCTTAACCGCGGCGGCGTCTTTCTTGCTTGATAGGTCGAGCCCCAGCGCGCAAACGCTTCCCTCCTGCGGACGAATCAACCCGTTGAGATGCTGAACCAGCGTCGATTTACCCGAGCCGGTATGACCCGCCAATCCCAGAAACTCGCCGCGGCGCACCGTCAGCGAAACATCACGTAGCGCCCAGGGGCTGTTTGGATCGTTGCCCCAAAGAGCTTGTTTGCTCGATGCGTCCGCAGTGGTCGAGCGCTTGCGCCATCGACGGCGCTCGCGGGCGCTCAGCGAGTAACTATGCGAGAGGTGCGAGATCTCGATAACGGGCTCCGACGCGGCTATCCCGTCGGCCGCAGAGGATCCATTGTCAAGCACATGAGAATCGGATGCGGAAGGCTGCCCTGCGATGTCCGTCCCGCTCCGCTCGGCATAAGCCTGTGCAATCTCGGCGACCATATCTGCCTCGCGCACCTGCGCGCAAACGGAAACGCCCTTCTCACGAAGTGCCCTACCTAGGCAGCACGACGCCGGCATATCCAGGTTGAGCTGCGCAAGTTCGTCCGCCCGCGTCAAGATTTCCTCGGGCTTACCGAGCATGGCAACGCGGCCCGCTTGGAAGACAGCAACGCGATCGGCCTCGGCGGCCTCTTCCATAAAGTGCGTAATCATCACGATGGTCATGCCACGA
This sequence comes from Collinsella sp., assembly GCA_036550355.1. GTDB lineage: Bacteria > Actinomycetota > Coriobacteriia > Coriobacteriales > Coriobacteriaceae > Collinsella. The sequence goes on from JAXKGN010000014.1 coordinate 224,276, forward strand.
TTGTGCAACGCGTGGCAAGCCTTCATGAGGCCCTTGCGTCCACGCGGATCGAGCATCGAAGAAGCCTCGTCCAATATGAGCACGCGCGGTTCCATGGCGAGCACGCCGGCAAGCGCCACGCGCTGCTTTTGGCCGCCCGAAAGCGCATGGGTCTCGTGACGCTCAAAGCCCACCAGGCCCACACCCTTCAGCGCCTCGCGTACGCGCTGCGCAATTTGCATCGATGGCACACCAAGGTTTTCGGGACCAAACGCAACATCATCTTCGACAAGCGTTGCCACCAGCTGATCATCGGGATTCTGGAATACCATGCCCGCAGTCGAACGAATGTCATAGACCAGCTCGGGGTCGGACGCATCCATGCCGTTGATACGTACCGTGCCCGCATCGGGCTGCAACAGTGCATTCAGATGCTTGGCAAACGTCGACTTGCCCGACCCATTGCCACCGAGGATGCAGAAAAACTCGCCATCCTCGATGTTCAGATTGATACCATCGAGCGCTTTCGCAGCGCCATCGTAGCTAAAGGAAACGCCCCGACACTCAATCATGCGCGGCCTTTGACCTGGTCCTTCTTGGGCGTGATGAGATTAGAGACCGCCTTGTACACCGCCAGCGTCAGCACCGAGTTGAGCACGGTCTTGATGAGGTTGAACGGCAGCACCGCAGGAATCATGAGCGGGGCGATCACATCGACCGAGCCATACCAGAACCATACGCCAATGGTAAGATTTGCGACCATAGACAACGCCGTAGCGGCAATAACGCCGAGCACCAGACCAATCACGGCACCCTTATAGGTATGCATCTTCTGGTAGACGATAGCCGCGGGCAGAATGTAGCCCAGCGTGGCAACCAGGTTCATAAGCGCGCCGACCCAGTCACCCGTAGTGAGCGCATGGATAACGATCGCCATGGCGGCAACGGCAGTGCCGGCACCAGGGCCGTACGCAAACCCGCACACCATCGCCGGCACCAGCGACGGGTCGTAGGTCAAAAACGGCGCCGAAGGAAGGATGGGCAGCTGCACGTACATAAACAGGGCACCCAAGGCGCACATCAACGCCATGGTAACGAGCTGTTTGGTGCTCCACCTATTCGTGTTCTCAAAATGGATATGCTGCGACTGTTCAGACATAAGATCACCTGCCTCTTTCATCCGGACTCTAACCGTTGGTACTGGGATCTCACCAGTTCAGCCGGCATGCGAACCAACACACGCACGGGTCGCGGACTCATCGGCTCGGTCGCAGACGCCTCGTCTGCGCCACGGCACCCCTTTGGCACCGCCCGATTTACCGCCAGTGGGGAATTTCACCCCGCCCTGAAACAGCAATTGCAAGTGTAGCACGGGCAGGTTTTCGCGCAAGTATGCCGAGGGTAATTTATGGTGGGGATCAGTTGCCGCAACAACCACGTTCCCCACCCATCCCAAAGTAGCGCGCCTTTCGCGGCAAAGCCGCGAAACAGCGACCGGGACATGTATCCCCATCAGCCACGATCTCCGTCCACGCCGACCTCAAGGCCGTAAACGCAGGGGATCCGGGGGCGTGACGGGGGTTTCTCTCCGGAACATTCCGCACTGATATTTTCTGTATTGAAGACGTCGATGATGCACCCGTATACCATTGACGTCGACACCATCAGACGCGGTCCGCGCGGTGACCCCACATTCCGCTGGCGCCCACAGGGCTGCCCTCGTTTCCTGACATGTCCCGCGCGGGCCGCGGCGAGCCGAGACCGCCGCATGACCTAATA
>JAXKGN010000015.1:0-53392 GCA_036550355.1 Collinsella sp.
GGCTTTGCGCGGAGAATCCGCGTATTTGCTTCGCAAATCCGCACCGGCTTCGGCCGCCTGCCGGCGTCCTCGCCCGCGGGCTAAAAACGCTCACGCGTTTTCTTAACGCCCGCGCCCTGCGCAGAGTTCGATTCTCCGCGGTATCTATATGTAATAAAAAAGCAGGTAGAGACACTTCTCTACCTGCTTGTAACTATTGGTGGAGGCGCGGAGAATCGAACTCCGGTCCACGAAAGCCCCCTGATTGGCATCTCCAAGCTCAGTCGCTGGTTTTGTCTCGGACGCTTTGCGCGCAGCGACACGCTCGCGGCGTCCTAACCGGTTCGGTCTTAGCCTGCGCCATACCGATTACGTGCGCAGGAGCATTCCCCTAAAATGACGTCGCGCCGGTGTCGGGGAAATCACCGGGTTGACGCGCCGCTATAAACTAAGCAGCGAGAGCCATAGGCTCAAAAGAAGAGTTGTTGTCAATTCAATTTGACGGTACCCCTGTTTAACGAGGCGAGGAGACCTCGGCTTGCTTCCTCTCTCAGAGCTATCGTGTCGAAACCAGTCGCCCCCGAATGTCGGGAAAGTCTGGATGGCATTGGGCACGAGCACCCAACACCCGTCGACTTTTCAAGGAACACGCGGGGTGAGCCCCGCTCGTGGATAGCTATCTTACCACGTTCTAAAGGCGGACAGCTGCTCTATGCACGAGCTGTGAAGACCATAATGTGCACCACACTTCGCACTTTTGCTACCGGACACGTCACGTATATTTTCGCCAAGCAAAATTGACCCGTCGAAAGGACCGTTATGGATACCAAGCAGCAACTCGTCAATGCTCTCGCAGGCCTGGGCTCAACCATTACCGAAGCTATGGATGTCATCGAAGGCTTTGTCCCCTGCGGACATCCCGCCCTCACGGTATCGAACGCACTTGTCGTGCTGGACGCTGACGATGATGCAGCTCTCGCCCAGCAGCTTGAGACCGTCGAGGGCTTTATCGACCACGTGAGTGAGAACCGCGGCGTGTCCGCCTACCACGGCATCGAGGTCGAGCTCGCGGGTCCCAAAGCCGATCTGCTCACAGCAATCCGCGAGGTAGGCGCCCTTATGCAGACCGCAGGCGTCAAGAACACCCAGGTCAACGAGTGGGTCTACCGCAGTCTGGCAGCACTAAACGATTCCGACGAAAAGGCTGCCGAAAAGCTCGCCGAAGCCCCCGTCATCAAGGCAGCGTTTGCCTAAAAAGGCCTGCACCCTGGCGTCTGCGGTACCGCCCGAATGCAGGCCATAAGCTCAATCGAAAACCCTAGCGCAGATACGCTTTCGCGTTGCCCAAGCTGTACGCAATCGTCGAGCCATTGTGCAGCAGCGACGACGTCTGCGGGGTAATCGCGCCGGCAATGCCCAACGCCAGGAGCGCTGAGTTGGTGAGCATTACCTTAGAGTAGGAGCTCGTCAGACGATCAATGAGGCCCTGGCTCATGCGGCGCAGGCGCACGATTGCGGCGAGATCCGTGTCGGTCAGGATGATGTCGGCGACCTCCTTGGCGATGTCGCTTCCACCGCCCATGGCCAGACCCACATCGGCCAGGCCCAGCGCCGGCGAATCGTTGACGCCGTCGCCCACCATGGCAACGTGGCGCCCCTCGCTCTTAATGCGCTCCACATAAGCGTACTTGTCCTCGGGCAGCAGCTCGGCCTTAAACTCGTCGACCCCTGCCTCTCGCGCAATGCGCTCGGCCGTGCGCTCGGAATCGCCCGTGAGCATGACCACGTGCTTGACGCCCAACGCGTGCAGGTCGGCGATGGCCTCGCGGACCCCGGGCTTAAGCGGGTCCTCGATACCGAGCACGCCCACAACGGTGCCGTCGACCGCCAGATACAGCGGCGACAGGCCCTGCATCTGGGACTCAATGCGCTCCTTAATGTCGGATTCGAGCTGCGCGCCCTCATCCTCAAATACAAAGTGCGCGGAACCGATGATGGCGCGACGCCCTTCGATGGACGAAGCGATACCGTGTGCCACGATGTACTCGACGGCGGCGTGGCGCTCGCGATGCTCGAGCCCGCGCTCACGTGCCGCATTGACCACGGCGCGCGCCACCGGATGCGGAAAATGCTCCTCCAGGCAAGCGGAAAAGCGCAGGACCTCGTCCTCGCTCCAGCCATCGGTGGTGAGTACGCAGGCAAGACGCGGCTGCGCCTCGGTGAGCGTACCGGTCTTATCAAACACAATGGTGTCGGCCTTGGCAAACGACTCAAAGTACTTGGCGCCCTTGACCATCACGCCCATCTTGGCGGCATCGCTCATGGCGGTCATGACGGCGACCGAACCCGTGAGCTTGAGCGCGCACGAGTAGTCGACCATCAGTGCCGCCGAGGTCTTAATGAGACTGCGCGTGGTGAGCGCAACCAGGCCCGCGAGCAGGAAGTTCCACGGGACGATCTTGTTGGCGAGGTCTTCCATGTGCGACTGGCCCTCGGACTTGAGCGAGTCGGCCGTCTGCACGAGCGAGACGATCGAGCGCAGCTTGGTCTGCGCCGTGTTGGCGCGCACGCGCACCAAGATGCTGCCGTCTTCCACGACGGTTCCGGCGAACACGTCGTCGCCTGCGCTGCGCTCGACGGCAAGCGGCTCGCCGGTCAGGGTCGCCTGGTTGACCATGGCGCTTCCCTGCTCGACGACGCCGTCAATGCAGATGGACATGCCGGTGCGCACGGCCACCAAGTCACCGGGCTCAAGCTCGGTCGCGGCAACGCTTACCTCGGTGTCGCCGACGACCTTTTGCGCCTTGTCGGGCACATCGAGCAGCGAGTTGATGAGCTCGTTTTCGCTCATGGCGCGGGTGTAGTCCTCGAGCAATTCGCCCACGTTGAGCAGGAACATTGTCTGGCCCGCGGTGTCGACATCACGTTTGACGAACGAAATGCCGATGGCCGACGCGTCAAGCACGGGAACGGTCAAGCGCGGCTGCGCAAGCTCACGGAGGGCGGCGCGCAAAAAGGTCATGTAACCGGCTACGACAAACACCGCACGCAGGGGCGTGGGCAAAAACCATCGGCGCGCATAGTGAGCGCCGATGAGTGTGGCAAGATCCATAACGAGCTTGTGCTTGCGTGGCTCAAGCTGCATCACGTAACCCGTCTTTGCGTCGGCAATGGCCTGGGCGTCGAGTGCGCCCAGAGCATCGAGCACGCCTGCACGACGCTGCTCGTCATATTCGAGCGCCATCTGGCCGATGCGGCCGTAGACGCGCACCTTGCGCACGCCATCGATTTCGCCACTGAGCTTTAGAAGCGCATCGAGATCGCTCTCTGGCACAGGACCCGCCAACTGGAGGCGGGTCCTGCCGGGGATCTCGCTGATAATCGAGAATCTCATAGTTTGTGCCTGGGAGTACTACTCGGCTGCCTTGTCCGCAGCGGCCTCGCTCTGGGTGATGTAGGCCGCCTCGGCAACCATGTCGTCGACATTAGCCTTGGCCTGCTCGACCATGTCCTGGTAGCCATTCTTGATGCGCATGCCGCACGCAATGCCCTGCACGCAGGCATTCTTGACCGGAGCGCTGGTAAGCAGCTTGATGCCGGCCGCGCCAAGCAGAAAACCGCCACCGACAAGCAGGGTATTGAACGTCGACTTCTTCATGTTGCTTCTCCCTTTTGCCACATTGGACGCGGCACGGTGCCTCAGCACTCGAGTAAACAAGTTTGCTCGAGCACACTTTTGGAAAATAGTTTAGTTTATCTAACTATTGAGGTCAACAAAGGTTAACTCTTTGGAAATCTTAAGGTGCGGAACAGCCGGCTTCTGGCGATCCGCCCGCCGCGATGCACATCCGTGACGCCAAAGAGGAGGCCCTCTTCCCTCCAGCAAATTGAAGGTGAATGGTTTTCCACGAAGTGAACGAGCAAAATCGGACCCCCGAAGCATCCGTATTTTTTCGCAGCAAAACCACAGGAAACACTCGACAAAACCACAGGAAACCGAGCCAGAAAAGTGTTGATGTTTCAGGGGTCCAAAATAGATCGTTCACTTCGCGGAAAAGTATTCACCTTCGTTTTCAACATCCATAAAGAATGAGGGCGCCAACGGCGCGCCCATTCACTCTATTCCATTCAGCCTACCTGACCCGAACGGCCGAGTCGTCTGGCCGGGGAAGCCCCGAGTCGCCGGGGTGTTTGCTCCAAATGAGTTCCGCACGCAAAGAAGGCCACTTAATGTGGCCTTCGTCTTGCGCAGGACTGTTCGAAATTTTGAGGAAGTACCCGCCCTGCCGGGGCTCCCGGGTTCCCGTTTACGAGAGCGACGTTCTCAGCAACTCGTTGAAGAGTTTCGGGTTGCCCTTGCCGCGGCTCGCCTTCATGCACTGGCCCACCAAAAAGCCGATGACCTTCTGGTTGCCGTCACGATACTGCTGCGCCTGATCGGCACAGTTAGCCAGCACCTCGTCCACGATCGGCTGCAGCGCGCCGGCATCGCTCACCTGACGCATACCACGCTCGTCGACGATCTTGTTGGGGTCGTCACCGGTCTGGGCCATGGCCTCAAAGACCTCGTGAGCCTGGTTGGAGCTGATGGCATCGGTCGCCAGCAGCTTGGCAAGGGCTGCCACCTGAGCCGGTGCAATACCGGACTCGGCCAGCGAGACGCCCACGCCCTTAAGGTAGGCGATCATCTCGTTGACCAGCAGGTTTGCGACCGTCTGGGCCTCCTTACCGGCCATTCCGGCAGCAGCGGCCTCAAAGAAGTCGGCAAACTCGGGGTCGCCGGCAATCTGCTCGGCATCGGCCGCCTTAATGCCAAAGTCGGCCTCAAAACGGGCGCGCTTGGCATCGGGCGGCTCGGGAATCTCGCCACGGCAGCGGTCGATGAACTCGTCGTCCAGATCGAACGGCGCCAGGTCGGGATCGGGGAACAGGCGATAGTCGTCGGCCGTCTCCTTGACACGCATGACTACGGTGCGCTTGCGACTGGGCTCCCAGTGGCGGGTCTCCTGATAGATGATTCCGCCCTCCTCGAGCACCTCGGCCTGACGGCAGATCTCGTAGGCAAGGCCATCATGCAGGCTCTTAAACGAGTTGAGGTTCTTAAGCTCGGTCTTGGTGCCCAGCTTGGTCTCGCCACGGCGGCGCAGCGACACGTTGCCGTCGCAGCGCATGGAACCCTTCTCCATGGAGCAGTCAGAAATGCCCAGCGTCACAAAGATGCGACGGAGCTTCTCCATAAACAGGCGCGCTTCCTCGGGCGTACGCAAGTCGGGCTCAGTCACGAGTTCAATCAAAGGCGTGCCGCAGCGGTTGTAGTCGACGAGCGACTCGGTCGCGGCGGTAATGCGGCCCTCGGCACCGCCCACGTGCACCATCTTGGCGGCGTCCTCCTCCATGTGGATGCGCAGGATGCGGATGGGCACCGTGTAGGAACCATCCTCGCGGCGCTCGGGCATCTGTAGGTTGGACGCGTCGTAGCTGGCCAGATGACCGGCACGCTGATTGCCTTCGCGCATGGTCGACGTCATGGACGTGGACAGGCCCTCGGCGTTGGCCGAAGCGCTCGCCAGGCTCTGGGCCTCGGCCTCGCCAAACGCGCAGTCGGGGCGCTCGGCGGCACCGCGACCGGTCACGTCCAGGTCCAGGTGACCGTACATGGCAAAAGCGACCGGACCCTGCGTAGTCTGGAAGTTCTTGGCCATATCGGGATAGAAGTAGTGCTTGCGGTAGAACATCGAGTGGCGCTGAATCTCGCAGTTGGTGGCGAGGCCGGCCTTGACGATGCTCTCGATGGCGCGCTTGTTGGGCACCGGCAGGGCGCCGGGCAGGCCCAGGCACACCGGGCACACGTTGGCGTTGGGCTCGTCATCGTGGCTGAGCTTGCAGTTGCAGAACATCTTGGTATCGAGTGCGGTGAGCTCGGTATGGATCTCCAGGCCGATCACGGCCTCCCAATCCTGCAGGACCTCGGAAAGCTCCTTCATTACAGCTCGCCTCCCTTCCCGGCAAAATCGGGCGCGACGGAAAGCGCGGGCGCACCCGTGGCGGCATCGGCAAAGCCGCGCTCCAGGGCGCGGGCAAACGTGAGCAGCTGACGGTCCTTAAAGGCCGGACCCACCAGCTGGGCAGAAACGGGCAGCTTGCTGTCCTCGCCCAGGCCCAGCGGCACCGAGATGCCACCGTTACCGCAAATGTTGAGCGAGATGGTGTACAGGTCGGAGAGATACATCTGCGTGGGGTCGCTGATCTCGCCAAACTTAAAGGCCGTGCGCGGCGAGGCGGGCATGAGGATGGTGTCCACCTTGGCATACGCGGCGTCATAGTCCTGCGTGATGAGCGTGCGGGCCTTTTGCGCAGCGTAGTAGTACTTGTCGTACACGCCCGAGCTCAGCAGGTAGGCGCCGAGCATCTGACGGCGCTTGGCCTCGGCGCCAAAGCCGTGGGCGCGCGAAAGCGAGCTTTGGTCGGACAGGTTGGCGCAGCCCTCCTCCTGATAACCGTAGCGAATGCCGTCGAAGCGGGCCAGGTTGGAGAACGCCTCGGCCGGGCCGATGACGTAGTAGGCGGCGATGGCGGCGTCCAAGTGCGGCAGGTCGACCTCGACCAGCTCGGCGCCCTGGTTCTGCAGCTCCTGGGCGGCGCGCTGAACAGCGGCCTTGACCTCGGGCGTCAAGCCCTCGGCCTCCATAAACGCAGGGATAATGCCCACGCGCTTGCCCTCGATGCTGTCGTTGAGTTGCTCGGTAAAGTCGACGGCGCAATCCTGGCTGGTGCAGTCGTACGGATCGTGGCCCGCGCCGGTAAGCGCGTTCATAGCCAGCGCGACGTCCTCGACCGTGCGGCCAAAGGGGCCCACCTGGTCGAGCGACGAGCCAAAGGCAACCACGCCGTAACGGCTCACGGCGCCATACGTGGGCTTAAAGCCCACCACGCCGCACAGCGACGCCGGCTGGCGAATGGAGCCGCCGGTGTCCGAGCCCAGCGAGAGCGCGACCTCGCCCGCGGCGACGGCGGCAGCGGAGCCGCCCGAGGAGCCGCCGGGCACGCGCTCGGTATCCCAGGGGTTGTTGGTGCGGTGGAACGCCGAACTCTCGGTGGAGCTGCCAAAGGCAAACTCGTCCATGTTGGCCTTGCCCATGGGCAGGCAGCCGGCGTCGAGCATGCGCTGGACGCAGGTGGCGGTGTAGACACTCTGGTAGTTCTCGAGCATGCGGGAAGCGCAGGTGGTGCGCGTGCCCACGAGGTTCATGTTGTCCTTAATGGCCAGCGGCACGCCCGCAAGCGGGGGCAGCGGCTTGCCGGCGGCACGGTCGGCATCCACGCGCGCAGCGGCCTCGAGCGCAAGCTCGGGCGCCACCTGCAGGAATGCCTGGACCCCGTCCTCGCGCGCCTCGATGGCGGCAAGGGAGGCCTGGGCCACCTCGGTAGCGGTAAAGTCGCCGGCGGCAACGCCCGCGGCAATCTGAGCGGCGGTAAGGGAATCGAAGCTTAGCGCCATTACTCGCTCTCCCCCTCTCCCAAAATGGACGGCACGCGGAAGTAGCGGTCGCGCGCGCTGCCGGCGTTTTCGAGCGCGACGTCGAGCGGCAGGTCGCGCTCGGGCTCGCGCAGGTCATCGCCCATCACGTTGGACAGGCTTCCGATGGGATGGAACGTGGGCTCCACGTCGGGTAAGTCATATTGCAAGACGGGCTCGAGCATCTGGACGGCGTCGTTCATGTAAGACGTCATCTGGGTGAGCTCGTCATCGGTCAGTGCGATCTTTGCGTACTCGGCGATGCCGCGCACGTCTTTCTCGCTGAGTGCCATAGGCGCTCCCTTCCGCATAACAGTTAAACCGCTCTAGTATACAGGGCAACGCCGGCTTGGAGCAGGCGCTTTACCCAAATGCAGCGAAAACGTAACGAGGGCGGCGAACGCGGTCCGGCAGCTCTGCGGCGAAAACCGCATAGCTCACAACAAAAACCATCACAACATTCGACGTTTATCGTCAAAATCGCGATTTTCATCGAATGTTGTGATGGTTTGGAAGCCCCGGCCACCACAAAGGCGCCTGTCCCCATTGTGGTGGTTCTGGAGAATGTCTTATGCCGAGGCCTTGGCCTTGCGGCGCTTGCGGACCGCGTGGATCACGATGTCCAGCAGCAACAGCACAATGACTACGACCACGATGAGCACGGCAAACTCGCGCTTGCCCCAGTGGCGACCGGCCAGCGACTTTTGCTTGTCGACGTCCTTCTTGTTGTACTTGGTGCGCACGCAATGCACCAGCAGGCGATGGTCGTTCACGCCGTAGGGCGTGCAGGTGACGAGCGTCACCTTGTCGGCGCCGGGCTCGATGGTCAGCGACTCCATCTCCTCGGGCAGCACGACCTCGGAGTCCACCATCTTGTAGGCGAGCGTCTTGTTCATGGTGTGCAGCAGCACCAGGTCGCCGGGCTCCAGCGAGTGGATGTCGTCGAACATGCTCAGGTTGCGCATGCCCGAGTGCGCGGTGAGCACGCAATGCGTCGAGGTGCCGCCCACCGGCAGGCTCGTGCCCTCCAGGTGGCCGACGCCCGCCATAAGGACCTCCTCGCTCGTGCCGTGGTAGATGGGCATGCTCACGTCGATGGAGGGGATCTCGACCCAGCTCATCATGGGGTCGCGGTCAAAAATGAGCTGTTGGGCGTAGGGCTCGATCTGGTCGGCGGGGAGCTCGGTGGCCTCGCCCGCCAGCTGTTCGTTAAAGGAGCGAGCCTGGAGCAGGATGCGCTCGCGCTCCTCGGCAGACAGCGCGTCCACGGTGCTGGACACGGTGCTGATCTGGTTGAACACGCCCGAGGCCTCGAGCCGGTCCAAGATCCACGGCCAGGTCATAAGGCCCACGCCAATAAGGATGATGACGATGGTGATGAGCCGATCGGCCCAGCGCGGCAGTCGCTTACGACGGCGCTTGCCGCCCGCGGGCTTGGAGTGTTTGTTTGCACGTGACATCGGCCACACCACTTTCGTCAGGTTGCGCTAGAGAGCTGCACCAAGCAGGATAGCGCAGCGCGGGCTCGCAGATACAAAACGGGGCAAACTCCAATGCGGAGTCTGCCCCGAAAAGAGAATGGCAAAGCAAGAACGTGGATGGACGAGAAAAGTGTCCGCAAGTCTCATGGCCATCGCATCCCACCTGCCAAAGGGATGGGTGAGCGAGCGTTACTCCTGCTCGGACTCCTCAGCCTGCTTACGGCTGCGGATGAGGTGCGCCACGCCGATGACGAGCACCGCGCCACCAGCGATCCAGGTGAAGGTCACGCCGTTAAGACCGGTGAGGGGGAGGCCGGTGCCCTTCTGGTCGACAATGGTGAAGCTGAGCTTGCCGGCCCCGGCCGTTGCGGTGCCGCCCATGACAACATCGTTGCCAGCATCAATGGTGGAAGTATCAAGCTTCACATTCTTACTTGTTTGATCGAACGTACTCTTGATAGTGAAAGTAACGCCATTTGCTGCAGAGTTATTGTAACCGGGCGCCGGGGTGACCTCTTTAAGGATGTAGGTGCCCTCATCAAGGCCGACAACGTTAATCTTGCCGTATGCGTCGGTCGTCAGTTTGGCCTGCTCGCTATCCTTCGTCTTGGTGCCGTTTGCCATAATAAAGATGTCGTCAGCATCACCCTGCTCTTGCAGCGTGAACACAACATCGGCGAGAGGCGGATTGCCAGTCTCTGAGCCAACCTTGGTTACATCGATACCATAGGTGTAGTCGTAGGCAGAATGCGTGACCGTGGTACCGAAACCGTCGTTGTCATGCGGATTGTTGGAATAGGTCAACGTAACTGTATTCTCCTGGGGTTTACCCACCAAGCCATCGAACTGTTCATCAATCTTACCGCCTACAAAGATCTTTGCAGAATCAAGCTTGGCCTGGTACTCAACAGTCACAGTGGAGTTGCCGGTGACGGCGATGGCGGAATTATTCTCGCCTTTGCAAGTCTTGAGGTCAGTGAAGTCGACTTTGAGCACGTTGTCTTCATCAAGGGTTGCAGTGTAGCCATCAACGACCTTCCTGTTGTCAATCTTAACTGTCACAGCGGGGGTCGTGCTGTTGGCCTCATCAGTGAACATGGGCGTCATGGATTTAGGAAGCTGATCCTTGAAGATGTACCTATAGGCGCTGTAGTTGTTAATGTTGTTCGCAACCGTACCGGCAAGCTGGTACTTGATAAACTGATCCATGCGCGAGTCAGCTGACATATTGGGGTTCGCAAACACGTTATCGCCAAACGTGCCATCCGTTGCGTCATCCTTGACGGCCTTGGTCACTTTGGGGACGTCCTTCTTAGGCTCCACCGTTACATCTGCGCCACCGACGATGGTGAAGATTGGCGAAGTGAAAGTGTCCGTGTTTTGATTGGTGGAATCTGTTTTGACACTCTTAGTCACAAAGAGCCAGTAGCCAGTCTTCAGGGTATTGAAAGCGCCGTTATCGCTCGTCTGCCAGCCATTCTGCCCTTCAGCGATATTGGCGCCCTCCAGCGCCCTGGCGATCATATCGAGCACAGTTCCAGCATTAACGTTGTTGTCCACTACTTCAGAAGCATGTTTATTGATGAACTCGGCCCATGCCTGAGCAGAATCGCCAGCAGGTAAACCGGTAGGTTTAGAGCTTGTTGCAACACCATCAAACGCATGAATCACTGCGTTCTTCACGGAACCGCTTTCTCCACCTGCCCACTCAATATCAGAGAGCGTCTTGTCGCCCGACTCATCCCAGCTTCCATTGCTCTTCTTATCCTGCGTAACCTTTGCCTTGAAAATCTGGATACCCTTAAAGGTTGTGTCCTTATAGGTCTTCTCGTCAATCTTTACATTGCCATCCGGAGCCACCGTTGGCGTGCCATCAGCAAACGCCATGGTCACCGGGGCCATGACTCCGCCGAAGCTCAGCGCTGCTGTGAGGCCGGCGGTTACTGCCAGGCGTGCGATATTCTTGCTCATGCTCGTCTTCTTTTCCTCTGCTTTCTGCTCGAATTCCATTTGATCTAAATCTGTCTGTCTGTGTCTTAGCATCTACTTCGCTACGTCTCGCCCCGCTCTCTGTGGGGCTGCCAGCTACTCTTTATGGCTGCCACCTCCCCGCTTGACCAGGAGCGCGACCACGATGAGCGCAGCTCCGGCGACCGCTGCGGCGGCCGCGGCGTACATTGCCATATCGCCAGTCGAGGGCATAAAGCCTCCGGTGGTAATGCTAGGGGGTGTGCCGGTAGGCGTGTTGATGAGCGACGCCTCTAGGCTGCCCGTCGACCCGTCCGCGCTGTCGGCGCGCAGGGGCGACTCGGCGGTGATGGTGAGCTTGGGCTTGGCGGCGGCCACCTGGTCGACGTCCAGGCCCTCGGCCTTGACCGTCACGGAGCGCGTGCCCTCAAAGGCGGTGTAGCCCTTGGGCGCCTTGAGCTCGCGGGCCTCCAGCTTGCCCGAATCCACGCCCGAGACGGTCACGCGGCCGTCCTCGCCCGTGGTGACGGTGGCCTTGCCCTCCGCATCCCATGTGCCGTCGGCCGCCAGCGTGCGGCCGCGGTCGTCGGCGATGCTCAGGACCGCCCCGGCAAGCGGCTTATCGCCGTCGCTGCCGCGCTTGGTGAGCGCGAGATCCCAGGTGTAGGCGCACGCATCGTCGCTCGGCGTACGGGTGAAGCCGGCGTCGCCGGACTGGTCGGCAAAGGGAGAGCGCGGGTAGCGCAGGTAGACCTCGTTGGGGTTGCCCTTCGCGATGCCGTGGTTGCACGCGCTGTTGAGCGGCGCGTTGTACACGGCGACCACGCGGGCGCCCGCGGTAAAGGCGTCGGCCCCGCCGAGCGCGGCGATCAGGTCGCCGGTGCGCACGGTGAAGGTCTTGCCGTCGGCCGCTACCTTGGTGGCGCACTGGGCCGTGATGTCGGTCCAGCCCTTCGCGGGCTCGGTGCCGGCGCGGCCGTCCCTGCCGGTCGAGACGGCGTCGAAGCCGCCGTCCGCGCCCGCCGCCACGTACACGCGCATGCTCGCGGCCACCTTGGAGGGGTCGAGCCCCGCGCTCATGGTGTCGACGAACCGCACCGTATAGGTGTCATAGGCCGTGAGGCCCGCCGGGACCGTGGCGGAGAGGCGCCAGTACAGGTCGTCGGCGACCGTGGCGTCGGCGGCCTTCTGCCAGGCGGCGGTGCCGTCCTCCAGCACGTGCTTGGCGACCTTGGGCGTCGCGGCCTTGGGCTTGACGGTGACGGCGCTGCCGCCGACCAGGGCCATGATCGGCGCGGTGCCGGCCTCACCCTGGGCGATGGCGTCGTCGGCGGCGACGATGAGCCAGTAGCCACAGGGCAGCTCGGCCGTCGTGCCCGCATTGAGGGCCACGGGCACGGCGCCAGAGCTCTGGAGGGAACGAGCGAGCTGTGCGCTCAGCGCGCTCGTAAGGTGGGAATCGGTGTTGAGCCACTCGGCAGCTTCCTGCGCGGTGGTCTGGGAATTGGGCATGCCGGCGCTGCGCAGCACGGGCAGGACGGCGTCGCGCGCGGCGTTGCTTGCCCAGGCGAGTTCGGTGGCGATCTTGGCGTCGCTGTCGCCGTCGACGACGTTGGCGCTAAAGATCTGGTAGGCGTCGTAGCTGCTCGCCACGGTGCCGCTCACCGTGATGGAACCGGTCGAGGTCGGCGCGGCCTGCGCGGAAGCGGGGAACACAACCGCGCAGGTGCCGATCAGGAGGGCAAGCAGCGCAAACAAGATCGGGAAGGAGCAAACTTTCTTATTCACGACGCTTACCTCCCTTCGCATTCGCCTTGCGACGAATGTGCATCCAGGCCGCAGCAGCGCAAAGCACCGCCGCGCCGGCAAGGTACGTCAGAGTGACGCCCGACATACCAGAAAGGGGCAAAGAGGTTGAGTAGGTGTTGGTGAAGGTGGGGATGGAAGTGTCGGTGGATTTGGGGGCGGAGGTGTCAATGAACGTCCGTTCTTTGGCATTGGGGTCTGCTGTCCAATCGCCCTTGGAGTCAACGGATCCCTTCATGTAGGTCACCCTACAGTTGATCTCTCCTTTTTCGGTGTCATACGTTGGCACAACCGTGAACTTATAGACCGACTGGTCGTACGTGTAGTGCGAGAACTGCGAACCGTCGGTTTTCTCGCGCACATAGTACGTAAAGGTCTTGAAAGAGCCACCCGTGGAGCCGCCCGGGTCGTCGGAATTATTCCTGATATCAGAGAGCGAGTACTTGAACTCAATCGTTTTATCTTTATCAGTGGCGTCCTTGAACGGAAGCGTCTGCGTCTTATCAGAACCAGAAGTCACGGCAGTACCGATGATGTCTTCGTCTTTAAAATGGCTGTCTTTCGCGAGCTGAAGTGTAAACTTCTTCATCTCGCCACCCTTAACGACCTTAGTCGCCTTAGGAGTCCAGGAAACCTCAGGGTCGTACGTGTTGGTGAAGGTCTTTTTCCCGTCGGGGCCGCCAATCGAATAATAGCCCCCAATAGCATCTAGTTGCACATCAGCGTTCCGGTGGTCAGTTTTGCCCTCGGAATGCTCGACCGCGCTCACATTTTTGATCTCGTAGTTATGGATTTTGATCTCTATGGTCTTGTTCGGATCGTTCCGAGTCGGAACAGTCATGAGCACAGTCGAGTGGTCTTCGACTGTCACCTTAATCTCGTACACGGCGGGGTCGTATGTGATGCCGGAAACCTTTCCGGCATTTTCGACTAGGTAGTATGTAATCGTGCCAGCCGTACCGTTCGCTGCAGACTGCTCACCCAGGTTAAACGTGATGTTGCCTCCATCAACATTACTTGCAGTTCCAACCGGGGTGCAAACGTCATGATTGAATACCCCGCTAGCGAAAGGATCAACCGAATCCTTGCGGTAGACCGTAAAGGAGAACTCCCCCTTATTGATCTTGCGGCCGGACAGCGCCTTGGTCGCCTTCAGCTTAAGGCTCGGATAGACATACGTGTCTGCTGGCTGACCCAAGTACAGGTCGCCATTCGACATGATGCCGCCACCATGGTTCCAGGAATAGTTGTCCGTGATGAAAGTTGTCACTTTATTTTTCTGTACTGCCTCAGTCACCGCTTTATCCGTGGCACTAACAGCCGAAGTCAGACCGATGCTATTTTTTACCTGAGCAACACCGTTGGCGGGGATGGTAATGGGATCATTTAGCTCAATGCTTCCCGAATACTTGGCGTCTATATCGCCAAGCATCTTGCCGCTTACCAATGCAACCGGCGTTGTGTGACCTGTCGCTGCGAGGAAGAAATCGGCATGACCGTACGTGCGAAACGTCTCCGAATCGTATGCATCTCTATCTTCAGTCTTATTAGTACCTTCAGCACCACCAGCTGAAAGATGGGGCGTACCATCATTACCACTACCATCTACCCGATTGTATTCTTTGAAATTTTGATCACTGTCAGCAGACGAATTGCCAAAGATTGCCGTGCCCTCAGTGTTCGTTACCAACGTCTTGCCCGTGGGGCAGACTGCTACGCCGCCGCCATAGCCGCCAGCGGTATTGCTGCTAATGTACGAGTTGTATACAAATAATCTACCAGCGGTCTTTTCCATACCCTCATTCGAGTTTCCCTGGACGAAGATACCGCCACCGCCCCAGTCAAAGCGAGACATGCAGCGGTTGTGAGTGATGTAGACTTTGCTGTTTGGAGTGCCGTTAATCATCGCGTCAACTTGCTGGCCCACTCGGATACCGGCACCTTCAGATCGGTAGCTCACGTTAGAGGCAATAATTCCTCCCGTAATGTCGAGCCATGCCATACCTGATTGATCTTGATTGGTAACGTAAACGCCGCCACCAGCTTCTTCAGAATAATTGCCAGTAATCTTGCCACCAGAAATGGTGACATGGGCGCCGTTATTGGCAGCAAGCCCAGCGCCGCCATGGTTACCCCAGCCATCGTGGCCGCAAAACTTAGCGTATTTATTGTTAGTGATGTAGCCACCAGAAACGGTCACACTACCGCCCGAAACCAAGATGCCGCCACCGAGACCATCCGCCTCGCCGTACGTAGCGTTGCCAGAGATGATTCCACCCGTAAGCTTCAAGGTGGCTCCGTTGTCAGCATAGACGCCGCCGCCAGAAGCTGCCTTGTTTCCCGCGACCACGCCGTCTGTCATTTCGAGGCTGGCATTCGCGCCCGTTATGCACAGACCACCGCCCCAGCCACCGCGGTTGCCGTTGGTGACGTAACCGCCTTCGATTTTGACCTTACCCGTAGAAAGAATCACATGGCCGTTATCGCTCAGATTGGCGGCCGTGGTAATCATGCCGCCCTTGAGATCGAGCATGCCGCCCTCATTAACGGTGACCACTTGCTTTACGGAACCGTGGTCCGATGCCGCAACGATAGCGCCAAAGCCCGTAACGTCATGCCTGTACGTAGTCTCGGTGGTGCAAAGTCCATCTGTATTGGGCGTGCTCTTAGTCTCATAGTAAGTAAGACTCTTAGGAGCGCCGTTATTAGAGCTAGACTCGTCTCCCCTTTCCCATGTCATAATCGCAGGCTGACCCGCCGGCGCATTGTCGACCGGAGTCTTTTCGTCTTTTGTGCTATCTGAGCCCTCGATAATGTTCTCGATGGTGAGCGTGACTCCGTTTTCGACCACAAAGAAGGAGTCTAAGCCGCCGGAGCGGTTGTAGAGCATGTTTCCCGCAAGATTAATGGTGGTGTTTTTTTTGATGTCAATCTGCTGACTCGAATAGGCAGGACCCGTCAGTTGAAACTTGCCGCCGTTGTCGAATTTCCCAGAAACATCACCATTTACCTTGTCATAGTCATCGTCACTGACGCTGGCGGGGGCAATTGCGTTTTCGTCGCTATTTTCATCATCAGAAGTCTGTGCGTCGGAAGGCTGCGCGGCGCCCTCGGCCTCCGCGTCATCGGCTGTCGGGTCTGGTGCAACGGTATCCTCGTTCGCCTCATTCTCGGCATCGTCACTATTCAGCTTTTCGGTATCCCCGTTGTTGGTGTTTTCTACATCAGTAGACTCAGTTGAGGAACCACCCGCCGTCACAGTTTCTTCGGCAGAAACCGTCTGGACATCGTTGGCAATGGCCTGCGAGATCGGGGGCATGACGAGCGACAGTACCAAGCTCAAAACGGAGGCTCCGCACAAAACGCCTGCCAGTACACTGCGCGTCGCTTTTTTACGCTGCTTAGATTTATCTGAATTCGCTTTCATCGATGTCTCCTCCCCAAGAGACCGCGATCTTGCTCTTTCACCATCAAACGTATCTGCGCAATCTGTAATTGCGCTCGCGTAGTAATCCGTATTGTAGCGATTGTTTGAACATCTGAGCAAGAAAACCGATGGTTTTGTAGCGAATTCTCAATTCTCTTGACATTTGCTCAGATTTACCTTCATTTATTCGCTATCTATTTTTGGTTTCTGCTGGTAATTTAGGTGACTATCATTTTTAAATGGCATTAGATTTATTTGCATAACATTTTGCTCAAGAGCAAACATCCCGCTCACGGTCGAAAATCGACCGTGAGCGGTAGGTCATTAGCCAGCAGGAATACCTTACCAAACTGATGAGAATATCTTTAACCCATCGGTGGTTAGAAGCGTGATGTTCAGACAATCATATTTGATTTTGTGCGCAGATTTTAGGCATCAATTCGCCCAAATCGCCTGAGGCCGCCACAAAGGCACCTGTCCCCTTTGTGGTGATTCTGCCCTAGCGCTACAGCAGATGCTCCTCGATAAAGATCGCGATGCCGTCTTTGTCGTTGCTCGCGGTTACAAAGTCGGCGGCGGCACGGGTGGCGTCGCTGCCGTTTGCCATGGCCACGCCCACGCCGGCGTCGGCCACCATGCAGGTGTCGTTGTCCGCATCGCCAAACACGCAGATGTCCTGGAGCTCCATGTCGTTGAGCTCCGCCACGCGCACAAGGCCGCGCGTCTTGGACACGCGCGGATCCATGAACTCGTAGAGTCGCTGCGTGGTTTGCAGAGCCGCCGCTTTAACGGTGTCATCGGCAAATGTCGACGCCCGCTCAATCACCCGCGGCATTACCTCGGGCGCCATGGTAAACATCACCTTGGTCTGCGGCTCGCGCAAAAACTCGGCAAAGTCGACCACCTGGTAGGGCACTCCGTCGACACGCGACAGGTGCTCGACACATGCATTGCTCTCGGGCACATAGAGCACGCCATCCCGAGGGCAAACGGGCGTTGCCGGCAGGCCTGCCATGTGCTCGCAGATGCGCGCGATAGTCTCGCCTGGCAGCGGGTAGCTCAGCTCGTTGATGCCGTGCGCACGGTCGATGACCTCGGCGCCGCCGCAGCCCACCAGCACGTCTACCAGGCCGTCAATACCCCAGAGCCCAAACATGGCTTCGGTCGCCTGGGCGTCGCGTCCGGTGCACAGACCAAACAGCACGCCGCGCTCGCGCAGGGCGCGGATCGCCGCCACGGTGCGCGGGGACACCGTGTGCTGGCTCGTGAGCAGTGTGCCGTCGATATCGCAGAACACGGCTTTGATGTGGCTGAAGGTGGCGTCCATGGGGGGGCCTTTCTGGGTAGCGCGGCGGTGTGGGGCGTATTCGCAAACGGCGTACATGGTATACCAAGGCACAGGCGCGGCCCGTCAAAGCAAAAACCACCACAAAGGAGCCTGGCCCCTTTGTGGTGGCCTGACCCGCAGAGGGGCCGGACTCGCAGGATGGCCTAGTCCGGGGCGCAAACCATCACAACATTCGACGTTATTCGGCAAAATCGCGATTTTCATCGAATGTTGCGATAGTTTTTACTGCCTTGCGACACGATCAAAATGCCGGCGGCCAAACAGCAGCAACGCCGCGGGAACCGCCGTCACAACCACGCCCGCCCCTACGAGCGTCTGCTGCACGCCAAACGTCGCCGCCAGCCACGGGGCAATCGCCAGCGGGGCCACGCCGGCGAACATATTGCCAAAGCCCATGACCGAGTTAACGCGGCCGAGCTGCTCGAGTGGTGCCGTCGTCTGCACAATGGTGTTGTGGAGCGGGTTGACGACACCCCAGGCTATGCCCAAGGCGATCTGACCGACGAGGGCCACGCCCACGTACGGCGTCCCCACATAGAGCATACTTCCCAGGCCCACGGACATAAGCGCCACGAGCAGGGTTTTAAGGTTGACCAGGTGCGGCGGCAAACGGAGCGCGACCACGGCGCCCAACACCGCGCCCACACCCGAGGCCGACGAGAGCCAGCCCATCCACTCGACACCGACATGCAGAATATCGCGGTAGAAGAACGACTCCAGCGGGTCAAAGGCGCCATAGCCAAAGTTCGAAAGAAAGATAATGCAGAACAGTAGGGCGAGGACGCTGTTGGTAAAGACCGTCTTGATGCTGGTCGCGAAGGTTGCGCGGGTGGATTTACTGGAGTCGGGGCTTTGATTGGCAGTACTTGCCGTTGTGCTGCTATCCGCGGGAGTACTTTCGCGCGCGGCGACGCGACTTGTTTGCGGCCTAAAGCCCCAACCGGCGACGAGCGCCAGCACGGTAAAGAGCATCATGAGCACAAACACCGCGCGCGACGACGCAGCCGTCGCGAGAAAGCCACCCAACGTGGGTCCGACGATAATACTCACGTTTGAGAACATGGCGATGGCGGAGTTGATGTCTTTGAGCTCGACGGGATCATCGGTGAGGTAGGCCGGATAGGACGTGGCAATGGGCTGGGCGAATCCCATCACAAAGCCCAGAAACACCGCGCCGAGCAGGACGACGCCGGTCGCGCTACCAAAGGCGATGATTGCCGCGCCGGTTGCCAGCGCGCCCACGATGCTCAGCAAGAAATGACGGCGCGGGCCCCAAGCGTCGAGCGCCGCGCCGCCCGCAAAGGATCCCAAGATCACGAATACGTTCATAAAAAGGACGGCCAGCGATGTCGCCACGACCGAAGCATCGTCTGCATAGGTAAGCGTTCCGATGACGCCGATAAAGTAGCTGGTCTGAAAACCGGTGTAGATGAGAAAGCGCATCGCCACCAGGCGCTCAGCCTGCACGGACAGCGATGATTGAGGCTTTGAGAGAAGAGATGCGAGCATGGAGACTCCTTGTTTCTTACGAATGCGGGCGGCGGGCATTCGCCACCGTCTGTCAAATCAATCTATCCGCACGAAACATTAAGGACGCATCAAGTCCCTTCTCTCCGTTTTTCGCCCGTCATGAACTACTTGGTAGATTGTAAGGCATGTCCCACACATCTACCAAAGCAAAAACCACCACAAAGGTGCCTGGCCCCTTTGTGGTGGAAGTGACGTTTGCCCAGGTAAATCCTGCCAAATTAACCTGTCCCTTTTTGGCAGGTTCAGCGTCAAGCCTTAAAGGTGGTCTTGGATGAGATCGCAGATGGCTCGAGCGTCGTTGATGTTGATGGCTCGGGTCGCAAAGCCGGCGTCGAATGCCTGGCGTGCCAGGGCTTCGTTGCAGGCAAGGGCCAGCGTGCGACCATCGACTAGGTCGAGCGAGCTCTTGCCGCGCAGGCGGTCGACACCGGAGCGCGCGACCACGATGTTGTCGAAGCCCTCGGTCTTGTAGCCCTCGATGATCACCACGTCGACATCGTTGTAGCGCGACAGCAGCTCGCGCGCGGGCATCTCGTCCTCCTCGCGCGTGTCGGCGTACTCCGCCCAGCGCGTGGCGCAGATGAGACCCACGTGCTTGGATCCGGCTTGGTGATGGCGCCACGTATCCTTAGCGGGCACATCGATATCAAAGCCATGGTGCCCGTGATGCTTGAGTGAACCCACGCGCAGACCGCGGCGGGTGAGCTCGGCGATAACCTTCTCGACGAGCGTGGTCTTGCCCGAATTTTGGTAGCCGATAAACGCGATCGCGGGGACGGCCGGTGTCGGAGCTGCGGGCGCGACGGCGACGGGTGTGCTCGCGGGCGCGGCACCGTCAGCGGCCACGGCCTCAACAGCAGCGGCCTGACGCTCTGCACGATCCCACACGCCCGAGCGGCCACCCTCCTTGTGCAACAGGCGCACGTCGACGATCTCCATACCGCGATCGACCGCCTTGCACATGTCGTAGATCGTTAGGCACGCAGCGCTCGCGCCGGTCAGGGCCTCCATCTCGATACCCGTCTTGCCCGTCACGCCCGCCGTAACCAGCACGTGAAAGCCAACCTGCCCGTCCGTGCGCGCCGGCGCCCAGCCCTCGGGCACGTCCTCGGCCGGCGTCCCCGCCGCAGCGATAGGCGCAATGTCGCACTTGCTCTTGGTAATGAGCAATGGATGGCACATGGGGATGATGTCGCTCGTGCGTTTGATGGCCATGATGCCCGCCACGCGCGCGCAAGCAAGCACGTCGCCCTTTTTGGCGCGGTCCTGCAGCACCATGGCCTGCGTCTCGGGATGCATGAGGATGGTGCCCTCGGCGATGGCAATGCGATGGGTCTCGGCCTTGTCGGACACGTCGACCATGCGTACCTCGCCCTTGGCGTCCACGTGCGTCAGCTCGTCGCGACGGGCGTCGCGGGCGGGCTCGGTGGCAGCACTGGCAGTCGGCTGCGCGGACGCATCGGCGTCGCTGTCAGTAGCCGTGGCTTTGTGGGCAGACATCGCGGCCCTGCGAGCGGCCTTGGTGGCATCGGCGTACCTGCTCTTGGCCATATGATCATCCTCCGATTTGGGACATAAATCGTTGCGTACCCTCAATTATCGCGTGTTCCTGCGGTTTGTGGGCCACGGCATCGCGCCAAATCGAAAGTACCTGCATATCATCACCACGACGCAGCGCCTCACGCACCGAACACTCGGCATCGCTGAACAGGCACGGACGCACGTTGCCATCGGCCGTCAAGCGCAGACGGTTGCAGTTCGCGCAAAAATGGTTGGACATGGCGCTAATGAAGCCGACCGTTCCCGCCGCGCCCGGAAAGTGCCAATAGCGCGCAGGGCCCGCGCCGGCAGGAGCGTCGTTGATGTCGAGCGGCTCGAGCTCGCCCAGTCCCGTCGCGGCGGCCCCGGCATTGATGCGCGCCCGCAGCTCGTCGCTCGGCACGGTATCGCTCGCGTCCCACAGCTCGGGATTGAGCGCGGGCGCATGCGGGTCCACAGCGCAATGCGAGCTCGTGTGTTCGTCGCCGATGGGCATGTATTCGATAAAGCGCAGGTGGATGGGGCGGTCGAGCGTGAGCCGCGCGAGGGCCGCTACATCCTGGTTGAGCCGGCGCACTACAACGCAGTTGACCTTAACGGGCTCAAAGCCCCAAGCCAGCGCCGCGTCGATGCCAGCCATGGTCTGCTCGAGTCGACCCAGGCGCGTGATTTTTCCAAACAGCGTAGGGTCGAGCGTGTCGAGCGAGATATTGACGCGGTTAAGCCCGGCATCTTTGAGCTGCGGCGCCAGCTTGGGCAGCAGGGCGCCGTTGGTGGTGAGCGAGATGTCCTCGATCTGCGGAATCGCGCGGATGTCACGAATGAGCGGGATGATACGGCGGCTGACCAGCGGCTCGCCGCCCGTCAGGCGCACGCGGCGAATGCCCTCCCCCGCTACCAAGCGCACAAAGCGGGCGATTTCCTCGGCGCTGAGCAGCTCGTCGTGCGCGCGGGGCGCCACGCCATCGGCCGGCATGCAATAGATGCAGCGGAAATTGCACTTGTCGGTAACGGCAATGCGCAGGTAGTTGATGTCGCGGCCAAAACCGTCATGTTGCACGTGCCCGTCCACGCGGCCCTCCCCTCACGCGGCGTTTTATTCTTCGGAAAACATAATACCCCACGAGAGAATCATGCCGACACCCGTACGACAGGACAGGTCGCCTCGAACAAAACGGACCTTCCAAGCCCATCCTCAACACAGACCATCACAACATTCGATGCTTTTCCCGTTTTTGGCAAAAAACGTCGAATGTTGTGATGGTTTGCCTGCCCACAGCACCCCGCAGAAGGACCAAAACGCCCCTAAAGGCCGCCGTCCCAGTGCCGAATCACGAATTCTCGTAGGTCGTTCTGACGTTTTTGGAACGCTTCGCTCCGGTCGCACTTGAGGCCCATTGCGAGCGCGATGGCGTTCATCGCCCGGTGAAATTGCAGCTGATGGGCAAACTGAGTCCCGGTGAGGACGATCATCCTAAAGCCCAGCGCGCTCAGCACGGTCATACGCTCCGCATCCGACGCGCTGCGCTGTTTATCAAGATGGTCCGAGCCGTTGTATTCAATCCCCGTACCACTCGCAGGCGCATATACGTCGATCTCGAAATACCCGGCCTTAGCGAGATATTTGAACTCGTTGGGAACATCGACCCGATGGTTGAGCTCGATCTTGGCGTATCCCAGCCCTCCCTGGGAACGCTTTGCTACGACCATGATTGCGGTGGCCGTCTCCATGGGCGACCGCGCGCCATCGTGCACGCGCCTGAGCACGGCGGCCGCGCGTATAGCCCCCTGACGAGGTCGGTTCTCATTGCAATAAGCAATCAAGTCGGCAACGGTATACCTCTGCCCCATCTCGATATAATCGCCTGTCGACAGATGATTCAAATGGTATCGGGCGCAGATTTCGTAGCCATATTCCAGCTGCTCGGGCTCACTCATCCACGAACCCGCTTGGACAAAGCACATGGCCTCATCAACCACTAGAAGGCCCTCTGCCACCTCGATAAGATGGCCTGGAGGTACCGGCGCCCCAAACACGTGGCACCTAAATCCAGCCGGCGTCGAACGCTCAAAATCGAAGTTGACGAGCGTGTCGATATGATCGAGCTCTTCTCGTGGAATACCGAACGAAACCAGATAGTCGGTAACAATCCCGGCAGCCGTTGAAGCCCTCAGTCCCTTGGCATCGAGTCCCAATTTGGGCAGGCTCGCGGTCGGCTCCGCCTCGTTAGCAAGCGAGTCCTCATCGTATAGGCTGCTTGCTCGCGAGAGCGGCTCGGACGGGCGCGCCACGTTGTGGTACAGCCAGGCAGTCTTATGGGACAGGACGATCGGCAGGTCCATGAGCCCTCCAATGAAGTCGGATAACCAACCTTATTCCCCTGCCCACGGGTCCGCACACCTTCGTGCGCAAGAAAGCGATTCCACCCGTTCGAGTGGCAGAAAACCCATCACAACATTCGATGCTTTTCCCGATTTTGGCAAAAAACGGCGAATGTTGTGATGGTTTGAGGCGAGGTGAGGGGCACAGAGGGCCAAAGCATCGTGCTTGGAGCGTGACTTTTTTCGCCCGGCACCCAACAAAAACCTTGACTCTACAATAGTTATAGGGTTTTCACTACACTGGTAGCTAAACGAACCAAGCCAGAAAGCCCCGCCCATGGAACACGACCTCACACGCGGCAATGTCCTCAAGACCATCGCGGTCTTTGCCCTGCCCTATATGCTCTCGTACTTTTTGCAGATGCTCTACGGCATGGCCGACCTGTACATGATGGGGCAGTTTAGCGGCGCTGCCGGCATCACCGCCGTGGGCAATGGCGCGCAGACGCTCTATATCATTACCGTGACGCTCGTGGGCCTGGCCATGGGAACGACGGTCATCGTCGGCCACGCCGTGGGTTCGCGTCGCTTCGATCGCGCCGAGACCGCCATCGGCAACACCATTACGCTCTTTATGGGTGTCTCGGTGGTGCTGGCCGTCATCTTGCTTGCACTATGCCCGCAGGTTGTGGCGCTCATTGGCACGCCACCCGAGGCGGTCGAAGGAACCGCCGCCTACCTGCGTATCTGCTTTATCGGCATTCCCTTTATCGCCGCGTACAACATTCTTTCGGCCATTTTTCGCGGTCTGGGTGATTCACGCTCGCCTATGTACGTGATTGGCGTGGCATGCATCATCAACATCGCACTCGACTTTCTATTTATCGGCCATATGGGGCTCGGCCCCGTGGGCGCGGCGCTCGGCACGGTGACAGCACAGACGGCCAGCGTTGCCCTCGCACTCGTGTGGCTCAAGAGCCGCCGCACGAACATCCACGTAAAGCGCAGCGACCTGCGCCCCCAGCCCGAGGTACTCGGCAGCATCCTTAAGATCGGCGTGCCCGTGGCCGTGCAGGACGGCTGCATCCAGGTGGCGTTTATGTTTATCACCGTCATCGCCAACCACCGAGGGCTCGTCGACGCCGCCGCCGTGGGCCTGGTCGAGAAGATGATCAGCTTTTTGTTCATTGTTCCGAGTTCCATGGGCGCCACCGTCAGCGCGCTCACGGCGCAAAACGCCGGTGCAGGCAAGGGCGACCGCGCACGTCAGGTACTCAAGGACGCCATGACCATCTCAGTGGTATACGGCTGCCTGATCACGGTGCTGATGTGGCTGGTGGCGCCGGCGTTTATCGGCTTTTTTGCCAAGGACCCCGCGGTGGTCGCGGCCGGTACCGGCTATATGCACAGTTATATTTTCGACGCAATCTTTGCCGGCATCCACATTTGCTTTAGCGGCTTTTTCGCTGCATACGGCAAGAGCTACATCGGCTTTGCGCACAACGTGCTGGCCGTGGCGCTCATTCGCGTACCCGGCGCGTGGCTGCTGTCGAACGCCTATTCCGACACGCTGTTTCCCATGGGCATCGCTTCGCCGTGCGGATCAATTTTGTCGGCAGTCATCTGTGTTGTCGCGTTTACCGTGCTCAACCGGCGTGGGGCTTTTGACAAGTTGGTAGCGTAGCGAGGCGACGCGGGCCTGGCACCTCTCCCCCGCTTTTTACCGAAAGGAGCGGTCCTGTGACCGACACGCCAACTGAACATACCGAGGGCCTGCTCCGCATTGGCGAGGTGGCGCGCTTGTTTAACCTGAGTGTTGGGACGCTACGTCATTACGAGCAGATAGGCTTGCTGGACCCGGCGCACATCGATCCGGCAAGTGGGTACCGCTACTACGGATCGCGGCAGCTCTCCACCCTCAACACCATCAGCCACCTGCGTGTTCTCGACTTGTCGCTCGCACAAATCCGTGAGTTTGTGACCACGCGCGATGTGGACCTCATGCAGCGGCAGCTGGCCCAGCAGCAGGAGCTCATCGAGCGCAAGCGCCGCGAGTTGGAGCGCGTGTCGCGCAAGATCGATAACCGGCTTGCCCTGCTGCACGATGCCTTGAACACCGAGCTTGACACCATTTGCACAATCGACGCACCCGAGCTTCGCTGCGCCGTGTTGCGCGAACGCGTCAACCCTACCGACGCCTATGCGTTGGAGTGGCAGATTCGTCAACTGCAGAAGGGCCAGCACGAGACCTTTGTCTTTCTGGGCAACTTGGGCGTCGGGATTGGCGCCGAACGCCTCGCCGCCGGCGACTTTGATGGCTACGACGAGGTCTTTCTGCTGCTCGATGACACCGATGAGTACATGGGCGACGTCGAAACGCGGCCCGCCGCGCGGTGCCTGACCCTAAGCTTTCGCGGCACGCACGGGCAAGCAGCCCCACGCTACGAGCAGCTGCTCGACTATATGCGCAAGCACGGACTGGTCCCCGCCGGGCCCTCGCGCGAGATCGCCCTGATCGACGACATCATCAGCGACGACCCCACAACCTACGTGACACAGATCACGGTGCCGATTGCCCCAGCAAAGTAAGAACCGCCCGGAAGACATCGTGCTTCCGGGCGGTTCTTCAATTTGACTATTGATGCACTAAGCCTGGGGTACCTCACCAGTAGCCAAGATCTGCTCGAGTGCGTCCTCGTCCAGCACGGGTACGCCCAGCTGCTCGGCTTTGGTGAGCTTGGAGCCCGCTTTGGGACCGGCGACCAGATAGCTCGTCTTCTTCGACACGCTGCCCGAAACCTTGGCGCCGAGCACCTTGAGCGCCGCGCCCGCCTCATCGCGCGTGCGGTTGACGAGCGTACCGGTGAGCACGAAGGTCAGACCCGCGAGTGGCTGTGCGTCGGCGAGCTCGCCCGCCACGCCAGCGTCGGCCGCGGCTTGCGCGTGCGCGGCGCCCAAGTCGACCTCGAGCGACAGGCCCGCCTGACGCAGACGTTCCAGCACGGCAAGGTTCTCGGGCACGGCCAGGAACTGCTTGACGCTCGCCGCAATCTTGGGACCGATGCCCTCGCACTCGGCAATATCCTCTTCGCTCGCCACGATAAGCTTGTCAATCGACAGGAATCGCTCGGCGATGACCTCGCCCACGCTCTTGCCTACGTGGCGGATGCCCAGGGCAAACAGCACGCGACCGAGCGGCTGGCTCTTAGACTTGTTGAGCTCGGTGATAATCTTTTCGGCCGTCTTGAGGCCCACCGGAATGGGATCGCCCTTCTTGACGCCCTTTTTGCTGTTTGAGCTGGCGTACACGCGCCCCGTGTCCAGGCCGGCGATATCGTCCACCGTAAGCTGGTAGAAGTCCGCGACATCATGGATCAGGCCGGCGGCAATCATCTTGTCGACGATCTCATCGCCCAGGCCGTCGACGTCCATGCAGCCGCGGCTCACCCAGTGGAGCAGGCGCTCCTTGAGCTGTGCGGGGCAATCGATGGAGACGCAGCGGTAGGCAACCTCGCCATCCTCGTGGACCACGGGGCTACCGCACACGGGGCAAACCTCGGGCATGGACCAGTCGACCGACTCGGCCGGGCGTTTATCGAGCACCGGGCCCACGACCTCGGGAATCACGTCGCCCGCCTTGTGCACGATGATGGTATCGCCCTCGCGCACGTTTTTGCGACGGATTTCGTCGATGTTGTGCAGCGTGGCGCGCGCGATGGTGGAGCCGGCGACCGTCACCGGGTCGAACTCGGCGACCGGCGTGAGCACACCGGTGCGGCCCACCTGGATGCGAATCTCGCGCAGGACGGTCTGTTTTTCCTCGGGCGGGAACTTAAAGGCAATAGCCCAGCGTGGTGCGCGGGCGGTAAAGCCCAGGTCGAGCTGCTGCTGGAAGCTGTCAACCTTTACGACCACGCCGTCGATGTCGTAATCGAGGTCGCCGCGGTGCTCGAGCGCCTGGGCACAGAACTCGTGAACCTCGGCGGGTGTGGCGCAGCGTGCCACGTTGGGGTTGACGCTAAAGCCGGCGCTGCGCAGCCAGTCGAGAAATTCACGCTGGCTGTGGACGTGCAGCGGATCGGTATCGGCGATGGCATAGATAAAGGTGGCCAGGTCGCGGCGCGCCGTGACCTTGGGATCCTTTTGGCGCAGGCTGCCGGCGGCGGCGTTGCGCGGGTTGGCAAAGGGGTCGCGGCCCTCGGCATCGGCCTCGTCGTTCAGACGAACAAAGCTGCCCTTAGGCATGTAGACCTCGCCGCGCACCTCGATGGCGCGCTCGCGGTCGGCGCCCATGTGAGCGAGCGCCGGCTCGGACAGGTGCATGGGCACATCCTTGATGGTGCGGACATTGAGCGACACATCCTCGCCCGTGGTGCCATCGCCACGTGTGGCTGCGCGTACGAAGGTGCCGTTTTGGTAGGTAAGGGCCACGCCCAGACCGTCGATCTTAAGCTCGCAGGTATAGGTGACGCTGCCGGCACCAAGCGCATCCTCGGTGCGCTGGAGCCATGCGTCGAGTTCGTCCAGATCCATGGCATCGTCCATGGAATACATGCGCGCCATATGCGTGACCGGCGTAAACTGCTCGCTCACGTACCCGCCCACGCGCTGAGTGTAGCTGTCGGGCGTTACCAAATCGGGGTAGGTCGCCTCGATTTCCTGCAGCTCAACGAGCATTTTGTCAAAGGCGGCGTCCGTGATCTCGGGCGCATCGAGCATGTAGTAGCGATAGGCGTGGTAATCGAGCTCGTGGCGCAGCTCGGCCGCACGCGCTGCCGCCTGGGCACGGGCATCGGCCGATGCAGCGGTATCCGTGCTCGTGGGCGTTTCGGTATCGATGTCCACGCCGTCACCAAACAGGCTCGATTGCTCCATAGCGGCACTCCTTCGCTCGATTTCAAACGGATACAAGAGTACCACCGGTCGCAACGGGGCCGAATAGCGGTCTCAAACCGCACCGAATCGGCAGCCGCTAGACCGGGGTGGATCGCGCGATCCAACCATGCTCTTATCAACTCTAAATGATCCGTTTTCCTCCGTCCCCAACGGATCAATAAGAAAAGAGGAGCTGTCCCGCGTTGATGGGACAGCCCCTCTGGCTTCGATATGTGCAATACGGCTCGCTAGTAGCCCTGACCGTAGCCTTGACCCTGGCCCTGCTGGCCCAGCAGCTCCTCCAGATACTGGCGCAGCTGCTCGTCGGTAATACCGCCGTTGCCGGTGTCGGTCGCGCTGTCATCCTGCTGCTGGCTCTGCAGCTCCTCGTCAGAGCCCAACTCAACCGTGACCTTCTTCTCGTCCTTGCCGCGCATGAGCGTGATCTCGACCTTCTCGCCCACCTCGTGGCTGCGCAGCGCAATGATCAGGCCATCGGCACTCGTAATCTCGTCGTCGCCCAGCTTGGTAATGACATCGCCCTCCTGGATGCCGGCCTTGGCAGCAGGGCCATCCTCAACGACGCTCGCCACATACGCGCCGCTATCAGTGCTTAGCTTGTTGGTGCGGGCGTTGAGCGCGTTGACGCTCGAAAGCGTAGCGCCCAGGTACGGATGCACCGGCGTCTTGCCGTCGATGATCTGGTCGGCAATGTCCTTGGCGTAGTTAACCGGAATGGCAAAACCCACGCCCGAGCTGGAGCCCGAGTAGCTCTCGATGAGCGAGTTGATGCCCACGAGTTCGCCGTTGTCGTTGACGAGCGCGCCACCGGAGTTGCCCGGGTTGATGGCGGCATCGGTCTGGATCATGTGGGCGTAGATGGTGTTACCGCTGGTAGAGCTCATGGCCGTGGAGCGATACAGCGCCGACACAATACCCGTGGAGACAGACTGCTCGTTGCCGAACGGCGAGCCGATTGCCATGACCCACTCGCCCACGTTGAGCTTGGAGGAATCACCAATCTCAATCGGCGTGAGCTTGGAGGCGTCAGCATCCTTGAGTTTGATGACGGCTAGGTCGCTCGAAGCATCGTTGCCCACGAACTCGGCCTCGTACGTGGTTCCGTCGTCCATGGTCACCACGTACTGGTCGTAACCATCGACCACGTGGTTGTTGGTGAGGATGTGGCCCTCGGTATCGAGCACAACGCCCGAACCGACGCTGCCCGAACCATCCGACTCGTCGGCAGACTGCGAAAGCGTATTGTCCTGGCTACCGCTCGAGGTGGCGGTAATGGAAACGACGGAGGGCAACGCCTTGGCAGAAACGGCCTCGGCCAGCGTGGTGTCCTCGGAATCAATCGTAATCTTTTGCGTCGACGAACCCGAAGCGCCCGCCGTCACGGCATTCTTTCCGCCGCCAATGTTGAGCGTGCCGCTCATAATGAGCGCGATGACCAGCAGGGCACCGCATGCGCAGCCGGCGAGCGCCGTAATAAAGATCGGCAGCTTTTTGGTCTTGGTCTTGACCACCGTGTGCTTGTTCACGACCTGTTGGCCGCCCAGCGGCTTGCCGGTCTGCGTGTCGTAGGCCTGCACGTAGGGAATGTTGCCGTCGGCAGGCGTCGACTCCACCTGCACGCGCGGCTGCTGCTGGGTCTCGCCAGCGTTGCCCGCATCCTGGGGACGCTGGGAATCGTTCTCGCTCATGGCTGCGATCCTTTCGTCAAATACCCAAAGGCCCGCCAAACATGTGGCGGGCCATCATTGTTCACGTTGAGTTGTACCCCAATATGCGGGCGAACGTGTATGAGAACGCAATCTTTTAGGAAGGCTTAAGTTCTGTTGCAGGCCCAAAAGGACCCGGCCTGCGGCAAAACCACCACAATGGTGCCTGTCCCCTTTGTGGTGAAAAGCTAGTCCTTAAACAGATAGCCCACGCCGCGGACGGTGGTGATATGTGCCGCGATCTGCGGGCCCACCTTGGAGCGGATGCGTCGGATGTGCACGTCGACGGTACGCGTACCGCCGCAGTACTCAAAGCCCCACACGCGGTGCAGCAGTACCTCGCGGCTGTAGGCACGGTTGGGATGCGTCGCCAAAAAGCTCAGCAGCGAGTACTCCATCAGCGTCAGGTCGATGGGCTCGCTATCGAGCGTCACCTGGTAGGTAGCCAGGTTAATCTCGAGGTTGTCGATGTTGAGCACATCGTCGGCGGCGACGGTCTCCTCCTCGCCCATCAGGCGCTGCGCGCGAGCCTTGAGCTCGTTGGGCGTTGCCGTGGGGCATACAAAGTCGGCATGCGCGTGATTGGGCAGGCGCAGGGTGCCGAGCGCCTCGTCATCGACAATCACCAGCATGGGGACACCGCCGCGATCGTCAAGCCACTTGGCAATCTGATCGATGCGGTCGCTGCGGATGCCATCGGAGTCGAGAATCAGCAGGTCAAAGTCGTGCGCCGCAGTCGGCGAATCGGGGGTTGCCAGGCTCACCTCGACACCCAGGGTGGTCGTCAGGCTACGGGCAAACTCGTGGAAGCGCGTCGTGCGCGCCATGAACAGGGCACTCTTTTCGGACATATCGGCCTCCAAGGAAATGAGCTCAATCGTACTGGAACAAGCCAGCGCGATTAGGAGTTCGCCAGATAATGCTTGATCTCCCACTCGGTGATCGTGGACTCAAACTTATGCCACTCGTTACGCTTCTTTTTGAGGAAGAAGCTGTGAATGTGCTCGCCGAGGGCATCCTTCATAAACTGCGAGTCCTCAAAGACGTCGAGCGCCTCTTTGAGCGAGCGCGGCAGCGGCGTGTAGCCGGCCTCAAGCATCTGACGGTCGGTGAGCTTGAGCGTCTCGGCCGTGGCCTCGGGCGGGAGCTCCAGCTTGCGCTCGATACCGTCCAGACCAGCCGCCAGCGTGACGGCGTTGACCAGGTACGGGTTGGCCATGGGGTCGGGACTGCGCAGCTCGATGCGCGTGGACAGCTGCTTGCCGGGCTTGTAGACCGGGATGCGGACCATGCTCGCACGATTGCGCAGGCCCCACGTGGCATACTGCGGCACGGAGTCGCCACCCGTGGTGATGCGTTTGTACGAGTTGACCGTGGGGTTGGTGATGGCGCTGATCTCGCGCGCGTGCGCCAAGATGCCGGCCATGTAGTGCTTGGCGATATCGGAGAGATGGTACCTCTCGTCGTCCTCGCCCCAAAAGACGTTGTTGCCGTCGTGGTCGAACAGCGACTGATGCAAAAACATGGCGCTGCCGTCCTCGCCCGCCAACGGCTTGGGCATAAAAGAGGCGTGGCAACCGCTCTCGTAGGCCTGCTGCTTAATGATGAGTTTGGCCGTGGTGATGGCGTCGGACATGCTCAAGGCCTCGGCGTGGCGCAGGCTCATGCCGTGCTGCGAGCGGCCGGCGGCATGGAAGGTGTACTCCACGGGCACGGACATCTTCTCGAGCGTGAGGACCGTGTTGCGGCGCAGGTCGCGGGCGGCATCGCTCACCGAAAGATCGAAGTAGCCCACGTTGTCGAGCGGCTCGGGCGTGTGCTCGTCGGGGAAGTAGTAATACTCCAGCTCGGCACCCACGTTAAGCAGATAGCCAGCCTTCTCGGCCTTATAGAACATGCGGCGCAGGGCATCGCGCGGGTCGCCGGC
Source organism: Collinsella sp. (assembly GCA_036550355.1). GTDB lineage: Bacteria > Actinomycetota > Coriobacteriia > Coriobacteriales > Coriobacteriaceae > Collinsella. Next base: position 31,446 of record JAXKGN010000015.1, read on the forward strand.
AAACGGCTTGCGATCGGGAGTGCACACGTCGCAGAACACGCGGGCGACGCCGTTATGGCTCGGACGCCATGGCAGAATCTGGAAGGTCGAAGCATCGGGGAATGCGAGCATGTCGGCTTCCTCGGGCGTGGCAAAGCCCTCGATGGCGGAGCCGTCAAAGCCAATACCCTCCTCAAAAGCGACCTCGAGGTCCTCGGGGCTAATGGCAAAGTTCTTGAGGCGGCCGAGAATGTCGACAAACCACAGACGCACAAAGCGGATGTCACGCTGCTCTACGGAGCGGAGTACGTAATCGATGTTCTGCTGGTTCATGTCGCTCCCCTTTCTTTCGGGCGGGTTTCGACTGGTCTATATCGCAGATACTATCGCAGAAAAATGTTTCCGCAGGGTTAAAGCGTATCAAGCGCTCAAAAAACGTGTGCGAACAGGCCGTTGCGAACGAGCGGTTAGCGCGAGGTTGATGCGCGATGTTCGATGTGGCCGGGAATCTCGATGCGTTTGGGCGCCAGCTTTGCGGCCTCGCCCACCGTGGTGGTAACGACATCGATGCGCTCGGACAGGCGCTCGACCACGCGCTCGGCAATGGTAAGGGTGTCCTGCGCGGCCGTTGTCACACCGCCAAAGAGCACGTGGTTCCAGGGGTAGTCGTCAAACGTCGCAATTTTGAGCCCCGCCGGCAGCGAGGGACCAAGCTGCGCCAGCGCCTCGGTCAGACGCAGGAAAACCAGGCCGTTGACGGCGATAAGGCCGAGCCTTTTGCCCGCGTAGTCGCGGATGGTCTTGTCCAAACGGCCAACGCCCGTGGCGCCACCGTCGGCCAGGGTGACGACCTCGCCCGCAAGGCCGCGGCGCGAAAGCTCGTCGGCAAAGGCCTCGGCGCGCTCTCGACGCACGGGGCTATCGTCGCTTGCCTCGGTGAGCAGGCACAGACGCTCGCTGCCCGCAGCTGCCAAGGCGTCTACCAAGCCGGCGACCAGCTCACGGTTGTTAGATGTCACCAGGTCAACACCGCCGTCGGCAACGTCGCGGTCGAGCAGCACGACGGGCAGACGTCCCGCTGCCGCGGCGATCGCCTCGTCATTGCCTCCGCAGGTGTTGACGACCAGGCCGTCCACGCCGGCATCGATAAGTCTGGTGAGCGACTCCGCTTCCTTAGCGGGGTCGTTGCCGCTAATGGCCGTCATGAGCGAGCAGCCGCGCGCCGCGGCGCTGGCGGAAAGGCCCTCGAGCATGGCGCTCGAGAACGGGTTGGCGATGTCAGCCAGAATCACACCGATGAGGTTCGTACGCGAGCTGCGCAGATTGCGCGCGGCGGCACGTGGGCGATAGCCGGTGCGCTCGATAACTGCCGCGATGCGAGCACGGGTCTCCTCGGTCATTTGCCCGGGGCGGTTGTTGAGATAGCGCGAGACCGTGGCCGGGCTCACGCCCGCCTCGGCGGCAATGTCCTTGATTCTCATCTGCGCCATAGCGCACCCCGTTTCCCAATGTCGGCAGTCTGAGCCATTTTAGGCATTTTTTTAAAAATCTCGGTTGCAAAACGCTGTAGGTGAGTATACTACAACTCGAAACGAAACCGATTTCGTAAACCGATTTCGGCGAGCGTTGGCACGCAGGTGCAAAGACGCACCCTACCGTCTTGGCACCTGCGTGCCAACGCCATATCAAAGGTGTACGCACGAGTAAAAGGAGCTGCGCGACCATGGGTAAAACGGTTCTTACCTTCGGCGAGATCATGATGAGACTCTCACCCAAAGACCACCTGCGTATTGAGCAGGCAACCGAGTTTGACGTCCGCTACGGCGGCGCCGAGGCCAACACTGCGCTTTCCCTGGCCTACCAGGGCGACAAGGCCGCTTACGTCTCCGTTGTCCCGGCCAACCGTCTGGGCGAGTGCGCCCTGCGTTCGCTGAAGGCCTACGGCGTCGACACCACGCGCGTCGTGCGCCAGGGCGACCGTCTTGGCTCCTATGTGTTTGAGGTCGGCGCCTCGCAGCGCGGTAACGGTTGCGTCTACGACCGCAAGTACTCTGCCATTAACATGGCCAAGCGCGACGTCTTTAACTGGGACGAGATCCTCAAGGGCATCGATGTCTTCTATTTCTCCGGCGTGACCCCCGCCGTCTCCGATGAGATGGCTGCCGCCTGCAAGGATGCCCTCACCGCCTGCCGCGCCAAGGGCATCACGACCGTGTGCGACGTGAACTATCGCGGCAAGATGTGGTCGCCCGAGAAGTCGCAGGCCACCATGAAGGAGCTCCTGCCGCTCGTCGACATCTGCATCGCCAACGACGAGGACGCACCCGCCGGCCTCGGCATGACCTGCGTCTCCGGCTCCCTTGCCCACGGCATCGAGGAGCGCGACACCTACGTCGAGATGGCCCGTCAGATTTGCGCCGAGTACGGCTGCAAGAAGGTCGCTTCGGTCGTCCGCAACATCTCCTGCGTCGAGCGCTCCATCTGGATGGGCATGCTCTATGACGCCGAGAGCGGCGAGCACTGGTTCTCCCCTGCTCACGATGTGCACGTGCTTGAGGGTGTTGCCGCCGGCGACGCTTTCAACGCCGGCCTGGTCCACGCCCTCATCAACGACTTCGATCCGCAGGCTGCCGTCAACTACGCGATTGCGGCTTCGATCCTCAAGCTCACCATCAAGGGCGACTCCAACTTGGTGACCGCAGACGAGATCGCAGCCGTAGCATCAGCCGCCGACGGTGGCACCCGCGTCGCGCGCTAGTCCGTCTCCATTCCGCGGGCCGCAGCTTTCCAATCCCATACCCCTGCGGCCCGCTCCCCGATTCCTCCGGTCGGGCAAAACCACCAGTCCCATTCCGGTTTTGTCTGGCATTTCCTACATGACTGGTCGTGCAGCCGGTTTTGGAATTGCTTGTGACCCCAAGCAGTGCCTCCGATAACCAATCCAGAATCGGCTCCTGACCAGCACATTTGTCAATCACGCGCCCGTGCGCGCCACACATCGAAAGGAACATCATGTTCGATCAGTTCTACACCACGCTTGAGTCCCTGGGCATCGTGCCGGTCGTTGTGCTCGACAAGGTCGAGGACGCCGCCCCGCTCGCCCACGCTCTTATGGCAGCTGGCATGAAGTCCGCCGAGGTCACCTTCCGCACCGCCTGCGCCGCCGAGTGCATCGCCGCTATGGCCGAGGCCGAGCCCGAGATGTGCGTTGGCGCCGGCACTGTCCTGACCGTCGAGCAGGTTGAGCAGGCCCGCGCCGCCGGTGCCAAGTTCATCGTCTCCCCGGGTTACAACGAGGACGTCGTGAAGCACTGCATCGATATCGACCTGCCTGTCCTTCCCGGCACCGTGACCCCCTCCGAGGTCACCGCAGCCGAGAACCTGGGCCTCAAGGTCACCAAGTTCTTCCCCGCGTCCCAGTATGGCGGCCTGAACACCATCAAGGCCCTCGCAGCTCCGTTTGTCGGTCACCGCTTTATGCCTACCGGCGGCGTGAGCACCGCCAACGTCGAGGAGTACCTGAGCTCCTCCGCCATCATCGCCTGCGGTGGCACCTGGATGGTCAAGCCGGCCCTGTTTGCCGACGGCGACTTCTCCAAGGTCGAGCAGATCGCCCACGAGGCCATGGACGTCGTCAAGAAGGTCCGCGGCTAGGTTTAGCTCTCTATCGTGAAAGGGGGCGTGCCCTAAACCTCGCCCCCTTTCTTTTAAAGCGGCTCGGAAGCGCGCCGTTTCCGTCACGAACAAGAACCAAAACCGTCTTGTATGCTGATAGAACGTGACGGAAGCGACACGCCTCCAAGCCGCTTTGCCTACTCGGCTGGCCGTCGCGCTCAACTAAGCCACTTCGACAAAAGCCGAGCCACCAAAACAGCTGCGGTGCCGTCTGGAGGAATGGACCCTTGCTTCCGGTCTTTTCCTCCAAGCGACGCCGCAGCCTTTTCGTGCCCCAATAGCGCCTCGCACTTGCGGTGAAATAGGGACTATTTACGCCATCAGGGCCGCAAAACAATCCCCATTTCACCGCAACTTTATATGGGGATTGATTAGATGAACGAGTCTTTGGACAGCTCAAAATAGTCGGGATGCACGGCGATAACCGGGCCCTGCTCCTCGGGCATCAGGTGCAAGTGCGTCTCTGCCAGATAGCTCGCCGTGTCGGTATCGCCCCTCTTAATGGCCTCGAGAATCCGGCGATGCTGCCGACGAATCGGCTCCCAATCCAGATCCTGCGACACCATGCGCAACCAGTTGTATCGCTCAAAATGCGTGTTGATGCTCTTCATCCAATCCCACAACATGTGACGACCAGCAATCTCAAAACATGTCTCATGGAACAGGTTATCCAGGTCAAAGAAGCGGCGCGTTTCGCCATGGTCGAGCGACTCGGACTCGGTAAGAATCTGCTCAAGCCGCTGCTTTTGCTCGGGCGTGGCGGCCGAACAGCATTTAATAAGCACGCTTCTCTCGAGCTTCTCGCGCAAAAAGCAGGCGTTCTCGGCGCGCTCCATGCTGATTTTCGAGACATAGGTGCCGCTTTTGGGACGCGTTTCCACCAGCTCCTGCTCACGCAGGCGCACAAAGGATTCGCGAATGGGCGTGCGCCCGATTCCCGTCTCCTTTTCCAGACCAATCGCCGAAAGGCGCGTGCCGGGCTTGAGCTCGGCATAGATGATCTTAGAGCGCAATGCGTTGTATGCCTGATCTTGCAGGCTCTGATAATGCTGGTGCTGTTCCATAAAGCCCTCGGATAAACCCTCGGTTAGTCGAATACCACCATGCAATACTATCGCATCCCCCGCCCCCTCATAAGTTGCGGTGGAATAGTTCCTGCTCAAAGCCTTCAGCTGCAAAAACAGGAACTATTCCACCGCAACTTCCAACAGTCTTTTTGGGACGGGGCTCTTTTAGCTACCCTGGCCCGCAGGTCGGCCCCTTGCCACAAAAGGGGCCCATCTACTACGTTAACGCGGAGAGCCCAGACCATGCTGAAAAGTGCGAAAACAAAACCGCAGGTAGTCGGCTTGCCATTTTGCCTAAATGGCGACTATGGTTGACCCCTGCGGCTTAAACGTAGTAGATAGGCCCTATTCGTGGCACAGCACTACTCCATCCCAAATTGGCACCCCGAGCCCTCGTGAGTTGTCAACAAGCTGTTCGCCCAACGCATTATCCGCGCGGCATTTGGAAAATAGCACCACCGCAAAACCCGCGAGTAGCGCTTACGTTGCTATATCTCACTATACTTTGCTATATCTTGCTATATCTTGAGCAAAGGTGGCTCACATGCAAACAAACCCTTTTAAGCCCACAGCAGGTAAAACACCTCCCACGATTATCGGCCGCGAAGATGTACTCGAAGAATTCAATGAGGGCCTCGTCAACGGGCCTGGTGCCCCGGGGCGCCTAATGCGCATAGCCGGCGTCCGTGGAACGGGCAAGACGGTCCTCCTTGACGAGTGCTCACGTTTGGCGCAAAGCCGTGGCTGGACGGTCATAAAAGAGGTCGCAACCGAGGGACTTTGCCAGCGCATTCTCGAACAGCTGCAGCCCAAATTCCAGGCCAAACATGCCAGATTTGAGCCCACCGTAGCTGGCATATCCATCGGCAGCATAGATATTGAGCGAATCGGCCCATCGCTACGCGACGCCATGAGACAGACAATATCCAAGAATGGAAATGGCCTGCTCATCACTCTCGACGAGATTCAAGACGCAGAGCTCGATGAGGTCCGAACGCTCTCCATTGCGATTCAGCAGGTTATCGGCGAAGACCTTGATATCGCCTTTGTTTTTGCTGGGCTGCCTTCGATGATTGAAAGCATCATCAACGGAAAGACACTTGCGTTTTTGCGCCGTGCCCTCCCCTTTGACCTGAAGGCTGTGGCAGTAACCGAAGTGTCGTACTCCCTCGAGGAAACCATTGAAGCGTCTGGCATGGAGTTGCAGCCAGGTATTGCCGGCCAACTTGCCGAGGCAACGCAAGGCTATCCTTTCATGATCCAACTCGTTGGATACTACGCATGGCAGTTGGCAAGACGCGCACATACAGCGATTATTGGAGAAGAAGAAGCCGAGCGTGGCATTGCAACGGCACGCGAACGCTTCTGCGGCATGGTGATTGAGCCCGCGCTGCAGCGCATTCCGCCCACGTGCATCGCTTATCTGCTGAGCATGGCGTCTTTGGGGCAGACGAGCTCGACCAGCATGGTTGCCGATGCCCTAAACAAAACGCCTCAACAGGTGAGCTCCGTCCGCAGCCGCCTGTTAAGAGAATCGATTATCGAGGCTCCTTCGTACGGCAAGGTCTCATTTGCCATCCCCTACATGCGCGACTACCTCTACGAACACAAAGCCGAACTGGAAGTTGAACTGTAGAAACGGCAACTGCTCTGCAAGACGAAAACCGTTTTCATACGGTTTTTGTACCAGACGCAACACGCTTTCGTCCGGCGATGCGTCTGCAATCCAAACGAAAAAGCCCCGAGCCCGTATGAACTCGGGGCCTCTCGCGCCGGGCATCTATGAGAGGGAATCGATGCGTACGGGCGCTACTCCATGAAGCCGCCCTGGAATGGCGGCAACCTCGTCGTTCCCCGCCTGATGGGCGTGCTCAAGGCATCCGTCCCCCTCTTTATCGACGTGACCGGCAAAAAGCTCGTCGAGGAAACTATCCGCACGCACCGCGATGTGGCCGACGCCATCGCCTCACGCAATCCCACCGCGGCACACGATGCGATGTACCTACATCTGGTGTACAACCGCAACATGATCGCAGAGGGCGCGCAGGCAAAAAGCGAGTAGGGGCCCGCACGGCAAGGGCGTTTCTACCGTTCACCTTTTAAAAGTGAACGTTCACCTGTTTTTAGGGGAATAGGAGCGTTAATTCCTCCGCTTCTCCTATACTGAGCTTGTACTAAAAGCAAGACAAATATAGATGAACGTTTCTTTTGAAAGGATCGCTATGTCTGATCTTATGGACAGCTTCCGCTTGGATGGCAAGGTCGCGCTCGTGACCGGCGCCACCTATGGCATCGGCATGGCCATTGCCGAGGCACTCGGCGAGGCCGGCGCCAAGGTTGCCTTTAACGCACGTCACGCCGACAAGGTCGCCGAGGCCGAGAAGCACTACCGCGAGCTGGGCTTTGAGGCTCATGGTTACGTGGCAGATGTCACCGACGAGGCCGTCGTCGCCGAGCTCATCGCCAAGATCGAGGCCGACTTTGGTACCACGCCCGACATCCTGGTCAACAACGCCGGCGTCATTCAGCGCACACCCATGCTCGACATGAGCGCCGAGGACTTCCGCCGCGTCGTCGATATCGACCTCAACGCACCGTTTATCGTCTCCAAGGCCTGTCTGCCCGGCATGATCGCCAAGGGCCACGGCAAGATCATCAACATTTGCTCGATGATGAGCGAGCTGGGCCGCGAGACCATCGCCGGCTATGCCGCCGCCAAGGGCGGCCTGAAGATGCTCACCAAGAACATCTGCTCCGAGTTTGGCGAGGCCAACATCCAGTGCAACGGCATTGGGCCAGGCTACATCGCCACGCCGCAGACCGCGCCGCTGCGCGAGACGCAGCCCGACGGCAGCCGTCACCCATTTGATCAGTTCATCATTGCCAAGACGCCGGCAGCCCGTTGGGGTACGCCCGAGGATCTGAAGGGTCCCGCCGTGTTCCTGGCCTCCGACGCATCGAACTTCGTCAACGGGCACATTCTGTACGTGGACGGCGGCATCCTGGCATACATCGGCAAACAGCCACAGTAGGGCATTCGGGCGAGTCCATGGACGATAAGGTCTGCTGCTCAGACAGTCCTGCTCGCACGGAAAGCACATTAAGTGCTTTCCGGCTCGTGCGGAACTCGCGACAGACCTTATCGTCCACCGCCCGCAAAACCAACCTCGGGTTGGAATAGCCGCCACCCGCATACAGAAACAAAAAATGGAAACATTTGGTTGAAAGGTTAACTCAAATGAAGATCGCTCTGATCAACGAGAATTCTCAGAACTCCAAGAACCCCATGATCGAGGCTGCCCTTAAGAAGGTTGTCGAGCCCATGGGCCACACCGTCTTTAACTATGGCATGTATGCCGACGCCGACTCCAAGCCCCTCACCTATGTGCAGAACGGCATCCTTGCCGCCGTGCTGCTGAACTCCGGCGCTGCCGACTACGTCGTGACCGGCTGCGGCACCGGCGAGGGCGCTATGCTCGCCTGCAACTCCTTCCCCGGCGTGCTGTGCGGCCACGTTGCCGACCCGCTCGACGCCTACACCTTTGCCCAGGTCAACGATGGCAACGCCGTCGCCATGCCCTTCGCTCTTAAGAATGGCTGGGGCCAGGAGCTCAACCTCGAGTACACCTTCGAGAAGCTCTTTGGCTTTGGTTCGGGCAACGGCTACCCCGCCGAGCGTGTTGAGCCCGAGCAGCGCAACAAGAAGATTCTCGATGGCGTGCGCGCTGTGACCATGCGTCCGCTCGTCGACGTCCTGGGCGAGATCGATCAGGACCTGGTGAAGGGCGCACTTGCCGGCGAGCACTTCCAGGAGTACTTCTTTGCCAACGCCACCGACGAGGCCATCATCGCCAAGGTCAAGGAGATCTTGGGCCTGTAATAAGGCCCACGGGGCGCACCGACCCCCAACAAACCGCCAAGCAAAAGGCGCCGCGACAATCCATGTGTCGCGGCGCCTTTTTTGATTGGCTATCGCTTGAGCCACTGCAAGGCGGCCGCTCCCCTATTTGCCAAAAGCTTACATCTCGCAGGCGACCTTGTAGCCGTCGCCGATGGCATCGCGGATGTTACCGCACTTGTTGGCATCGCCCAGCACGTGAGCGGCAACGCCAGCAGCGGCGAGGTCATCAGCCAGCTTGGTATTGGGACGATAGCCCATGGCAAGCACCAGCGTATCGGCACCGGTGATGGTGTGGACCTCGCCGTCCTTCTCGTAACTGATGGTGTCCTCGGTGATCTCGGTCACCTTGGCCTCGGTCAGCACGTGGACGCCCTTGGAGAGCATGCGCGTGATGAGCACCGCGCGACCGGCACCGCCCTCGTTGGCGGCGAGCGTCTTGGTCATCTCGATGACGGTGACATCGCGGTTGGCCGGCGACAGGTCGTTGACCAGCGGAGCCAGATAATCGGCCGTCTCGCAGCCAACGGTGCCGCCGCCCACGATGACGATCTTCTTACCCGGGAAAGCCTTGCCACCCAGCAGGTCGTCGGCCGTCATAACCTGCTTAAAGCCCTGCATGAAGGCCGGGGCGATGGGCTCGGCGCCATAAGCCAGGACGACCTCGTAGCCCGCGTAGTCACGCTGAATGTCCTCGGCCGAAAGCTCGGTACCAAAGATGCACTTCACGCCCGCCTCAGCAAGACGGCGATACTGGTACTTGATCACGCGGGTGAGTTCCTGCTTTGCCGGCGGAACAGCCGCGATGCGCATCTCGCCGCCCGGCTCGTCCTGCTTATCCACGAGCACCACGTTGTGGCCGCGCTTGGCGGCAATGTAGGCTGCCTCCATGCCCGCAGGACCGGCACCCACAACCAGCACGTTCTTAGCCTCGGCGGCAGGCTCGTAGCCAGCCTCGTCGCGCTCCACGTCCGGGTTGACAGTGCAGGAGATGCGCTTGCCAAACATAATGCCGTTCAGGCAGCGCAGGCAGCCAATGCAGGGGCGGATGTCGTCGGCGTTGCCGGCAGCGGCCTTGTTGCAGAACTCGGCATCGCACAGATTGGCGCGGCCCATCATGCAGATGTCGGCGGCGCCGTCCTCGATCAGCTCCTCGGCAATCCAGGCCTCGTTGATGCGACCGACCGTGGCGACAGGAATGTTGACGTGCTTCTTAATCTCGCGCGAGCAGGCGGCGTGCGAGGCCTGCTGCGTACCGGCGGCGGGAATCGCGGAGCCGCGCTTGATGGTGGTACCGCCCGACACGTGAATCATGTCGACGCCGGCCTTCTCCAGGCGACGTGAAACGTAGACCATGTCGTTGAGGGTCAGGCCGCCATCGGTGTACTCATCGCCCGAGATGCGGACGTCGATGATAAAGTCCTTGCCGCAGCGCTCGCGAATCTCGGCAATGACCTCGAGCAGGAAGCGCATGCGAGCGTCGAGCGAGCCGCCGTACTCATCGGTACGCTTGTTGTAGAGCGGGGTCAAAAAGCCGCCGAGCATGCCGTGGGCGTGCGCCGCATGGACCTCGACGCCATCGACGCCAGCCTTCTGCATACGCACGGCTGCGTCGCCAAACTGATGCGTGAGCTCGTGAATCTCATCGACCGTGATAGGACGCGGTGCCTCGCGGGCATAGGACGGTCCCACGAAGGACGGAGCGATCAGGCGCGGCGTGCCCGGAATGTTAAAGGCCATGTAGGCGGGGTGGAAGAGCTGCGGCATGATCTTGCAGCCGTACTCGTGGACGGCCGCGGCGAGCTTTTCCCAACCGGGGATAAACGTGTCGTCGTAGCAGCACATGTCACCCGGCAGATAGGTATAGGTGGGCTCGACCGTCACGACCTCGGTAATGATGAGGCCAACGCCGCCCTTGGCACGGGCACGATAATGATCGACCAAGTCGTCGGTCACATAGCCATGATCGGCCAGGTTCGTGGATACCGGCGGCATAAAGACGCGGTTCTTGACCTCGGTCGTACCGACCTTGATCGGGCTAAAGAGCATCGGGTAGGCGGATGACTCCATACAGGCTTCCTTTCGTTTGAGCCGCTCGGCGGCAGTTGCTAACGTACCTATCGTATCAGTATCCGCCGCATTCGTACTCGCTCGCACTCCCCACCTTCAATCCCGACCCTCATAAAAAAGTTGTGGTGGAATACGGAGTAGATAAGGCCTTTGACAGCCAAAACAGTCCGTATTCCACCGCAACTGATGGATGGGATGGGTTAGAGGCCCAGGTAGTTAATCATGCCTTCGACGGCAAGCTTGGCGCCGGCTACTGCATGGACCACAGTGAGCGGGCCGTTGACCACGTCGCCGGCGGCAAAGACGCCAGGCACGGTGGTCATGCCGTGCTCATCGACCGACAGCAGGCCGCGATGGTCAGTCACCAGACCACCCGTCGTAAGCACAAGCTTGTCCTTGGGCACCTGTGAGGCCGCGATGACCACTGTGTCGGCGGACGCATGGTCGAGCTCTTCCTCGTAGCCCACCACGCTGTCGTCCTCATCGAAGATAGCCGTCTCAAAGACCGGACCGTTATCGTCGATGGCGCAGATCGCCTTGCCGCGCACGATTTCGGCGCCATCGAGCTCGGTCAGCTCGACCTCGTCGTCGATAGCCGAGATATGGCGCGAGCGGGCATACACGGTAACCTTGCGCGCGCCCGAGCGCAGCGCCGTGCGGGCTACATCCATGGCCACATTGCCGGCGCCGATAACCGCCACGTTCTGCCCGATCGCCACACTCGTGGGATCGACCAGGTAATCGATGCCAAACAGCACGTTGCCGCGCGACTCGCCGGGAATGCCCAGTTTGCGGGCACGCCAGGTACCGGTACCGACAAAGACCGCGTCGTAGCCGTCACGTAGCAGGTCATCGATGTGCAGTGCGCCGCCGATGGTGGTCGAGGGGCGCACGCGCGCGCCAAGCGAGCACATCACGTGACGGTACTTTTGCACGAGCGCACGGGGCAGGCGGAACTCGGGGATACCGTATTCCAGCACCCCGCCGATCTCGGGGCGCTGTTCAAATACCGTGACGGCACAGCCCAGCTGGGCCATCTTAATGGCCACGGTAATGCCGGCGGGACCGGAACCGACCACAGCAACCTGTTTGCCGCACGACGGCGCGGGCGTCCACTCCTTACGATCCAAATACGCTGTCGAGATATAGTTCTCGATGCTCGAGAAATGCACGGGTGTGCCCTTGCGGCCCTGGATGCAAGCACCCTCGCACTGGCCCGAATGGTTGCACACCATGGAGCAGACCGCGCTCATGGGATTGTTCTGGAACAGCAGCTCGCCCGCCTCTTCTAGACGACGCTGTTTGAACAGGTCGATGACCCGCGGAATAGGCGTCTGAACCGGGCAGCCCTTAATCTGGCAGAACGCCCTTTTACAACCTAGGCAACGATTCGCCTCTTCGACAATGTGGATAGCCACGCAACTCCCCTTTTTAATGCAATCCAATGGGGCGACGATAAAGACCCTTCACCGCCGCCCCCATACAGGTAATCTCAATCTGCCGACACGGCAAAAGCCAATGCTATAACTCGCGATGCGAAGCCCCGCAGCGAGCGGACATGTGCTCGAGTGTCGCCAGGCAGTCAGCCGCCGTCGCCGGCACACTGTTCTCGACCACGCAAGGAATCCCGGGGCAGGCGGCAGCCACCCAGGCCACCACGGGCTCAAAGTCATATCGTCCCGTCTCGCCCACGCCATGACACACCAGGCGTGAACCCGTACCGTCGCACCAACCGGCTTCGTCCTCGTTATCAACGACCTCAAAATCCTTGGCGTGCAGCACGCGGATCTTGCTGCCGCATAAGTAGAGCATGCGCGCGGTGATTTCCTGCGCTTCGTCAACGACGCTGGGGTGCAGCAGCGACACTGGGTCATAGATCACGCCGAGCGACGGGCTCGAGACGCGCTCCAGCACCTCACGGCAGCGATCTGGCGTGTTGACCGTCTCGTTCCAACCGGGCTCAATTAGAATCTGACCGCCCATGGCCTCGGCGCGCTCGCAGACATACGTAAGCCCGTCCATAAAAGCCTCGAGTGCCTCATCGGTCATACGGTCGTCAGCAACGCGGTTCCGCGCATTGGGGCGACCGGTCTCGGTGCCAACCGGGCATCCGCCGAGCATCTGGGCAAAATTCAAGCACGCCTCGTACTCGGCAATGTTATCCATGAGCTGTTGTCGATCGGGCGTCGCCAGATTCTTGTAGCAGCCGAGCACGGCAATCGAAATGCCCGCCTCGTCGAGCACCGCACGCAAATGGTTGGCAAGCTCGCTGGTCAGGCCGACTCGATCAATCCCCATCGATGCGTAGAGTACCTTGCTCGGCAGCTGAATGCACGAAAAGCCCAGCTCTCCTGCCATGCGAATGCGTTCCTCTACGGTCCCCTGCGGAAGGTCGTGTAAACGTACGCCCGGAGTAATGGCCTCCATGCTATTCACACCCCTTACGGGCATTGATGCCCGGAGTGTATCCGCCAAACGGGTCCTCGATGGAGCACACGCCCGAGGGAGCAAGCGGGTCGTGCCTGCCGGCCAGTTTGTCGTGATGCATGGTCTCGATATAGGCAAGCACCAGCGGCGCCACGCCCTTCGCATCGTTTTTGACGATAGGCTCGCTCATGTAGTAACCAAACGTGCCCTCGCGGTGCGCGGTGTTTCCCAAGCCCGCAACCAGGCAGATGTTGTCGAAGGCGCGACGGCCGTACTGGTAGTAGCGCTCACCCAACACGCCCAGACGCACGCCCTTCATGATGGCGTTGGCAAAGATCGCGCTGCCCGACTCCTCCAGGTAGTTGGGGGCGATATTGGGCAGGTTGATGACCTGATGCCACATGCCGGTCTTCTCGTCCTGATACGGCAGCATGGCGTCAATCAGGTCGTGGAACATCTTGCGGATCTCGTCCTTCTCGGCCGACATCGAAGGCGGCATAAGCTCCCACGTGTCGATGAGCGCCATGGCAAACCAGCCCTCGGCGCGCAGCCAGAAGTTAGCCGAAAGGCCGGTGACCGGGTCGCACCAGAACTGCTTGCGGCTCGCGTCGTAAGCGTGATAGTACAGACCATTGAGGGGGTTGCGCATCAGGTCGTGCACGACCTGGAACATATGGAAGCTATCTGAGCAGGCACGACGGTTGTGGAAACTCAGCTCGTACTGCATGTAGAACGGCTGTGCCATATACATGCCGTCGAGCCAGATCTGGTTGGGGTAGACGGCCTTGTGCCAAAACACGCCCTCTTTGGTGCGCGGCTGGGTTTCGAGCTGACGATAGATGGTATCCATGGCCGCACGATACTTGGGCTTGCCCACCAGGTCATAGAGCTTGTAGAGGGTCTTGCCCGCATTAACGTTATCGAGGTTGTACTCCTCGGGGTTGTAATGTTTGATGGTACCGTCGTCCTGGACAAAGAAATCGATGTAGTCGTCGGCGAACGTCAGGTAGCGCTGCTCACCCGTGATCTCGTACAGCTCGATGAGCGCCTTGATCATGCAGCCGTCGATATAGTTCCAGGTGTTCTCCTTACCGGCACGGAGCTTTTCGATGTTCCAGGCCGGCGCCTGCGGCGTAGAGGTTTCGATCAACTGCTCGATATAACGGTCCAGGATTTGATTGCAACCCATTGCTGTCCCCTCTGACGTTAATGATAGGTGAACGTTAACCCTAGTGTAACGCGAACGGGGAATATAGGGTGAACGTTAACCCTATATTCCCCGCGAACGGCAGACTTTTAACGGCAAACGGCGGCTAAGCCCGCGGCGATGCGATGCGCCAGGCGCTCATAGCCAGCCGGGCTGTAATGCAGGCCGTCCGGCATATAGAGTTCGCGGTGCTCCGGCAAAAACGGGCTGATGCCGCTTTGCGCATACAGGTCAATCACCGGAACGGAGTAACGGTCACAGACCTCCAGCATCGCTCGCACGTAGGCGTCTTGCGTCAGACCCAAATGGTTCGCCTCATCGCTTGCCGGGATATCCTTCTCGTGCTTACCACTCGTCTTGCATGGCGTCATAAACACGAGCTTTGCCTGAGGTGAGCGCGCCGTGATGGTTCGGATCAGATAGTCGACCGCACCATAGAACTCATGCACATCGGTGCTGCCCAACTCGCCAAGCGGCACGTTGCGGCTAAAGTCGTTAACGCCGCCAAAGACAACATAGACATCGGCCGCATCGTCGATGCCGTCCAAGCGCTCGACAAATGAATCGGTACGGTCGGCCTTGATGGCGATACGCGAACCCTTGATGCCAAAGTTCTCGACGACTGCACCTCCCAGCAACGCGCCCAGATGCGAAGTCCAAGAGATGTCGTTGCCGCCTGCGCCGCATCCGTTATCCCCCCATGTGGTCGAATCGCCAAAGCAGCAAATGGTCGATTCACTCAAGTTCTTCGTTTCCATAATCTTCTCCTCATCCGCCCATTGGCGGCCATACAGGTACGTACCGTTATTTGCAGCATGCCAAGGGGCTATGCACGGTCGCATTTCGCAACGTGCGAATCGAGCCATTCGATATCCTCGACAAGATGTGTCACTCCCAGATGGTGTCCACCCGGACACACCTCGTGCCGCAGAGCATCTCTGCGGCCCAGCAACTTGTAGGCATCGCGCACGATCTTGAGCTGTTCATCGACATTTTTCAGCCCGCGCGAACCGTTCAGATGATCTTCTTCGCAGCTCTGCACTAACAACGGGCGCGGCGCAATAAGCGAGGCAATATCGCCCATGTCGAGTAAGCGCCAAAGTCCGGGTGTGTAGTTGCAGCTGCAATTGCCATTGAGGTGCAGCAGTGAATCAGCGACACCGTACAGATAGCCCGAGACAAACGCCTTGCGCACACGCGGGTCGAGTGCGGCCAGGTACAACGTCATGTAGCCGCCACCCGAAAAACCAAAGCAACCCAGGTCATCCATGGCAATATCGCCGCGTGTCGCCAGGTAATCAATCAAGCGCATGTTGTCCCAGACGTTGAGGCCCGCGACCGTAAGACCCAGTGGCTCGGCCATACGTGCCTGGTTTAGGCACGTGCCGCGCAGAAAGCTGTTCTCGTCATCGCCCTGACCCTTCCAGTCACGACGGTATCCCCAACCGCGTGCGTCGGGGCAGACGGTCACGTAACCCATACGCGCCAAACGTAGACCGTAGTCGTAATTGAACTTACGCACAGCATCATCGACCGCCGGCACGCCCGTCACGCCCGCAACACTTGCGGCGCCTGCTCCCTGATGGCCATGCGGGCAGACATAGCAACACTTGCGGCCGCGCGCATCGAGCTTAGGCGACTGCGGCTCGAGCAGGTAGAACGGCATCCAAACGTCGCGCTCCACCTGCAGCATCGCATGGGTGCGCACGATACCGCCGGCAATCTGCACCCGATCGAGCTCGCGCGCCTCAATCGACACGCGATCCATAATCGATAGGCCCAACAGGTCAAACAGCCGAACCCTCGTCGCAATCTGCCATGCCTCAAAGTCTTCGGGCGTCGTGCCCTTAAATGCGGCGGAGCGGCCCTCACGCTTAAGGCGCTCACGAAACGCCAGTTCGTCTTCGTAATAGGTGTCGATATGCACCGTGCGACCGTTATCGGAAAGACTGTCGGTCTCCGCAGCGTCGCCCGGGCCACCTTCGGGGTCCCAGCCGTCCGCACCGGAAAGCACCTGTTCGCGGGCGTATCGGGTAGTGGCTGTCGCATCGAGCTCGTGCGCCCATGGCACCCAGTTTTCGGCATCACTCGCCGGGCCATGTAGGCTTGCACCAGCGTAGTGCGCCCTCTCGTGCGCCGCCGGCTTAGCCCAATCCCACCAACCTTCGCGCTTGATATGCTGTCCCAGCCAGCAATCGATCAGCACGGTCTGGGCCCACTCACGCCAAGGACGACCCAAATAGACCGAATCCGGTGCCACGTCTTGCGCGGCTGTAAACGAGCAGCCGTGGAACACGAAGCCATATGGCTCTCCCTCGGGCGTCGATGCCGCCGTCACGTAACCGTTCACGTCCATATTGCGGTTGAGCGAGCGGATCTCGCACCCCTCAAAATAGGCACACGCGCCGCCAAAGATAAAGTCGACGTCGCCCTCAATCCGGCAGCGTCGAAAATACTGACGGCCCACCCGACGCGGCGCAAACTGCTTGGGCCCAATGAATCCGCCCGGTTTGACTTCGCGCGGGGGCAACGGGCCCAAAAACAGCGTGTCCTGGCGCCCCGTAATGCAACAGGCGTCGACCACCAAACGGTCGCCGTCGGCGTACAGGGCAATCGCCTGCCCCACCTCGCGACCGTCGCCGGCATCGTTGACGATTGTGAGGTTCTCGAGCCGCACGTCGTCGGCATCGACTAAAACGGTATAGGTCCTAAACGTGCCGAGCGTACCGTCGACACCCGAGCCGTCCTCCGAGGGCATCTTGGCACCCAGGCTGCCCACGATGCGCACGCTGTCAGCCGTCTCGCCCGCCAACGTCACATGCGGCCGATGGATCTCGACCCGCTCGCGGTACTCACCCGGATCAATATGGATCGTCACCGCCTGCTCGGCGTCCGGATAGAGTTGATCGGTTGCCGCCAAGGCATCAGAAATCGTTGGATACGCTCCTGACGCAGCCCTCGAAACACGCAGCTCATTGATACTTTCGTTCATCGTCCATCACGCTCCCAGGCGGCAAACTGCTCAGGCCAGCCCTGAACCTGTGGCTGAATATGCTCGGCGCAACCCTTAAATGCCGTTTGGGCCGTGGCGAGCGATGCTCCGTGCTTTCCATGCGGAAAAATATGTAAGCTAAAGCCAATCCCGTGATCGGCAAGCGCCTGCGCAAGCAAAAGGCTATTTTGGACTGGCACCGATGCATCCTCGGCGGTATGCCATAAGAACGTACGGGGAAAACCTTCGCCCACCATGTTCTCGATCGACAACTTTTGAGCCAAAACGTCATCGGCACCCGTTTGGTGTTCAAACGAGCCACGATGGGCATAGGCCCCCGAGCTTACGACCGGATAGCCCAAGCAAAGTGCGTCAGGCCGAATCGACTCAGGCGATGTCGCGATCGACTCTGCAAGCCAAGGTTTGTCCCAAAGCGCCCCGAGCAAGCCAACCAGGTGTCCACCCGCCGAAAAACCCATGACCGTAATTCGATTGGGATCGACGCAAAACTCCGTCGCATGACTTCGCACGGTATCGACCGCCCGCGCAAGTTCTTGCAATGCAAGCGGATAGGCGGCGGGCGCAACCGAGTAGTCCAGAACAAAAGCCTGATACCCCATCGCAAGTAAGCGTAGCGCCACCGGCTCGCCCTCGCGAGGCGAAATATGATCGTAGCCCCCACCCGGCACAATCAAAACTGCAGGTCGGGGTTCCAGGGCATAAGCATCCTCGGTGGGAGCAAAAATATAGGACGAGATCGCGGCATCCGAGCCATCGACCCCGACACAAATCGTTTTATTGAGCATGTATACCTTCTCGTTATGATGCGTAGCGCGGCCGCATGGCACAAGGGCCGCATAGCCGATTTTTTCGGCAATGCGGCCCCGGTCATCAATTCCAGCTAGGAACGGACAATCTTATCGACGTTCTCGAGCTGCAGCTCGTCGCCATCCTGACCCTCGATCACCACATTTTGCAGGTCGAGGACTTTCACGTTCTGCGCGATGATGCCCTGGCGCGCCATGGGCTCCACGCCGCAGGCCATTGCAGGCACAAAGGGCTCGGCATCTGCCGCAAAGGTCACATGGACATCCTGGAACGTCAGGCGCGTCACCTTACTCTCGGGCAAGCCCGTGATGTAGGCGGCGGCAGCGTGGCAGTTGGTGGCCTCGATATCGCAAAACGTCGTGGCGCCAAAGCCGGGCGTACGGTCGTCGACGGGCACCGCGTCGCGGCTCTGGACATAGTCGGTCTTGCCGTCCTTATCGCAGAAGTAGAACGAATTGACCACGAAAGGCGTGAGCACCTCGTCCATGCGAATGTGCTCAAAGGTGATGCCCTCGTTGACGGCGTCCTTGCCGCGACCGCGACGAGTCTTAACGCGCAGGCCGCGGTCGGTGCGCTCAAAGAGGCACTTGCTCACGGTGAGGTCCTTGATGCCGCCGGCAGCCTCTGAACCCAGGACCACGGCGCCGTGACCATCGTGCATGTAGCAGTGAGAGATCAGCACGTCGTGCGTAGCGGGACGAAGCTCGGGCTCAATGCCCAGTTTGCCGCTCTTGATGGCGATGCAGTCGTCGCCCACCGAGAACTGGCAACCCAGGATGCGAACAAAGCCACAGCTCTCGGGATCGAAGCCGTCGGTGTTGTGGGAGTTCTTGGGACCCTCGATGGACAGGCACAGGGCATCGACGTGTTCGCACAGAACGGGATGGATGTTCCATGCTGGGCTGTTGCGGACGGTAAAGCCGGCAAGGCTCACGTTTTGGCACTCGGACAGGAAGATCATGCGCGGGCGGGCGATCTCGCGGCCCTCCTCGGGGCGGAAGATATTCTTAAAGTCCTTGTTCCACCAGTTATCCTCGGCAAAATCGGTCTGGCCGTCGATGGCGCCGCGGCCATAGATGCACACGTCGTGCACGCTCAGACCCGTAAAGGTCGAGCAATAGGTCGAAAAGCTCTCGCCCTCCCAGCGGCCCAGGGGCAGCATATCGGTGCCGGCATACCCGGTGCCCTTGTCACCCGTGACCGTGCCCGGAATGTAGGCAAGCGCCGCGCGGTCGTGACGGGCCAGCAGCACCGCGCCCTCGGCGAGCTCGATGTTGATATTGCTCTTAAGGAAGAGGGACTTGATGCGGTAGTTGCCAGCGGGAATCAGCACGCGCCCGCCCTTGGGACAAGCCATGATGGCAGCCTGAATATTGGTGGTGTCATCGTGCTCGGCATCGCCTTTGGCGCCGCAGTCGCGAACGTTGATGGTAAAGGGCTCCGCGGGCGTGGTGACGCCCACACTCAGCTCACGCTCGCCGCAGACAAAGCGGACGAGGTTGCGCTTGCCGGGAACCAGGCCGTCAACATAGGTCTCGACCGTATTCGTGGTACCGACGGGCTCATCGTTGACAAAGATCTCCCACGTATCGGCACAGGTAAAGTAGCCACCGTCGTCGAGCTCAATAACGGCCGCGCGGGCGTTGCGCCAGATAACGTTCGTCTCCATGGGTCTCTCCCTCAAATGTAATCAGAAGTTCATACTACTCGTTTTTAAAAAAGGGCCGCACCCGCCGGTGGATCTCCGGTGGCACGGCCCTGTGGTTTGGACGATGCGCCTGCCCTACTCGGCGGGAATTACGCTGCCGTCCTGGAAGCCAACGTTGTTGTGAGCGAAGCAGTCCTCGTACTTGAAGCCGGAGAGCTCCTCGCAAAGAGCCTTGACCTCGGGCTGGACGTCGGCCATCTTGCCGCCCTCCTTGACGCGCTTGATCTCGTCGCAGAGGATGTCGCACTGCTCCTTGTCGATCTTGATGCCGCGGGCAAGGACAGCCGCGAGCAGGAAGAAGCCGGCGCAGCCGATGAGCATGTAGCCGCAGATGTACAGAGGCACGGTGGCGGGCTGGGTTACGGCGTCGCTGTTGCCGGCGGTCTGAATGAAGCCGGAGGCAGCAAGGACAATAGCCCATGCGTTGACGGCGATAGCCTGGGCGATCTGCTGGCAGAGCTGCTGAGCGGAGCTGTAGATGCCCTCGCGACGACGCAGGGTGATGAGTTCATCGACATCGGGGATGTAGTTGAGCAGAACGTCGGGCAGGTACTGGAAACCAACGTAGAAGAACTTCCAGATGGCGAAGATGATGGGGTAGGCAATCATGGCGATGGCGACCGTGGAGGTGCCGTTAATCTGACCAAAGGCGAAGTAGTTGTAGGCGATGATGCACGCAGCGCAACCGACGTTGGCCAGGTACCAAGACTTGTGGAAGCCCTTCTTGGCCATGAGGGCAACCCAGATGGCGGTGCAGACGATAGCGACGACCTTGCCGGGCATCTCCATCACGGACTCATAGGACTTAGGAATCTGCAGGCAGTAGACGATGAAGAAGGACAGGCAGGCAGACCAGCAGGCAGCAGCGAGCTTCGTGGAGACCTGTGCATACAGGACCTTGCGGAAGGACTTGTTGCGGAAGGTAGAGACAACGTCGATGAAGAACTTCTTGATACCCTCGCCGACGCTCTCGATCTTCTCCTGAGCCACCTCCTCGGGGGTGTGCTCCCACGTGGACAGGTACACGCACAGCAGCGAGATTGCCATGACCGAAGCGTTGACCGTAGCGATGATGAAGTAGCTGAACGGGTTGGTCTCGCCGAAGGTGCCAAAGCCAAAGCCGACGAGTGCTGCCATCAGGAAGCCGGCGGCGTTACCAAAGAGGTGCTTGTAGCCGGTGAGGTACGTACGCTCCTTGAAGTCGTCGGTCATCTCGATGGTAAGCGGCGACAGGTTGGCGGTGCAGAACGTATACGCGACGTTGTAGATCAGGTACAGCACAAAGTAGTACGGGAAACCGAACGGCGTAGCCACAAAGATGAGCGGCTCGGCGACCATCATCGGGATTGCCAGCAAGATCCAGAAACGGCGGCGGCCAAAGATACGGCCGATCTTGGTAGCGTAGAAGTTATCGGCCACAAAGCCCATAAGCGGGCACAGAATGGCGTTGAGATAGATGGCGAACGAGCTGATCAGCGCAGCCTCGCCTGCGGACAGGCCGCACTCCGTGGACAGGAACAGCACCATGTAGCTGTGCGTAAAGGTCAGGGCACCGGAGTTGAGCATGCCGCCCATACCAAAGCCCAAGCGCGTCCAGAATGTGATCTTGCGCTTTTTACCGATCTTGTTAGTCATCGAGCTCCCTCTCTTTTCTCGATTGTCTTGGAACAAGACATTGGAGTCCATACCGACGTCTGTCTGCATGCCGTTCAGGGTGAACGTTTAGCTAGATTATGCGCGATTGCTTATGATAGGTGAACGTTCACTTGTATATTATCCTTGAACGGTCGTTTTTTGCCGTTGAACGGGCCTGAAAATGAAAAAATCCCTGCATTTTTGATTATCAAGTCGATTCAGCACCACGCAACAACTAGGTGAACGTTCATTGTTCTCTGGAGATGAGGGAGGTGCCGGGCACCCTTCCCAAAAAAGCCGTGCACGACAACGCAACGAGAAATCAGAACCACCCTTAAAAAGGGTGGTTTGCTCTTAGGGTATAACCCACGGGCCCCGGGCTCGCGTCTAAAGGCGCGGGCCCGGACTTCGTCCAGGCCTAGTGCATCTTGACCCGTGGCGCGCCGGTCGAACCGGCGGGA
>JAXKGN010000016.1:0-11077 GCA_036550355.1 Collinsella sp.
AGAGGGGACAAAGGGAGCTCAAGCCCATAAGGAGGGCCTACGAGGCATGGGTCGAGGCCGGACTTCCGCTCGATTGGGACAGGCAGGCCTTCGAGGCCGAGCGCAAAAAGGATTCTAAAAAACACCTTGCCAAATAGGAGCGTCAGGACGGAGGAAGCCCCCGCCGCGCGTAGCGCGCAGCGGGGGCTTCCGACATGTCCGAGGACGTTTTCAGAGCTTTACCCTGTAGGGTCCCGAGGGGATATGTCCGCTACTCAGCCATCTGAGCCTGGACGGCGGTGATGGCAACGACACCCACGATGTCGTCGGCAGAGCAGCCGCGCGACAGGTCGTTAACCGGCTTGGCGATGCCCTGCAGGATGGGGCCGTAGGCGTCAGCGCCAGCGAAGCGCTGGACCAGCTTGTAGCCGATGTTGCCAGCCTCGAGGTCGGGGAACACGAGCACGTTGGCCTTACCGGCGACGGAGGAGCCGGGAGCCTTGAGCTGGGCGACGGTGGGGACGATGGCGGCGTCGAGCTGCAGGTCGCCGTCGATGGCGAGCTCGGGAGCCTTCTCGTGGCAGAACTTCACGGCCTCCTGGACCTTCTTGGCGACCTCGCCGCCGGCGGAGCCCATGGTGGAGTAGGAGAGCATGGCCACGTGCGGCTCAACGTTGCCCATGAAGGTGGACCAGGAGTGAGCGGAGGCGATGGCGATCTCGGAGAGCTCGTCGGAGGACGGGTTGATGTTGAGGCCGCAGTCGGCGAAGATCAGCGTGCCGTCGGTGCCGAACTGCGGGGTGTCGGTGCACATCACGAAGAAGGCCGAGACCAGCTTGGTGCCCGGGGCGGTCTTGAGGATCTGCAGCGCGGGGCGCAGGGTGTCGGCGGTGGAGTGGCAGGCGCCGGAGACCAGGCCGTCGGCATCGCCCATCTTGACCATCATGGTGCCAAAGTAGGTAGCGTCCATCACCTGGGCGCGAGCCTGCTCGATGGTGACGCCCTTCTTGGCGCGGAGCTCGGCAAACTTCTGCGCGTACTCCTCGTGCTTCTCGGCATTGCGCGGATCGATGACGGTAGCGCCGGGAACGTTGATCTCGTCGGGGTTACCCAGGATGACGATCTTTGCCAGGCCCTCCTCGATGATCTTGGTGGCTGCGACGATGGTGCGCGGATCCTCGCCCTCGGGCAGGACGATCGTCTTAAGGTCGGCCTTGGCGGCAGACTTCATACGGTTTAGGAAATCGCTCATGTTACTCCTTACAAGCGTTTCGCTAAGCTCCAGGCGCCCGGCTGTTCACGAATAAACCCGCTGCTAGCGGGTTTACCTTTCAATTATGTTCGCCGCGGTGCTTGAGCTTTCCTTGTGTGGCAAGCTCATTATAGGACGCATTAGCGCTATAATCGCTCTGATAAATATGTCTCGAAGAATGTTCGAGAAAAGCCCAGCTAACGAGCCCGTGGCTTTTGACAAGGAGTATCGATGCAGATTACCTCAGGCCTGCCTGAAGGCTTTAACGCCGGCGCATACGACATGATTGTCGTCGGTGCCGGTTATGCCGGTGCCGTTTGTGCCCGCCGTCTCGCCGAGACCATCGGCTATCGTGTTGCCGTTCTGGAGCGCCGTAGCCACATTGCGGGTAACGCCTACGACTGCGCTGATGAGGCCGGAATCCTGGTCCACGAGTATGGTCCGCACATCTACCATACCTTTAATGAGCGCGTCCACAATTTCCTGTCGCGCTTTACCAAGTGGACGGACTACCAGCACAAGGTGCTTGCCAACATCAACGGCACCCTCATGCCCGTGCCTTTTAACCACGCGAGCCTCAAGCTCGCCTTTGGCGACGAGCGCGGCGAGGAGCTGTATCAGAAGCTCGTGGAGACCTTTGGCAAGGACGTCAAGGTGCCCATCATGGAGCTGCGCAAGAAGAACGACCCGGATCTTGCCGAGGTCGCCGATTACGTCTACGAGAACGTCTTTTTGCATTACACCATGAAGCAGTGGGGCCAGACGCCCGACCAGATCGATCCCTCGATCACCGGTCGCGTTCCCGTCTTTGTGGGCGACGATGACCGCTACTTCCCGCAGGCTCCCTTCCAGGGCATGCCGCAGGACGGCTATACCGCGCTGTTCGAGCACATGCTCGACCACGATCTGATTGATGTGTTCTGCGACGTGGACGCCCGCGATCTCTTCGAGATCGACGAGACCACCGTCAAGATCGACGGCAAGGTCTATGGCGGCGAGATCGTCTACACCGGTCCGCTCGACGAGCTGTTCAACCTCGACCTGGGCGCTCTGCCGTACCGTACGCTCGACATGAAGTTCGAGACGCTCGATATGGACCAGTTCCAGCCCGTGGGCACCGTCAACTACACCACGAGCGAGGATTACACGCGTATCACCGAGTTCAAGAACATGACTGGCCAGGTCCTGCCCGGCAAGACCACCATCATGAAGGAGTATTCCAAGGCCTATACGCCCGGCTCGGGCGAGACGCCCTATTACGCCATTCTGGAGCCCGAGAACCGTGAGCTCTATGAGCGCTATCTTGAGCGCGTCCAAAACCTGACGAACTTCCACCCGGTGGGTCGCCTGGCCGAGTATCGTTACTACGATATGGATGCCGTGACCAACTCCGCCCTCGATCTTTCGGATGAGATTATCGCCTGCCATGCATAAAGTCATATCATTCGGTATTCCCTCGTATAACGCCGCCAAGGACATGGACCATTGCATCACCTCCATTCTGGAGGGGAGCAATTACGCCACCGATATCGAGATCATCATCGTCGATGACGGTTCCAAGGACGAGACGGCAGCCAAGGCCGATGAGTGGGAGACACGTTATCCCGGAATCATTCGCGCGGTGCATCAGGAGAACGGCGGCCACGGCATCGCCGTCCTCTCGGGCTTGCGCGAGGCGCAGGGTACCTACTACAAGGTCGTCGACTCGGACGACTGGCTCGATGGCGCCGCCCTGTCGACCATGCTTTCGATCCTGCGCGGTTTTGAGGAGCGCGACCAGCGCGTCGACCTCTTTATCTCGAACTATGTGTACGAGAAGGTTTACGAGGGTACGCATACCGCTATTGGCTACAAGTTTGCCCTGCCGCGAAAAAAGATCTTTACCTGGGACCAGATTGGCCATTTCCGTCTGGACCAGAATCTGCTCATGCACAGCCTGTGCTATCGCACGGATGTGCTGCGCGCGTCCAATCTGCCTATGCCGCCGCACACATTCTATGTAGACAACATCTACGCCTACGTGCCGCTGCCGCGTTGCAAGACCATGTACTACGCCGACATCGACCTCTATCGCTACTTTATCGGTCGCGAGGGCCAAAGCGTCAACGAGGCCACGATGGTCAAGCGTCTGGACCAGCAGTTCCGCGTGACGCGCATCATGATGGAGTCGTTCCATCTGTACAGCGATGTCGAGTCGTCGCGTCTGCGCTCCTACATGATGGGCTATTTCACCATGATGATGGCAATCTGCTCGGTGCTTACTAAGCTTTCCGACGAGGATTGTGCCGATGAGCGCCTGAAGACGTTGTGGACTGATCTGAAAGCCTATGACGAGCGTATGTATCGTCGTGCACGCTACGGTGTGGTCGGCTTCTTCACCAACCTGCGTGGTCGGGCCGGAGACAAAACCACACTCGGCCTATACCGTCTTGCCTCAAAGATCTTCAAATTCAACTAGCTGCTGAGTAATCGCTGCTGATAGGTTGACTGGGCCCCTTGGCCTTTAGTTTGCTACTGCGAACAGTCCTGCTCGCACGGAAAGCACATTAAGTGCTTTCCGGCTCGTGCGGAACTTGTATCAAACTAAAGGCCAAGGGGCCTCTGCTATAAGAATCGATTGTCAGGCAGCTGAATTTTGAAGATCTTAGACGCGCGGTACACAGGGGCCTGGGCTGAAAAGAATTAGGTTGGAAGTCGGTCGGAGGCGGGCGGGCATTACGTTTGTCGCGAGTTCCGCATGCAAAGAAGGCCACTTAATGTGGCCTTCGTCTTGCATAGGACTGTAGAGCAGCAAACGTAATGCCCGCCTGCCTCCGACCGACGGTCGAGTGAGATTACTTCGCGGCGCCGGGGATGCCGTGGGAGGTTTTGGCGCTTTTGGCTCCGTTTACGATGGCGGTCTGTAGGGCCCTTACGGCGAGCATGCCCAGCAGGTCTAGGGGAACGGCGGCGCTAGCCTGGGCGCCCAACTTGCCGCTGGCGAGGGTGTAGATGGTGTCGCCGTCGTTGGTGGTGTGCGTGGGGCGGATGGCGTGCGCATAGGCGTCTGCGGCCATTTGGGACACCTTGGTGGCCTGGGCCTTAGTGAGCTCCACATTGGTGACGATGCAGCTGATGGTGGTGTTGGTGCGGTCGAGCGGCATCTGCATAGATCCGGCGGCGGCAAAGGCGGCGAGCTCCATGTCGACGATCTGGTCGCTATCGGCCGCGGCGCGCATGCCCGCCACCCACTCGCCGGTGAAGGGGTCGACGACGTTGCCGCAGGCGTTGACCGAGACCACGGCGCCCACCTTGATGGGGCCGAGCGCCACGGCGGCAGCGCCAAGGCCTGCCTTCATGCAGGTGGCGGGCCCCATGAGCTTTCCGACGGTGGCACCCGTGCCGGCACCTACATTGCCCTGCTCGAGCGTGGTGGGGGTGTTGTCGAGTGCCTCACGCACGGCGGCGATACCGGCCTCAATGTCGGGGCGCACGGTGGGGTCGCCAAAGGCGAGGTCGAAGATGCAGCTGGAGCACACGATAGGCACCTGCGTGGGACCGACGGGCAAGCCGATGCCGCGGCTCTCAAGCTCGCGGGCGACGCCGCTTGCGGCTTCGAGGCCAAAGGCCGATCCGCCCGAAAGGCAGACGGCGTGGACCTTATCGACGGTGTTTTCGGGGCGCAGCAGGTCGGTCTCGCGCGAAGCGGGAGCGCCACCGCGTACGTCAACGCCACCGGTGGCACCCTCGGGCGCCACGATTACGGTGCAGCCGGTGCCAGCCTCCTCGTCCGTATAGTTGCCAAAGCAAAAGCCATCGACGTTGCAGACATCGATGGCTTCGAGCAGTGTGTCCATATTTTCTCCTATCGGTTTTCCGCCGGGCCTTATGCCCGGTCGGGATCCGTACGGTACGGCAAAATTGTAGGCGCTGGGGGATACCCAGCGCCAGATGCAATTACGAGAGTTTTTGAATCGCGCGTGCGACGCGGGCGATGGGCAAGCCCACCACGTTGTAGAAGTCGCCCGAAATGTCATGCACGAGCATGCGGCCGCCTGTGCCCTGGATGCCGTAGGCTCCGGCCTTGTCCATGGGTTCGCCGGAGGCGACATAGCGCTCAATCTGCTCTTCGGTAAGCTCATAGAACGTCACGTCGGTCACATCGACAAACGACAGACTCTCGGCAGCATGCGGAGCTGTAGCGTCGCCGGCTTTAACGATGCAGACGCCGGTTGCCACCTGGTGCGTGCGGCCCGAAAGCTCGCGGAGCATGGCGCGCGCCTCGTCCCCGTTTGCCGGCTTACCCAAAATCTTGTCATCGAAGGTGACGATGGTATCGGCCGCGACGGTCAGTTCGTTGGGCTCGGCATGCTCGGCGGCGATGGCAGCGGCTTTGGCACGCGCCAAGCGCTCGACGAGCGTAAGCGGAGCTTCGCCATCAAAGGGCGTTTCGTCGATATCCGCGGGAATCACGCGAATGTTGTAGCCCGCCTCGCGCATCAGCTCTATGCGGCGCGGCGATTGCGAAGCCAAAATCATAGTTGGATGCCCTCGGCGACCTTCTCGACGGCCTTGTCGCCGGCGAGCGTGCGCAGCAGCTCCAAGGCAAAGGGGAGTGACTGTGCCATGCCGCTGGCAGTGATGATATTGCCGTCTTGCGTGACCTTCTCGCCGGTATAAGCTCCCTCGGGGAAGCTCTTTTCAAAGCCGGGGAAGCACGTGGCGCGGCGTCCCTCGAGCAGGCCAAGCTCGCCCAGGATAAACGGGGCGGCGCAGATGGCGGCAACGTGCTTGGTCGCGGCGAACTCGCAGACTACGTCGCAGACGCGCTGGTCGGCGCGCAGGTTGGTGGCTCCGGGCAGGCCGCCGGGCAGCACGACGCAGTCGTACTCGTCAAAGTTGATTTCGTCAAAGAGCGCATCGCAGGTTACGGGAATCTGCAGCGAGCTCACGACCTCGCGCGTGGGCATGATCGAGACGAGCGTGGCGCGCACGCCGCCGCGACGCATGACGTCGACCATGGTCAGGCATTCAATCGTTTCAAAGCCATCGGCGGCGAGAACGGCAACGCTGGGCATGAGGGTTCCTTTCGTAAGGCGGCATACAATTAGCCGTCTTATACCCCGAAGACATGCGCTTGCCACGCTCGATTTCCCAATGTTTAAAAAGGGACGGGGATTAAATAATCATTTGGTACAAATTGATTATTTAATCCCCGTCCCAGAAAAATCATCGGGCGTGGCCTTGGGCAAACAGTCTAGTTGCGCCTAAGGTGGACGACGGTCTCGCAGTGGAAGGTTTGTGGGAACAGGTCGACTGGCGTGATCTTTACGGGGAAGAAGGTGCCTTCTTCGACAAAGCGTTTGAGATCGCGCGCCAGGGTGGCCGGGTCGCAGCTCACGTAGGCGACATCGCGAGCACTCGTGCTGGCGATAAGGTCGATCGCCTCGGGGGCGAGGCCTGCGCGTGGCGGGTCGACCACCAAGACGTCGGCATCCTGGTCGGGGAACTCGCGCACCGCGTCTCCGCCAATGACGTCGACGTTATCAAGCTTGTTGATCTCCAGGTTACGGCGCAGGTCGCGCACGGCGGGGCCGTAGGCCTCGACGGCGGCGACAAAGTCGCAGCGGCGGGCGAGCGGCAGGGTAAAGGTGCCGGCACCACAGTACAGGTCCACGGCAAGCTCGTCTTCCTGCGGGTCGAGTGCTTCCATGACAAGCTCGATCAAAATCTCGGCACCCTTGGTGTTGACCTGGAAAAAAGACGGGGCAGACAAGCGCATCTGACCCTCGGCGATATTCTCGGTCCATGAGCCCTCTCCGGCGAGCATTTCGACCTTGGAGACACGGCGGGCCTTCTTTTCGCCCTTGCTCATCACGCGCACGATGCTCGTGGGGTGAGCGGCGTCCGCCAGCACGCGGGAGACCTGCGAGCGCGGAAAAGAGCCTGTGGGCGTCCAGAGTGCGACCTCGAGTGCCTTGGTGCGGCGTGATGCGCGAATGCCCACGCGTTCGAGCCCCAAGTCATGGCTGCCGCTTAGATAGTTGAGTGCGCCGACGACCGATTTGAGCGCCTTCGGGAAGCGCTTGTCGAACAGCGGGCACGTATCGATGGTCACGATTTTGCTGGGGTCGACACCGTGCATGCCAAGACGCACGCGACCGTTGACGACGGTCGGTTCGAGCTCGATTTTATTGCGGTAGCCCCAGTCGTCCTTGGTGTGGCAGATGGGCTGTACCAACTCATCGACCTGCTCAGGAGCGAACTTGCCGATGCGCTCGAGCGTGGAGCGCAGGTTTTGCTCCTTGGCGGCGAGCTGTGCCGTGCGTGAGAGATTGCCCCACGAGCAGCCGCCGCAGATGCCCACGAAGGGGCAGGGAGGCTGAATGCGATCGGGGCTTGGCTCCAGAATCTCGGTGGTGCGGGCACGCATGAACGACTTGCCGTCCTGTACGACCTCGGCCTCGACGGTGTCGCCTGCCACGGCGCCCTGCACAAAGACGGCCTTGCCGTTGTCGGCGTGCGCCAGCCCGTCGGCGCCGTAGGTCATCGATTCTATAGTGAGCTTCATATTCCTGCCTGTCATTCGCGTTGTTATTCGCACCATGGTAGCAGGGAAAAGCGCCCCGCATCCGAGGCTTTCCTCAAATGCGGGGCGCTTCTACAAACGACTATTTCGTCTTGCCGGTAATGAGCGTCTTAAGACCCAGGCCGATCAGGCCCAGGCCTATGCGCACGCGACCGGGGCGATGGCGCTCGATGGCCTTGGTCTTGCCGGCGGGCTTATCGCGACGGGCGCTCGTCTCGGGTGCGGGCTTGGTGACCTGCGGCTCGGGCTGAGGTGCAGGTGCAGGCTTGGGCTCAATGACGGTCGCCTGGACCTCTTGGACCTTGGGTGTGGCCGGCTGCGGCTCAGGAGCAGGGGCGGGCTTTGCCTCGGCGGCGGGCTCCGGAGTCGCAGTAGCGGCCTCGGGCGCTTTCTCCACGGCGGGCTCTGCGGCAGCCTCGGGCTCATTCACCGGGAGAGCGGCAACCGCTTCCGGTTTGGCAGCCGCCCCATGTTCAATCTCGTCCTGGATAACTTTTTCGGCCACACGTTCCTTCTCCTGTGCGTGCTGCTGCGCGGCGGCCTCGGCGTTGCGATACGCGCGCTCCAGCAGAGCTTCCTGCGAGTTGAAGGGTTTCTCGTCCTCTTTGCGCTCCACCGGAACCCAGGTGCCGTCACTCGTCAGGCTGCGTGCCTTCACGTTGTCGCGCAGCTGCATGCCCATGTACTCGTGCACCAGGGCGCGGCAGGTGGGGTCGAGCACGGGGAAGGCGATCTCCACGCGGTGCTCGGTGTTGCGCGTCATCATGTCTGCCGAGCTCAGGTAGATCATGTCCGAGTCCACGCCAAAGGCATAGACGCGCGCATGCTCCAAAAAACGTCCGACGATGGATCGCACGTGCACGTTCTCGGTCTTGCCCGGAACACCGGGCTTGAGGCACGAGATGCCGCGAATGATCATGTCCACGCGCACGCCGGCACACGATGCCTCGGCAATCTTGTCGATGACCTCGCGGTCGGTAAGCGAGTTGAGCTTAAAGAACACGCGGGCGGGCTCGCCGACAAGGGCGCGCTGAATCTCGCGGTCCAGGCCGCGCATGATGAGCGGCTTGAGGCCCACGGGCGCCACGCCCAGGAAGCGGTAGTCGCCGCGCAGGTTGCCCAGCGACAGGTTGCGGAAGAACAGGTTGGCGTCCTCGCCGATGCCGGGATGCGCGGTCATGAGCATAAAGTCGCTGTAGAGCTTGGCCGTCTTCTCGTTAAAGTTGCCGGTACCCAAAAGCGTCAGGCGGGTAAGCGCCATGCCCTCGCGATAGGTGAGCTGGCAGATCTTTGAGTGGCACTTAAAGCCCTCGGAGCCGTAGATAACGGTGCAGCCGGCCTCTTCCAGGCGCTCGGCCCATTCGATGTTGTTTTGCTCGTCAAAGCGGGCACGAAGCTCCATGAGCACCGTGACCTCTTTGCCGTTTTCGGCAGCATCGATGAGCGACTCGCACAGACGGCTCTGCTTTGCCACACGGTAGAGCGTGATGCGCAGCGAGATACACTCGGGGTCATAGGCTGCTTCGTGCACCAGGTCCAAGAACGGGTTCATTGCCTCGTAAGGGTAAAAGAGCAGCTTGTCGTGCTGCAGCACCTGCTCGCGGATGGAGCGGGCCATATCGATGGTGGGATTGGGCTGCGGCTTAAACGGCGTAAAGAGGAGCTCATTGCGCAGGTGCTCGGGAATCTTACCCTCAATGCCAAAGACGTAGCCAAGGTCAAGGGGGATATCGCAGGTAAAGACCGAGCGGCGAGAAAGCTCGAGCGCCTTGCGGATGGTCTTGAGCGTTGCCTTCTCGAGCGAGCCCGATACGGCGAGCACCACCGGCTGCAGGCGCAGGCGCTTCTTGAGGATGCGCTTCATGTGCTGGCGGTAATCCTCTTCCTCCTCGACGCCTTCGCCGTCCGGGTCGATATCGGCATTGCGGGTGACGCGGATCAGCGCGCGGTCCAGCGGCTTATAGGAGCCAAAGCAACTGTCCAGGCAGGCGAGGATGACGTCCTCGAGCAAGATGTAGGAGTAGGTGCCGGTGGGCGAGGGGATCTCGACCACGCGGTTCATCGAGGTGGGAATCTCGATAAGGCCCAGCAGGCTCTCCTCGTCGGTGACGCCGTCTAGGCCACAAGCCAGATAGAGTGCGCCGTTGCGCAGGTTGGGGAAGGGATGGCGCGGGTCAATGACCAACGGCGAGATGACCGGCGACACGTAGGCTTGGAAGTAGCGGGTTACGAAGGTGCGCTCCTCGGGCGTAAGCGAATCGATGCGGGCGCGGTGAACGCCCAGAGCGTCGAGCTTGTCCTCGATGCTCTTAAAGATGGACTCCCAACGGGTAAGGAGCCCGGGCAGCTCTGCCATGACAGCATCGACCTGTTCGGAGGCGGTCATATTGCTCTTGTTGTCGACAGGCTGTTTTTTGAGCTCTGCAAGATCGGACAGGCCGCCCACACGCACCATGAGAAACTCGTCGAGGTTAGACTCGAAAATCGACACGAACTTTAGACGCTCGAACAGCGGAACGGTCTCGTCGAAGGCTTCGTCAAGCACGCGGTTGTCAAAGCGCAGCCAGCTAAGCTCTCGGTTTTGCGTGTACGAGAAGTCGCGCGGCGGCTTGCGCAGCTTAGCGGCCTTTTGTTTCTTTTCGATTTTGCTCGGCATATGCATCTGTCCGTTCAGTCCCCGCAGGGGACGGTAGCCTAACTCTAATTCACTATTGTCTCAATTTAGTCGACCGCTGGCACGGACGTATCGCGTGAACGGTATCTTTACCTACTTCTTACGCTGACAAGCCGAAGCACTAACGTCCGGTGCTTTGAGCAAGCGATCTATATCCTCACTCAACTGGTGAGAATGTATGAATAAGAATGATAGCAAGCTGAATATAATCGAATGTAGGTCGAATCGAGGGCAAGCGTCATTTATATGCAGAAAACCGTTTTCACTATGCAATTTTGAATCATGGATAACTTTGAGTGTTCAAGCTTGATTTCCTAGAAAAATAACGTTTACCTAGGAAAATCTGCTTTACGAAACTGAAGTGCATCATGGGAAATCATATGCGATATACCGTTCATCGTACTTTGCTGACCGTTCGGGGGCGAGGTAGCATTACGAATGGAATTTGGATATAACTAGAGCTGTCAGCAATAACGCCTCACACGGAGGGGCGCTAACGAATCGGCCCTGACAGAGGCCCGAAAGAAAGGTAGGAGGCCATGACGAAAGGTCTGCACGTGCCTTCCGAGATCGGCAAGCTCAGGAAGGTCTGCCTGCACCGTCC